>NZ_JBHSNC010000056.1:0-336684 GCF_042655785.1 Cohnella yongneupensis
TATGAGGGAAAACCTCACGTACGGTTTGATGAGGAGGGGCTGATAATCTCAGCCCTTTACTCTAGTCGCATTAGAAAACGGTTTTGCGAAGTTGGAATTTCGTTCGAGATCTAAGAACGGCGCAAGCGAGAACGCTAACCGACGTCCATCCCTTCCTTTGCCTATGCGACGCTAGAATAAGATTAGAAAGTGAAGAAAGCGCTTACCGTATTGCCGGACGTCGCGGATCGGCGCAATTCAACAGGGGGGATTTCATGAAACCGGTCACTCAAAGGCCTCTTGTCAATCAGATTAGAATCGGGAGGATTCCCGATCGTTATCAATTGTTCTTGTATGCGCTACCTTTTCTCGCACTCGTGTTCGTGTTCAGCTACATGCCGTTATACGGCTGGCTATATGCCTTCTACAACTATCGTCCGGGGTTTTCGCTCTTCGATACGGAATTCGTAGGATTCGATTGGTTCAAATCGATTGTTTCGAATCCGACGCAGACGCAAGAAGTGCTGCGCGTCATGAAAAATACGATGGCGATGAGCTTGCTTGGTATCGTAACTTCGATCTTCCCGGTCATCTTCGCCATTATGCTCATGGAAATCCGTTCTACGAAGTTCAAGAAGTTCGTTCAAGTGTTCACGACGCTGCCGAACTTCATCAGCTGGGTACTCGTATACGCGATCGCGTTCATGCTGTTCTCCGTCGACATGGGCGTCGTGAACAAAGTGATGATCTCGCTCGGATTCCAAGACCATGGCGTGAACTATTTAGCTAGCGACAGTCATACTTGGCTCAAAATGATTTTGTGGTCGACGTGGAAAGGGCTCGGATGGGGTGCGATTCTCTTTATCGCCGCTATAGCGTCCATCGATCAGGAGTTGTACGACGCGGCTAAAGTCGACGGCGCCGGTCGGTTCCGCCTCATGTGGCACATTACGGTGCCGGGCCTAATGCCTACGTACTTCGTGCTGCTGCTCTTGTCGATCGCCAACTTCATTAACAACGGCCTTGAGCAATTTTACGTGTTCCAAAATCCGATGAACAAAGATCACATCGAGGTGCTCGATCTGTACGTCTACAACATCGGTCTGGTAGGCTTTAACTTCTCGTTCGCTACGGCCGTCAGCATGCTGAAGTCGATCGTAAGCATCGCGTTGTTGTTCTTCGCTAACCGTATGTCAAAGTGGGTACGCGGCGAATCGATCATCTAAGGAGAAAGGAGAGACTTCGGATGCAAATAAGACGCTCATTTGGAGACCGTCTATTCTCAATAGGCAACATTACGTTCTTCGTCATCTTCACGCTGCTCTGCGTGTATCCGTTCTACTACTTGTTCATTCAGACGATCAGTAGCAACGATCTTAGCTCGCGAGGACTCGTCACTTGGTATCCGAAACAAATTCACTTTAACAATTATGTAGAAGTGCTGAAGATTAAAGGTTTGTCGCACGCAGCGCTCGTCTCGCTCGAGAGAACGGTGCTCGGGACGATCGCGACCGTACTCGGTTCGGCGTTCCTAGGGTTCTTGTTCACGAAACGTAAAATGTGGGGCCGCAGATTCTGGTACCGGTTCATCATCATTACGATGTATTTCAACGCGGGAATCATTCCTTGGTACATCATCATGATGAATCTGCATATGACGAACAATTTCCTTGCTTATATTTTGCCAGGCATCGTAACGCCCTTCTATGTCATCCTCGTCAAGACGTTCGTCGAATCGATTCCGGAATCGCTGCAGGAATCGGCGGAGATCGACGGGGCCGGCACGATGACGTTGTTCTGGAAAATCGTTCTTCCGCTCATTAAGCCGATCGCGGCGACAATCGCGATTTTCGCGGCCGTCGGTCAGTGGAACTCGTTCGTCGATACGTTGTTCCTGATGACGGATAAGACGTACTACACGCTTCAGTATGTACTCTACAAGTACATGAACGAATCGAATTCGCTCGCTGCGATTATGCGGAGCTCGCAAGGCGCAATGAATATCGATCTTGCGAATTTGCAGACCGCAACGTCTATTCGCACGACCGTTGCGATGATCGTCGTAACCCCGATTTTGTTCGTATATCCGTTCTTCCAGCGCTTCTTCGTAAAAGGCATCATGATCGGTTCGGTCAAAGGCTAATCGCGCTGAAGCCATGAGAGGTGGTGAGGTCGAAGAAGATTACCGCAGTAATTTTGAGCAATTGCATTAAATTAGGAAGGTAACCAATAAGGGAGGCAAAACCTAGTGACTTTTAGAAAAACATTATCGTTGCTTACGGCAGTCTTACTCGTTTCTTCGATCACGGCTTGTTCCTCGAACAACAACAATAACAATGCGGCTTCTTCGTCTGCACCGCCTGCTTCTAGTGCTGCACCGAGCGAATCGGCTTCCCCGAGCGCATCGGCGGAACCGCAAGAAGAGATTTCGCTCGACGTGTTCTCGATGCTCTCGAACTTCTCCGGCGAACAAACCGGATGGTTTGCGAAAGTCGTTAAAGATAAATTCAACATCAACCTGAACATCATCTCCTCGAACCTCGAGGGCGGCGGCGACGTTAAATGGGCGCAAATGATGGCGGGCGGCGACCTCGGCGACCTCGTCGTATTCGGCGACGACGGCACGAAGTACCAAGATGCGATCAAAGCGGGCATGATCATCGACTGGACGAAAGACGGTCTGCTTGATAAATACGGACAAAACATTTTGAAATATGCACCGAAAGCGATCGAAAAGAACAAGAAAAACTTCGGCGGCGGTACGTCCGTATACGGAATCGGCAACGATGTCGGCGAAGACAAGCCAGGTCCTTCCGAAGGAAAAGAGCTGAACTACCACCCGAACCTGCGTTGGGACCTCTATACGCAAATCGGACGCCCTGAAATCAAGACGATGGAAGACTACCTTCCTGTTCTGAAGAAAATGCAAGAATTGAATCCGAAGAGCGAATCCGGTCGTCCGACGTACGCGTTCTCCATGTGGGGCGATTGGGATGGCAACATGATGGTTCTCGCGAAATCGTGGGCTGCGCTTCATGGCTTCGACGAGAGCGACGGTTTTGCCCAAGGCGGCTTCACGCTGATCTCCGCGGATACGGATGAAACGCAAGGGATCCTTGACGAAGACGGCTACTACATTCGCGCTCTTAAGCTCTACTATGACGCGAACAAAATGGGCCTCGTGGATCCAGACTCACCGACGCAAAAGTTCGACGATTACATCAACAAAATGAAAGACGGTCAGTTGCTGTTCTCCATGTTCTCGTGGGCGGATGACGCGTATAACACGCCAGAGCATCTTGCCGAAGGCAAAGGTCTGGAACTGGTTCCATTCGGCGACGAGCGCAACTACTCCTACGGCTATGACCCTTATGGAAGCTCCCGTGTATGGGCAATCGGCGCCAAAGCCGAGCATCCGGAACGCGTTATGCAATTCCTCGACTGGTTGTACAGCCCGGAAGGCCGCATGATCGCGGATAACGGACCTGAAGGCTTGATGTGGGAAATGAAAGACGGCAAACAAGTGTTGACCGAGCTGGGCGCGAAAACACTTCCTGCCGGCGAAACGCCGATTCCGGAAGAGTTCGGCGGCGGCATCTGGAAAGACGGCCGCGACCAAATCAACAATACGACGTTCAAGACTACGGACATCAACCCGATTACGGGCGAGCCTTACGACTACAACCTTTGGTCCTCCCAGCTTGCGAAAGCGCCAGACAAACTGCACGAAGATTGGAATGCGGCAATGGGCGCACCGACGCCTAAAGACTACCTCCTGCAGCATAACCAGCTGTCGGTTATGAGACCGCTCTTCACGGGTACGCCTCCCGAGGCTTATCCTGCGGATCTCGAGCAGAAGAAAGGTCAAGTCGCAACGGTTATCAAGCAATACTCCTGGAAGATGATCTTCGCGAAAAACGAAGGCGAATTCGATAAGCTCAAAAAAGAGATGATCGATAAAGCTAAAGGTCTTGGCTACGACGACGTGCTTGCGTGGAACATCGAGCAAAACAAAAAAACGTTCGAATACCGTAAAAATAGCTAAATTTCGTTAGAGGGGGTAGGGAAGCAGCCGCGTAACGCGGCTCTTCCGTACCCTTTTGCTATAATTGTCCCCTTCCTTAGCCGTGGACGAACTGTTAACATGAGAAAAGTAAGCGATTGCACGATAAGGAGGACGAGCTTGTTGGCCCCGTTCAGATTCATTCGCAAAATGCCTCATCCATTCAAATCGGGTACGCTCAGACGCACGCTCGTTATCTATTTGCTCATAGCCTGTCTCTTTCCGCCCATTTTATTTTCCGCGTTTACGTATTCTTCCTTGCATTCGATTCTGACGCACAAAATCCGTGCCGGCATCGATGCGAGCTTGAAGCAAGAAGCAACCGGTCTCGAGAACGTGCTTAGCAACCTCGATTTCGTCTCCAAACAGTTCGCGCTGGACGGGCAAACCGCGGAACGCGTCAATGCCTACTTGAATACCGAGAAATTAACCGAAAAAGCCGACATGATGAAAGAGATCGAAGAAAGCTTAAATATCGTTAACTTCACGAATCCGAATCTCGGATTGACGGTTTATTATAATCCTCAAGCGACCGATCCGATTTTGTTCACGAACCTGGCCGTCAGCCCCGACTTCGGCGTATCCGGCTTGCCTCCGTTCGTTCGCTACAACGGCGCGTCGTATTTCGGTCCACATCGCACGCAGTACAAGAATAGCACGAACATCGTATTTTCCTCGCTGCGCGAAGTCCGGACAGACTTGGACCAATCCGTCTATATCTATTTGGAGACGAATTACAACCTGTTCCATCAGATCATGAACAGTCAATGGTACGGCATGAAGGTGTCGCACTTCCTCATTAACGACGAAGGGGACGGCATCTACGCGGATAGCGGAGAAGCCCCGTTCGACGGAAGCTTGCTGCGCTGGGATATGGCGGCATCGGGCGACAAGCTGTACAAGGGCTACTATCTGTTCGGTTACGAGAGCTCGCAAGGGTGGAAGCTCGTTACGGCCGTCGATCAAAGCGTCTTCAACCGCGAGATCAACGCGTGGATTTGGCGAATGGCCGCGCTGATCATCGCCTCCTTCGGCTTCGCGATAGTACTCGCCATGCTCATCTGGCGCAAAGTGTACGGCTCGCTTCGCAAGCTGAACAAAGAGATCGTCCGCATGACGGGCGATCGCGAATCTCCAGTCAGCTTGACGCATGTCGAGGAATTCGATCAATTGCTCCGCAACTTCCAAGTCATGAAGACGACCGTTAACGAGCTGATCGGCGAAGTCGCGCGCAATGAACGAATGAAAAGCCAGCTGGAAATGGAAAAGGTGCTTAGCCAAATCAACCCGCACTTCTTGCACAATACGCTCAATACGGTGCAGTGGTTAGCAAGGTCGAACGGGCAGGACGATATCGACCGGCTGCTGACGCTGCTCGTGCAGGTGCTCCATTACAACATGGGCAAGCAAAGCCTGATCGTTACCGTTCGGGACGAATTGGGCGCGCTGCGCAACTATATCGAGCTGCAAAGCTTCCGCTACGAGGGCGAGCTGGCGTTCGTCATCGACGTGGACGAAGCTGCGCTCTCCATACCTATTCCGCGATTCATTTTGCAACCGTTAGTCGAAAACGCGATTTATCACGGTAAAAGCAAAGAAGACGGAGTGATCCGTATCGCGATCGGCATGACCAAGCAGGGCGCGCTACGCTTGGAAGTGGCCGATAACGGACCCGGAATGGACGAAGAAACGGCGAGCAGATTGCTCGGCAAAGACGGCGACCGGCCGATGATGGGGATGGGCATCGGGCTCAAGTACGTCAGAAGCTTGTTAGGTCGTTATTACGGCAACGAGGATCTGCTCGTCATAGACAGCCGTCTTGGCGAAGGTACCGTACTTTCCGTAGAAATTCCGAATGAGATCAAGGAGGATCGCGATGATCAACGCTCTACTAGTTGACGACGAGAAACTCGTACGCAAAGGCTTCATCTCGATGACGGATTGGTCTTCTTACGATATAAGGTTCGTCGGCGAAGCGAAGGATGGACATACGGCCCTCGCGCTGCTCGGCAAAACGAACGTCGATCTCCTGTTCGTCGATATTAGCATGCCGGGCATGACGGGGTTCGAGCTCATGGAGCAGGTGCGAACGCTTTATCCGCAAATCAAGTCCGTCGTGCTAACGTGCCATCACGAGTTCGATTACGTGCAAGAGGCGCTGCGGCTCGGCGCGATCGATTATATCGTTAAGACGCTGCTGAATCGCGGCAACGTCGACGAAACGATGACGAGAATATTGAAGCGATTGTCGTGGGAATCGCGCGAGGCCGTTGTTTCCCCCGTCCGGACATTCCAAGGTGCGACCGCATTTTGCACCTTCGAGCATCCGGTTAACAAGGAGGCGCTGCTGGCCGGCGTTACGGCAGGTCGCAAACCGATCATGCTAACCGACTCGATCTGGCTTCAGCCTGCCAGCGATATAGAAACAGCCGATGGGGTAATGAAATTGCCGCTAAGCCTGAGGGAGCATTGGCAGCCGATCAAGCTCGCGCCTTCCGCGAAGCTGTCGCAAGCCGACGCTGAAGCGCTAATCGTACGTATGTTGCCCGGTTGGTTGTTTTACGGTGCTTCTCCGATCCCACAGACGGGCTTACATCTCGATCCGTTCGCGGAAGACGCGGCGCAAGCTTCCCGGATAGCGGAAGCCGACAAATCGGTTCAAGCGATCGAGCTCGAGCTGGAACAAATGAAGTGGCTGTTTTACGGCAAGGAATGGAAGCAGCTTGTCGATAAAATCGAAGCGACGCAGCCCCCTCCCGCATCGTTAATCCGGATCACGAGCGGCTTGGCCGAAGACTGGTCGTTATACTTCGATTGGGAGTCGGACGCCGAACGCAAAACGAAATGGAAGCCGGAGCAGTCGCCGCAAAGCTGGAAGCAAGTCCGAAGCTGGTTGTCGGAAATGATGGCAACGCTCCAGCGCAGAATGGTGGAGCTTACGTTGTCCCGAGAGGTCGTCGTCTGCTTGCTGCAAGCGATGGCATATATGAAGCGCTACGCCGCCTCGGACTTGAATCAGAACGTAGTCGCCAAGCAGGTCGGCATGAGCCGCAGCTATTTCAGCCAGTGCTATAAGAAGTTCACGGGGGTGTCGTTCGGGGACACGCTTCGGATGATGAAGCTCGAGCAAGCGAAAGAACTGTTGAACACGACGGATTTGTCTGTATACGAGGTTTCTAGCCGTATCGGATTCGAGGACGATAAGCACTTCAGCCGGGTGTTTCGGGAACGCACGGGCTATTATCCGACCGAATACCGGATGAGAAGAGACGAGAGGAGCTGAGCGAATGGTCGCCTTACGTAACAAGAGCGGTTGGCGCAGACTAGTTGTCGGATGTGCCTGCGCGGCGATCATTACGATCGTTCCCGCTTGCAAAAACGGGCAGCCCTCGGAACGTGCGGAGAACTTAGCCTACGCTGCGTACGATCCGCCGGTAAAACTCAGCATCGCCTACTCCTATTCGGATATTACATTGCCGGAAGGTGATCTGCGGGACAATCACTTCTTGACTCGCTATTTGCAGGAACAAACCGGTATCGAGGTCAAATACGATTGGGAAGCCGGCGGCGAAGAGCAGTACAGGAGCATGTTGGATTTAGCGATTCGCAGCAACGACTTGCCGGACGTGTTCATCGTAACGAGAGACCAGTTCCATTCGCTCATGGAGCGCGACATGATCGAGGATCTGTCCAGTTACTATGAACCGTATGCCTCCGAATTAGTCAAGTCCATCTACGATGCGACGGGCGGCAAAGCCATTAAGGAAGCTTCGGAGGACGGCAAGCTGTTCGCCATGCCTAACGTAGCCATCGAAGCCGATGCGCCGACGTACGTCTGGGTGCGGCAAGATTGGCTAGATAAGCTTAAGCTGTCTCCGCCGCGTACGTTAGACGATTTGGCGCATATCGCCCATGCTTTCATGAAGGGCGATCCGGATGGCAACGGCAACGCGGACACTATCGGAATCCCGGTCGATACGCAGCTCGTATTCGGCGAAAAAATCGGCGTGCACGGATTGAACGGCATCTTTTCGGCTTATCACGCATTTCCGAAAAGCTGGATTCGCGATGAATCCGGCAACGTCGTTTACGGCTCCATTACCCCGAACGCGAAGCGGGCGCTTGCGTTGCTCGCGCAGTGGTACCAGGAAGGCGTCATAGACAAGCAATTCGTGCTGCGCAAAGATATTACCGACGTAATCGAGGAGAATCAGACCGGCATTATTTTCGGTCCGTGGTGGGCTCCTTATTGGCCGTTGTCTACTTCGGTCGCCAAAGATACGAAAGCGGAATGGCGCGTTTTCGCGGCGCCCGTGGACGACATGGGCACGTTCGTCACGAATACGTCTCCGACGACGGATCGCTATTTGGTCGTTCGCAAAGGGTATGCGCATCCCGAAGCAGCGCTCAAATTGTTGAACGTGCTGACTAGACTAGAGCGCAACCTTGATCCCAATGTTAAACAAGTCGAGAAGCTAAGGGCAACGGCGAGCCAACTCGGCACGCAGCTGCGCAGCTACTATCCGTTCGACTTGTTGCTCGATTACCCCGATGCGATCGAGCAGCGCCATGATTTGCTCGTAAAGGCGCTTGCCGGAGAAGTCAATTCGGATGAGTTGGATCCGGATTCGAAGTCGCTTTATGAAGATACGAAGCAAGAGATGGAGTCGCCTCGCAAAAATATGGAAGCCTGGAGCGCCTCGCAAGCGTATTTGCTGGGCGGCGCGGTGAGCAAGCAGCCGATGGTAAAGAAGGAAGCGGTATTTTACGGAACGACGCCTTCGATGGATAAAAGCTGGCCCGCGCTACAACAGATGGAACATGATACCTATTTGCAGATCATTACGGGAGAAATACCGATCGACGCGTTCGAAGATTTCGTGACGCGTTGGAAGGCGGGAGGCGGGGACCGCATCACCGCCGAAGTAACATCGACCGTAGACGCCCAAGCGAAGTAGGGTACCGAATAATGTGGAAACTTGTTGCAAACGGTTCGAATTTTTCAGCTAGTTTTAATGTACGGATTTGAAAATCTGATATAGTAGGGAGGTTAGTTTTTTAAATCTAAGGAGGCATTACTGCTATGAGCGACATGGAAAAGGAACAGGCGAACGTGCCTGAGAACGACAATCGCGATACCGCGGAGACGCTCCGTTTGAACGATTCCGAGGGGTCGGAAGCAACGGAACAAGAAGAGATCAAACTCGCTCAAGAAGAGGAAGGCGCAGCTGGAGCGTCCGCTCCGAAAGCAGCCATGCCCGCTTGGCCATGGATCGGATTGTCCGTCATTGCCGTCGCGGCGCTCGCGTTCGTGCTGATCGCAAATCCGCTTGGCGGATCGGACAAGAAAATCGCGAAATTCGACGGCGGTTCGGTTTCCAAAGTCGATTTCTACGAAGAAATCAAAACCCAAGTGCCGGCCGAGCAATTCGCGACCATGGTCGATGCCGTAATCGAAAAGAAACTGATCAGCAAAATGGCGGACAAAGCCGGTATCGAAGTTACGGACGCGGACGTTAACAAGGAAATCGCGAAGTACGAGACGAACTTCGGCGGCGCGGAAGGGTTCCAAAAAGCGCTCGACCAGAACGGAATCGACTTGGCAACGTTCAAAGAGCAACAAATCATTCCGCAAGTGTTGAAGCAAAGAGTGTACGCTAACGCTAATCCTGCAACGGAAGACGACTTCAAGGCTTACTACGAAGCGAACAAAGATAAGTTCGCGACGACGCCGAAGCAAGTTAAAGCCTCGCACATTCTCGTGGCAACGCAAGAAGAAGCCGATGCTATCCTTAAAGACCTGAAGGCGGGCAAAGACTTCGCGACGATCGCGAAAGCGAAATCGATCGATACGGGTTCCGCTGTAAACGGCGGCGATCTGGGCGACTTCTTCGGTCCCGATGCTCAAATGGTTCCCGAATTCTTGCAAGCAGCGCTAGCGCTGGATAAAGGTCAACTCAGCGATGTCGTTCAGTCGCAATACGGCTTCCACATCATCAAAGTAACGGACGTTAAGCCAGCCGTAGTTCCGTCTTACGACGAGAAAAAAGCGGACGTGCAAGACGCGTACTGGGCGGAACAACTCGGCACGAACGAGGCTTCTTGGTTGGACAAGCTCAAAGCGGACAACCACGTGAAAAACTTGGTTAAAGAAGACGCACCAGCCGAAACGCCGGCCGCATCTTCGCCGGCAGCATCCGCGCCGGCATCCTCGCCAGCGGCATCGCCGTCGGCTTCCGCCGCGCAATAAGCACGTCAGAATCAAATTAAAAGGCTCCTGCGCCCGATAAGGGCGGCAGGAGCCTTTTGGCATATGCGTTATTCAGATTGCGTGTCTTCGGGAGGTTTCGCGCTTGGACGCGGCGGCCTCTTCGGTCGGAAGCGCGGAGACAAGTAGTTGCGCTTACGGTCGCGGTAGAATACCCATCCGCCAATGAAGGCGATTCCGAGTAGAAATAAAAGTGCACCGAGCGCGAACGATCCCCAGGCGAATGCCGGCGTGATCGATACGTCACCCATATCCGCGAAATAATCGAAGAGCGCGTCCTTCATGAGCAGGAAACCATAGGCAGCCGCTAGTCCGGGAACGACTAGTAGCAAAATGGCGATAAGTCTCTGCATAATTAACTTCATGAGGTCAATATAGCCCTCCTTCCACTCCTCTAATCATAACGATTTCAGCCTTTATTGTCTATGAAAGCGTCATATTGCCGTATTTTGCCGATTCGCCCGATAGGTCGATTCGATAGTTTTGCTCCTTAATCTAGAAAAACGCGTGGGATTTTGTTCCTACGGGCAAAAAAAGGTACAATAGTAGACGAGCAACTATACGGAGGGGAAACGAAATGCCAATCGAAGTCGATGTCGCCATTATCGGCGGCGGGCCCGGAGGCTATACCGCGGCGGTCAGAGCGGCGCAAGCCGGGCGGAGCGTCGTAGTCATCGAGAAGGACAAGCTTGGCGGAACGTGCTTGCATCGCGGCTGTATTCCTAGCAAGTCGCTGCTGCGAAGCGCGGAAGTGTACGCCACGATCGGAGCGGCTGCTTCATACGGCGTTAACGTTGCCGGCGGACAAGTCAGCGTGGACTGGACTGCGGTGTTATCTCGCAAGACGGACATCGTCGGGCAATTACATAGAGGTTTACAAGCGCTCATGAAGCAGCATAACGTTCAAGTGCTGCCCGGGAGCGGCAGAATTATTGGTCCTAACATTTTCTCCCCGCGGAGCGGATCGATCTTCGTCGAGTTAGCTAACGGCGAGTCCGAGACCGTCGTGCCGAAACACGTCATCATTGCCACGGGCTCAAGACCACGCCTGTTGCCCGGACTGCCTTACGACGGTTCGTCGATCGTAACGAGCGACGAAGCCTTCGATTGGCCGAAGCTTCCCGCGTCGGTTATTATCGTCGGCGGCGGCGTGATCGGCGTAGAGTGGGCATCGATGCTGAGCGATTTCGGCAGCCAAGTGACGATAGTCGAAGCGGCTGAACGAATCGTTCCCGGAGAAGATAAGGACGTAAGCTCGGAGCTGGCGAAGGCGCTTAAGAAACGCGGCGTGAACATCTTGACCGGCGCTTCGCTTAAGATCGATTCTTGTACGGTGACGGAGAACGGCGTTCATGCCGAAGCGGTCTCCGGCGATAAGACGACAACGCTTACCGCGGAACATATGCTCGTATCCGTCGGTCGCCAAGGCAACGTCGAACAGCTCGGTTTGGAAAATACGGACGTGAAGGCGGACAAAGGGTTCGTCGTCGTTAGTCCTAAAACTTTGCAGACCGGCGAATCGCACATTTATGCGATCGGCGACTGCATCGGCGGCGTCCAATTGGCGCATGCGGCGATGCACGAAGCGGCGGTCGCGGTCGATCATTTGCTCGGCAGCAAATCTTCGCGTACGGCGGACCGGGACATTCCCCGCTGTATCTATTCTCGTCCGGAGGCGGCTTCGATCGGATGGACCGAAGCGGACGCGAAGGCGAACGGGTACGACGTGAAGGTAGCCAAGCTCCCGCTGCGCATACTAGGCAAAGCGCTCGTGTACGGGGAGACCGAAGGCTTCGCGAAAGTGGTCGCGGATAAGGCTAGCGGCGATTTGCTCGGCGTGCACCTAGTCGGCGCGCATGCGACCGACATGATCGCCGAGGCGTCGCTGGCGAAGCTGCTGGATGCGGTGCCATGGGAAATCGGACGAGCGATTCATCCGCATCCGACGCTATCGGAAGCGCTGCAAGAAGTCATGCTTGCGTTGGACGGCGGAGCCGGACACGCTTAATAAAGGATTCGGCGGCCTTGTCCGCATCGTCCCTGCACACGAATTAAGACGCATGAACAGCGTTCTTCGAAACCGTGTGCAGTTGGGCGTTTCTTTTTGTTATCGAGGAGAGTATAATAGGGTTAAGCTCAAGTATTAAGACCAGGTTATAATACAAAGTGAAAGCTAGGAGGACGCACCCATGAAACAGGCCGGTTCCGTCCAGCAAACCTTAAGACATACCGCGCTAGGCTTGTCCGACGAACGCGCAGTCGACATGTACAAGACGATGATGACCGCTCGCCGATTCGACGAACGCGGTCAATTGCTCAAGCTTGCGGGTAAAGTTAACTTCCACATTTCAGGCATTACGCAGGAGCCTTCGCAGGTCGCGATGGGCTTCGCCATGGATACGACAACCGACTGGTTCCTGCCTTATTACCGCGATTACGGTTTCGTGCTCTCAATCGGCATGACGGTTAAGGAACTTATGCTGTCCCTATATGCCAAAGCCGAAGATCCGAATAGCGCCGGACGTCAAATGCCGGGTCATTTCGGCTCCAAGCGGCTGCGCATGGTTACCGGCTCAAGTCCGGTAACGACGCAAGTCCCGCATGCGGCAGGCATCGCGTTAGCGGCCAAGATGCGCGGCGAGAAGTCGGTGTCGATCGTCTCTTTCGGCGAAGGTTCGAGCAACCAAGGCGATTTTCACGAAGGCTGCAACTTTGCCGGCGTTCATAAGCTGCCGGTTATTTTCGTCTGTCAGAACAATCAATACGCGATTTCCGTCCCGTTGGCCAAGCAGACGAGAGGCCAAATTTACGATCGCGCCCTCGGTTACGGATTCCCGGGCGTTCGCGTCGACGGCAACGATACGCTCGAAGTGTATCGCGTCGTCAAGGAAGCGCGCGACCGCGCAATCGCGGGCGAGGGACCTACGCTCATCGAGATCATGACGTACCGCGTTACCGGTCACTCGGCGACAGACAACGATTTGGAGTATCGGACGAAGGAAGAAGTAGAGCCTTACAAGCAGAACGATCCGATCCAAACCTATAAAAATTATCTCATGGATGCAGGCTTATGGTCCGATGAGCAAGAAGCTACGCTCCAGGTGGAGATCCGCGCGATCATCGACGAGGGCAACCAATACGCGGAGCGCGCTCCGTTCCAGTCTGCGGAAGACTCGGAGCTTTACGTCTATGCGGAGCCAAGCGGGGAGGGTCACTAATGGCGGTTATTGAATATATCGAAGCGATTCGTCTCGCGATGAAGGAAGAGATGGAGCGCGACAACAACGTCTTCATTCTCGGCGAGGACGTCGGCAAGAAGGGCGGCGTGTTCGGTACGACGAAGGGCATCTACCAGCAATTCGGCGAGGAGCGCGCGATCGATACGCCGCTCGCGGAATCGGCTATCGCCGGCGTCGCGATCGGCGCGGCCATGGTCGGCATGAAGCCGGTAGCCGAGATGCAGTATTCGGACTTCATGTTCCCGGCGACGAACCAAATCATTAGCGAAGCGGCCAAAATCCGCTATCGCTCCAATAACGACTGGAGCTGCCCCGTTGTCATTCGCGCGCCGATCGGCGGCGGCGTATTCGGCGGGTTGTACCATTCCCAGTGCCCGGAATCGGTATTTTTCGGCACGCCGGGTCTTAAGATCGTCGCTCCCGCGACCGCTTACGATGCCAAAGGGCTGCTGAAAGCCGCGATTCGCGATCCGGATCCCGTCTTGTTCTTCGAGAACAAGAAGTGCTACCGCCTCATTACCGACGAAGTGCCGGAAGAGGATTATATCGTCCCGATCGGCAAGGCGAACGTGATGCGCGAGGGTACCGACATTACGGTTATCGGTTACAGCATGCCGCTTCATTTCGCGATGCAAGCCGCGGAGGAGCTGTCGAGAGACGAAGGGATCGAAGCCCACATTCTCGACCTGCGCACGATCCAGCCGCTCGATCGCGAGGCGATTTTGGAAGCGGCGGCGAAGACGGGCAAAGTTCTCATCATTCACGAAGATAACAAGACCGGCGGCGTCGGGGCGGAAGTGTCCGCCATTATCGCCGAAGAGTTGCTCTACGATCTCGATGCGCCGATTCGCCGTCTGTGCGGTCCCGATATCCCGGCGATGGCGATTAATCCGCCGGGCGAGAAGCACTTCCTATTGAACAAAGAAAAAGTCAAAGCGGCCATGCTGGAGCTGGCGCGGTATTAGACGACCGGCCACCGTTGGCCGGGGAGGAGATTACGAATGGCTAAACAAATCGTCGAAATTACGATGCCGCAACTCGCGGAATCGCTCGTATCCGCAACGATCGAACAGTGGCTGAAGCAGCCTGGCGATCAGGTGGATATGTATGAGCCGCTATGCGAGATCATAACCGATAAAGTAAACGCCGAGCTTCCGTCCACCGCAAAAGGGATCGTCGTGAAGCTGCTGGCAGGCGCAGGCGAGACGATCGAAGTCGGAGTGGCGATCTGTCTCATCGAGACGGAAGTCGATGCGGCGGATCTAGTCGATGCTACGCATAACGCTACGGTGGAAACGCGGCAAGAGGGCGCAGGGAAGATGGGTGCTCGTCCTTCGGGCGTCGCCGCCTCCGGCAAGCTCGACGCTAACGCGCCGATGCGCGGACGTTATTCGCCGGCGGTTCAGAAGCTAGCCGCGGAGCGCGGAATCGATCTGAGCCATGTTCCTGGCACCGGTGAAGGCGGGCGCATTACCCGCAAAGACGTGCTCGATTACGTTCCGGGAACGGCAGCGCAAGCTGCATCAGCGACGTCCTTCGTCCAGATGGACCCGAAAGTGCCGGTTCGTTCGACGGGCATTCACTTGTCGGAATCTCCTCGCATGCCGCTTCTCGGGCAGCAAGGACAGGAAGTTACGGGCCGAGGCGAATACTTCATCGACGTTACGCCGATGCGCAACGCGATCGCCAGCCATATGAAGCAGAGCGTCAACGAAATTCCGCATGCGTGGACGATGATCGAGGTCGACGTCACGAACCTCGTCATGCTGCGCGGCAAGCTCAAAGACGAGTTCCAGCGCCGCGAAGGCATTAATCTGACGTACATGCCGTTCTTGATCAAGGCGGTCGTGAACGCGATCAAAGATTATCCGATCATGAACTCCGTCTGGGCCGTCGACAAAATCATCGTGAAGCGCGACATTAACATCTCGCTCGCGGTAGGCACGGAAGAATCGGTCATCACGCCGGTCATCCGTAACGCCGACCAGAAGAACATCGCGGGCATCGCCCACGAGATCGATACGCTCGTCACGAAGACGAGGAACAAAAAGCATACGCTGGCGGACGTGACAGGCGGTACGTTCACCGTTAATAACACCGGTTCGTTCGGCTCGATCCTCTCGCAGCCGATCATCAACTACCCGCAGGCGGCGATCGTAACGTTCGAATCGATCGTGAAACGTCCGGTCGTTATTAACGACATGATCGCGGTACGGTCGATGGTTAACTTGTGTCTTTCGCTCGACCATCGGATTCTAGACGGCGTCATCTGCGGCAGGTTCTTGCAACGGGTGAAGGAAAATTTAGAAGGCTACAACATGGAGACGAAGCTGTACTAATAAGCCGAATGCCGGTTTGATACGGCGTGCGCAAGCCATTGTGGGCTGTTCCGACTGGTCCGAGCGGACCGACGGGACGGCCCCTTGACGTCTGTCGCGCCGCCTTAATTGCGAGCGGGGATTTCATTGCGCTACAATGGATACAGTCAGTCGTTGTTCTGAGGAGGACGGTTTAATAATGCGGAGCATACGTACGGAATGGTTGTCCAAAATCGATTACGGCGAAGCTTGGGATCTGCAAAAGAAGCTCGTCCGCGAAATCGATCGCGAGGAACTGGGCGAGACGCTGCTCTTGTTGGAGCATCCGCCGACTTACACGATCGGCTCCGATCGTCATCCGGAGCATTTGCTCTACGGCGCGGAGGAGCTCGCGAAGCGCGGTATCGCGTTGTACGAGATCGATCGCGGAGGAGATATTACCTACCACGGTCCGGGTCAACTTGTAGGCTATCCGCTTCTGTATTTGGATGCGATCGGACTGGATTTGCACGGCTACTTGCGGACGCTCGAGGAAGCGATTATTCGATTGCTGGCAGAATTCGGTATCGAAGGCGGAAGAAAGCCGGAATATACCGGCGTCTGGGTTGGAGATCGCAAAATCGCCGCGATCGGCGTTAAATTCAACAAAGCCCGTACCCGGCGAGGATTCGTCACCAGTCACGGGTTCGCGTTAAACGTGAAGCGCGGCGTCGAGCAAGAAGGGTTTCAGGGGATTATTCCTTGCGGCATTACCGAATACGGCGTTACGTCGATCGAGTCGTTAACCGGATTAACGCTCGACGTCGAGACGATCGGACGGCGGATCGTCCCGCATTTCCTGGACGCGTTCGATAGCGAACGCGTCGACGAAAGCGTTATTGCAGCAAGAAGCCTACGCTCATAACGAGCGTCGACAGCAGCATGGTGATCAGCACGGCGTATACGACGATTTTCATCCAACGGTTGTTGTTCATCGGTTAAGTCCCTCTCTTCGATCAGTTTGTCTATGTTCCATTATAAAATAAAGCAATGCATGGAGGAAAGATCATGGTACAAAAACAAAGGCTCATCGCCGAATTTATGGAGCTCGTACAGATCGATAGCGAGACGAAGTACGAAACGGAAATCAGCAAAGTGCTCAAAGCCAAATTCGAAGCGCTCGGACTCGAGGTTACGGAAGACGATGTCGGCGGCAAAATCGGTCATGGCGCGGGCAATATGTTCGCTTGGTTGCCTGCAACGGCAGGTTTGGACAACGTTCCGGCTTTGCTATTCACTTCGCATATGGATACGGTATCTCCGGGCAAAGGCATTAAGCCTCGTCTCGATGACGACGGCTACATTCGCAGCGACGGCACGACGATTCTAGGCGCCGACGACAAAGCCGGTCTAGCGGCGATGTTCGAGGCGATTCGGTTGTTGAAAGAGCAAGCTACGCCGCATGGTCCTATCCAATTCGTCATCACCGTTGGCGAAGAATCCGGCTTGCTCGGTTCCCGCGCGATGGACGGTTCGCGCCTGCGCGCGAAGCTCGGCTACGCGCTCGATTCCAACGGCGAGATCGGCGCTATCGCCGTAGCCGCTCCGACGAATTCGCGGCAATTCATTACGATTCGCGGTAAAGCCGCGCACGCAGGCGTCAATCCGGAAGACGGCATCAGCGCCGTACAAGTGGCGTCCAAAGCGGTGTCGCTAATGAAGCTCGGTCGCATTGACAGCGAGACGACGTCCAACATCGGACGGTTCGAGGGCGGCGGCGAAGTGAACATCGTGACCGATACGATCAAAATTTTCGCCGAAGCGCGCAGTCAAGTGCAAGAGAAGATGGATCGTCAAATCGAGTCTATGCGCGAAGCGGTCGCTACCGCGGCTAAGGAATACGGCGCGGAGTTCGATTTCCAGACGATTACGATCTATCCGGCCTACTCGTACGGCGACGAAGACGAAGTCGTTCAAATCGCCAAGACCGCGATCGAGTCGATCGGATTGACGCCGCGCACGTTCGCATCGGGCGGCGGCAGCGACGCGAACATGTTCAACGGCAACGGGATTCCGACAGTCAATCTCGCAGTCGGCTACGAGGATATCCACACGACGAAGGAACGCATCAAAGCGGACGACATCGTCAAAGTGACGGAACTCGTCCTAGCGATCGTCGGCGAGACGGTTACGCGCAATTCCTAAAAGTAAAGGGGAGCAAATCAGACTAAGGGAGCCCCCTTTAAACATTTATCGATAGTATTAACGGAAAGCAGCATTAAGCTGCAACCTCGCCAAACGAGGCTACAGTGGCGAAACTGATGATGTTCCCGCTGCAACCTCGCCAAACGAGGCAACAGTGGCGAAACTGATGATGTTCCCGCTGCAACCTCGCCAAACGAGGCTACAGTGGCGAAACTGATGATGTGCCCGCTGCAACCTCGCCAAACGAGGCTACAGAAGCGAAACTGATGATGTGCCCGCTGCAACCTCGCCAAACGAGGCTCATGGAACAAAGTACTGTGGTATAGCCGCGTTTTTTCTAATATCGATTGTGGATTTTCCGGAAATCGATACAAAACAAAGGATGCGGGAAAAACTTCGGAGCAAGAAATGCTATGCGCTGTCTGTCAGGCGGAAGTTTCAACCGGAGAGAGGTAGTAGACCATAAACGTAAAATGGCGGCACAGGGTAACCACCCTGTAGCCGCTATTTTCGTGAAAGGTTGCTTTTCTCGCAAGCGATCCGTTTTAAAACTGAGCTAAATGTCCGTATGGGACAGCCCGGCTATTGTTATTAGCTATCGTTCATGGAGATACATCGCCGGATTGACGAACAATCGATAGCTAGCTCATCATGACCGCGACCGCACCTCCTGCCGCATGAACAGCACGTACGAAGCCGCGAACATGACGACCGTCTCGGCGATCAGAGCGACGATGTGCGGCCAGATGAGCAGCACGCTTTGCGTTAGCGGCAGCGGAGCCGATATCGCGCGATAGGCCTGCTCCTGCGTTACGAACGGATTGAGCGTGCGAACGTCGGGCAGCAGCATCGTCGAAGCCGCCTCCTCGAACAAGTTCGACGGTGAAAGCCTGTTCAGCAGCGTCATCCAATGCTCCTGGCTCATGACGGCCGCGGCGTCGTTCGGGTCCGAAGGGGCGGTCGCGTTGCCGATCATCGTGACGATCATCCCGAAAAACACGAGGAAGAACAGCCATAGCGCGATACCCGATAAGGCCGACGTCGCCGCTTGCTTGAACCGAACCGAGAAGAACAGCGACAGGTTCAGCCACAAGCCGACGTATACCGTCGTCAGCAGCAATGCGATCAGCACGCGGCCGAATTCCTCCGGCGTAGGCGGGTAGCCGATCGTGAACAAGCCCATCCCCATTACGAGGAAGCCGAGCGAGAAGACGACGACGCCGATGAGCAATAGGCCGCCGACGAATTTGGCGTTCAACAGGTCGTCGCGATGGATCGGTTGGGCAAGGATGCGGCTGAGCGTTCCTTTATTCCGTTCGGAGTTGACCGAGTCGAAGCCGATCGCGATGCCGATCAGCGGCCCCATGAACGAGAGGAACGTCAGGAAGCTCGGTAGCGTGCCGTCCGACACGGTAAACATGCTCAGGAACAAAAACCGCGTGTCCGTTCCGTCGCCGGTCGGCGAAACGCCGTTTTTTAAAGCCGTCACCGCCGTGTAAATCGAGCCTATGCAGGCTAACGTGACGAGACCGAGCAAAATGACGAATCGCCAGCTGCGGATATGATCGCCGAACTCTTTTTGAACGATAACCCAGAACGGGGAAGATTGCCGAGCGGTAACCGGTAGCTCCGATTCCGTCTCGGCGCCCGCGGATCGGCGGAACCATCCGTTCATGCGCGTCTGGAATTTGTCAGCCCAAGCGTTCACGGGCATCTCCTCCTTCGAAGTAGCGGTGATAAATATCGTCGAGCCCGTAGCTGCGAGGAGCGAGCGCGTGCAGGGTAGCGCCTTGCCCGATCACGATGTTCGCAAGCTCGGTCGGTATATCACCCTCGCCGGATATCGTCACCGTAACCGGCGCATTTGCCTGCGCTTGGAAGAGCCGCAGCAAGCTGTCGCCGGTCGTCGTAACTTCGATGCGCTCGACGCGTTCGACGGCTATGAGCGACCGCTCCAGCTCCGGGCTCCAGGGCGACACGCTCATCTCGACACGGAACGTCGGGGCGTCGTCCAGCTGTCGCGATAACGTCGCGATATCGCCGGAAGCGATAAGCTTGCCCCTAACGAACAACCCGACGCGATCGCAAATTTGTTGCACCTGATGAAGATGATGGGAGGACAGCAGCACCGTCAGTCCTTCATTGCGGCTTAAATCCCGGATGAGCGTCAGCAGCTCGCGCACCCCTTCCGGGTCGATGCCGAGCGTCGGTTCGTCGAGAATGATGACCTGAGGCTGCTTGATGAGCACGTCCGCGAGCCCTAGCCGCTGGCGCATGCCGCGCGAATACGTGCCGACCCGCTTGCGAGTCGCATCGCGCAAGCCTACGCGTTCAAGCAACATGTCCGCGCGGTGACGGGCTTCGTCCGGCGCGATGCGATTAAGTCTTGCGGTATAGATCAAATTGTCGATTGCCGTGCGGTCTTCGTAGAAGCCGACGTCGTCCGGCATGTAGCCGACGTGGCGCTTCACCTGCATCGGGTTGCGGGTTGCGTTAATCCCGCATACTTTGGCGCTGCCGGACGTAGGCTCCGTCAGCCCTAGCATCATAAGGATCGTCGTCGTTTTGCCCGCGCCGTTCGGTCCTAGCAGCCCGTAAATTTCGCCCGGCATAATGTTCAGGTCTAGCGAGTCGACGGCTTTGAATTCGCCGTATCGTTTGCCTAGCTTTTTAAGCTCTATGACTGGCTGTACGGAGGTAGTCGTCACGATTATCGCCTCCCGTATTTGCGGAAGAGACCGTATACGCCACCAAGTACCGCTAGGATGACGAGCACGCCGATCCATCCCCATAACACGGACGTTTTAACGGTCATGCGGATTTGCGCATCGGCCGTTTTTGCCGAGGATTGCGCGGACAGGCTGACGACATAGTCTCCCGCGAGTGCTTTTTTGGACGCTACGATATTCGCGGTCACCGTCGTTTGCTCTCCGGGCTTCAGCGATTTGATCGTCTTCGGCTGGAAGCTGAGATCCCAATCCGCCGGAGGCTCGCCCGTAAGACTGACATCGGTCAGCTCGGCCGTGCCGGTGTTTTTGACGACTAGCTCGAGATTGCGCGTCTTGCCCGCGGTAATGTCGGCGCTTAATCGTTCGCCTACAGTCGTCAGGCTGACGCCGTAAGTGCCGGTAATGACCGCTTGCACGGTCGTATCCGCAGAAGTTCCTCCGCTAGCGGCATGTACCGGAACGTCGTACGTATTCGCTTGGGCGCTATCGGCCGGCGTTAAGTTGAGCGTAATCGTCTTCGACGCGTTCGATTCGATATCGACGGACGTGACGTTTTCGCCGTTCACGGTAAACCGGGCGTCCCAGCCTGCCGGCGATTCCGCCGACAAAGCGTATTGCTGCTTGCCGGCGGTGCGGTTATTCAGCTGAAGGGAGTACGTGAACGGAGAATCGGCATGGCCTTGCAGGTTCGGCTGTTCCGTTGTGAGCTCGGACTTGTAACTGCCTCCCTCGGAGACGTTCACTTTCAAATTCAACGCCCCGAAAGCGTCCGCGTTCACTTTGAACGGATAATCGCCTTTTTCTACGGAGTAAGGGACGTTCAGCGATAAGTCGACCGTTTCGGACGATTTACCTTTGACGGCTACCTGGCGAACCGGATGCCCGCCAGCGGTCAGCTCGTAAGTCCAGTCTTTGCCGCCCGCGTCGAAGGTTAGGTCGGCCGTTTGCACGCTATCCGAGTCGTTGATGAGCTCGATTTCGTAATGGAGCGACTCGCCGGGCGCGGCGGATAAGTACGTGTACGGTGTATAAAGCGACGTGCTTGCGGCGGCCATCGCGGGCGCGGTGCTGAACGCCAGCCCCGCTATTAGCGATAGGACAAACGTTCCTTTGAGCTTTCTGACAAATCTATTCATGATTCCAAGACCCCTCCCGGGTAGCGTAATGGTTACATCCCCATTACGAACGGAAGACGCCGGCGGATTTATTCCGAAAGTTAAATTTTTGCTTAGCGCGAGCTTAAAGGAACATAAAATACGCGCCGGGTAGTTTTCTAGACTCGCGAAGTTTGTTATTTATGAGAGGAGATCAACGTTTCGAGAGAGGTGATCGGAATGGATTCGCTCAAGCCGCATCGCGATTCCGGGCATTTGGAGGATTTACTCGGGCGCATACGCGACGGATCCGTCCAAGCGTTCGACGGATTTTACGAGCATGCGGCGCCGTTTATATTCGGGTTATCGCGCAAAATGCTCGGCGACCGCATGGAAGCGGAGGATGTGTGCCATGACGTGCTGCTGGCAGTTATAACCGATCTGGACCGATATGACCCGGCGCGCGGTTCGGTCGAAGCCTGGCTAGCCGTTCTGACCAAGAGCAAATGCATCGACAGGCTGCGCAAACGGAACAAACTCGTCTTGGAAGACCAAGAGCTTGACGGATTTCATCGTCCCGCCGCGGCGATCGGCCAACCGGAGCAACGGGTGCTGCGCCAAATGGAGCGGGAGGCGCTTCGACAGGCGCTTGTCGAGCTGCCGGGATTGCAGCGGCAGACGATATCCGCGGCTTTTTACGGGCAGCGCAGCCAACGGGATTTGGCGGAAACTTGGCACGTGCCGATCGGTACGATTAAATCGCGCGTGCGGTATGGATTGAATCATTTGCGCAAAGCGATGGAGAGGTTAGGTTGGACGGACGAGGAAGGGGGGAGACGCGATGGATGAACCGAATTGCGGGATGCCGGAGGAGCGCTGGGTCGATTGGCTCGAAGGGCGTCTTCCCGCAGATAGACACGACGCGATGAGCAGACACTTGCAAAGCTGTCCGCGTTGCTTAACCGTGCAACGGGAGTGGAGGCAGCTGCTCAATTCTGTCGAGGCAGGGGTGTTGCCCGTCTTGCCGTCCAACGCGAACGAAAGCCGGAGAACGCTGCGGAACAAAATCAGGAGGACCGGATGGCGGCGCAAAGCGGCACGGCTCGGCAACCGGCGTGCGGCATGGACGATCGCGGCGAGCTTACTGTTATTGTTCGCGGCTATGCGAATCATAGGAAATCAGGGACATAGCAAAGAGACCCACGTTCGCCTGGCGCAAGCTTACGCCGAGCAATACGAGCCGAGCGGAGCGGCGTTGATGGCGCGTCCCGACACGGTCGTCTATACGTTGGGCGGGAATAGCATTGATCGCGGTCAATCTTCGGACGGCGCGCCGAAAGCGACCGTATGGGTAAACGGCAGAACCGAGGAAATGTTCATGCTTCTCGAAGGGATGTTGCCCTCCGACAGCTTAGACGTCCAAGCCTGGGGAAACCTCGAAAATCATTTAACGAATCTCGGCTTGCTGGAATTCCATCGCAGCCAAGGTCACTTGTACTCTCATATGACGAATTTGCCCGATTTCGAGGAAGTCGCTTTCACGATCGAGCCGAAAGGCGGCAGCGAGCAGCCGACCGCGCCGAAGAGCGCTTCCGTACAGCTGACGAATTAATGGGCGATCGTGCAACGCTGCATTACTTACTCGATGCTTTGTCGCTCCGGAGAACCCATAGGAGCGACGTATGCGCGCCTCTGCGTTTTTGCTCCTGGCGTAGCGCATGGCGAATTTCCCATGCTTTGCCGACGAATCGGAGGTTATCGGACGTGGCGTATTTTTTGAGCATGGCGCTGCACCTCTTTAGGCGAATTGGGCTGCCTTCGTCCATCGCTTGCATTCCGTCGGACAAGCCTATATGTTGAACTTATGAATGGGCAGACGATTTATGACAGGGGGAGCCGCAATGAGCGAAAAAATGTCCGAGAAACACCGCTTTTACGAAGAGACGATATCATCCAAACCGATATTCGAGGGTCGCATCATTTCTTTGCAGGTCGATACGGTGAAATTGCCGAACGGCGAGACGGCGACGAGAGAAATCGTCCGTCATCCGGGCGCCGTTGCCGTGCTTGCGCTACTGGACGGCAAAATGCTCGTCGTCGAGCAATTCCGCAAGCCGCTGGAGAAAGCCCAAGTGGAAATACCCGCAGGCAAGCTGGACGCCGGCGAGGAGCCGATCGTGGCCGCCATGCGCGAGTTGGAAGAAGAAACGGGCTATAAAGCGAAGTCGATCGTCCTGCTGCAATCGTTCTCTACATCGCCGGGTTTCGCGGACGAAATCATTCATTTGTACTTTACGGACGAGCTTGCCAAAGGCGAGGTCCATCTGGATGAAGAGGAGTTCCTGTCTTGCGAAGCGATCACGCTCGATCAAGCGTTGGCTTACGTTCGCGAAGGGCGCATCTGCGATGCGAAGACGGTAATGGCCGTCTATGCTTGGCGCCTCTATTCGCTGACCGGTTCGTTTTAAGATGACGCTACGATCTGTATTCGCGGATTTGCACGTTCACATCGGACGAAGCGATAGCGGTCAGCCGGTGAAAATAAGCGGAAGCAAATCTCTGACGTTCCGCTCGATCGCGCACGAGGCTTCGCAGCGCAAAGGCATCGGCCTCATCGGCATAATCGACTGTCATTCCCCGGCGGTGCAGGCGGACATTCGCGCTTGTCTGGACGCCGGCGAAATGACGGAAATTAGCGGCGGCGGGATCCAATATCGCGATACGACGCTGCTGCTCGGGGCTGAAATGGAAGTGCGGGACGAAGGCGGTGGACCGTATCACCTGCTTGGCTATTTGCCCGATTTGAGGGCAATGGAGGATTGGACCGAATGGTTAAAGCCGCGGGTTACGAACGTCAATTTAAGCTCGCAGCGCGTGCGGGCGACAGGGCTTGAACTGCAGCAGGAGCTGCTGGCCCGAGGCGGCATGCTTGCTCCGGCGCACGTATTTACGCCGCATAGGGGTTTGCTTGGCTGCTCGGCAGACCGTCTGGCAGACCGGCTCGACCTCGCGGGCATCGCGGCGGTCGAGCTTGGGCTGAGCGCCGATGCGCAGATGGCTGGCCGATTGTCCGAGCTGGATCGTTATCCGTTGCTTACGAATTCGGATGCGCATTCGACCGGCATGATCGGGCGCGAATGCAACGAGCTGTTGATCGGGGAACCGTCGTTCGAGGAATTTCGCCTCGCGCTCGAAGGCCAATCCGGACGGCGGCTGATTGCCAATTACGGCTTGCATCCGCAGCTCGGCAAGTATCATCTGAGCTACTGCTTGTCTTGCTCGGACGCGCTTCCTTCGGAGGACTTGGAGGCATGCCCTTCATGCGGGGGCAGCAAGCTCGTAAGAGGAGTAGCCGGACGCGTCGATCAGTTAGCCGACCGGGAAGCGGGCATAATGCCGCCGAATCGGGCGCCTTATCGGCCGCAAGTGCCGCTCGGCTTCTTTCCGGGAGTCGGTCCGGCGATGCGGGAGAAGCTGCTGACGGAAGTCGGCACGGAGATGGACGTGCTTCATCGCGCGAACGAGTCGGCGCTGGCGGCCGTGGCGGGGGAGCGTATCGCATCGCTTATCGTTGACGCAAGAGAGGGGCGCATGGCGTTTACTTCCGGAGCCGGAGGCGCGTACGGCCGGATTGGACGAGCATAACTCCTTCTTGTCCGCATACACATAGGTACGAGGAAGGCTGCGTACGTATGCGCTTAGGACAAGGAGGCTTGCCCGTGAAGCTGCGATTGTGGAACATGTCGGCACGCGACAACTTGAATTTGTACGTGTTCATGGGCGTGCTGGTCGTCGTCGGCGCAGTGTTCGGGGTGCTGCTCGCAAGCGCTCTGACGCTGGACCAACAGCAGGAGCTCGCCGACCAGATGGGCATCTATATGTCGACCGTGCGTCACGCCGATCAATTCAACCATGCGGCGGCGTTTTGGGACAGCTTTTTGTTTTACGGCAAGTGGCTAGGGTTGATCTGGTTGCTGGGGTTATCGGTAATCGGATTGCCGCTCGTGCTCGTGCTTGATTTTCTCAAAGGCATGCTGATCGGCTTCGCAGTCGCGTTGCTCGTGCAGCAGCTTGCCTGGAAAGGCGTGTTTTTCTTCATGGCTTCGACGGCGTTCCAGAACGCAATCGTCGTTCCGGCGCTAGTGATCGCCAGCGTGTCGGCGTCGAGATTCGCGTATTTCATCGTGCGCGAAAGGCTATTCCGGAGAAAAGGCCAGCTGTTGCCGCCGTTTCTCGCGCATACGGCGGTTACCGGGTTGATGTTGGTTCTTTTGCTGTGCGCATCGTTGTACGAGGCGTTCGTCGCGCCCCTGCTGCTGGCGCACGTAACGCCGGTCGTAGACCCGTCGGTTACCGACGCATTACGTTGAGCGAGCGCATATAATGAAGAATGAGTGAGAATTCCTATCATTTAGAAGGTTTGACTTATCGAACGGGAGCGCCCTATAATGGAAGCATGCTGTGTCTGCGACCGGAGGGGAAATCATGGAAGCCCGCATTGAAAAAGTCAAGCAACAATTGCAATCCCAGGGCTACAAGCTAACTCCGCAACGGGAAGCGACGGTGCGCGTGCTGCTGGAGAACGAAGAAGACCATCTGAGCGCCGAGGATGTTTTCATGCTCGTGAAGGACAAAGCTCCGGAGATCGGTCTTGCAACCGTATATCGGACGCTCGAGCTGCTTAGCGAAATGCACGTCGTGGAAAAGATGAATTTCGGAGACGGCGTAGCCCGGTATGATTTGCGTACGGAGAGTAACAAGCACCATCATCACCATCTGATCTGCGTGAAATGCGGTTCGATGTCGGAAATTATGGAAGATTGGCTCTTGCCGCTAGAAGAACGGCTCGAGAGCGAATACCGGTTCACGGTACTCGATCATCGTCTCGATTTTCAAGGCATTTGCGCGAAGTGTCAACCGGAGAACCCGCCGGAAAATCCGCCTGAACAACAATAACGACCATCTAATAGAAACCCTTAATAAAGAAAGGCTATTCCGATGACAATCGTCGTCGGAATAGCCTTTTTGACGTTCTAACAAGCGTTTAAGTTATAGCACTTTTTGAATGACTTTATCGATTTGCTCCGGTTTGTCCATAGGCGAAAACCTATGAATGACTTTGCCGTTGCGGTCGACGAGAAATTTAGTGAAGTTCCACTTGATCGTGCTCGTGCCGAGGAAGCCGCGCTTTGCCTTCGATAGGTGGCGATAGAGCGGATGGATTCCGGCTCCTTTGACTTCGATTTTGGCGTGAAGCGGGAACGTAACCCCATGATTAAGCTCGCATTGCTGGGCGATCGTCGCCTCGTCGTCGGGTTCTTGGCCGGCGAATTGGTTGCAAGGGAAGCCTAGTACCGCGAGCCCTTGGTCGGCGTACGTCTCATGCAGCTTTTGCAAGCCTTTATATTGCGGAGTGAATCCGCATTTGCTGGCCGTGTTTACGATTAGCATCACTTTGCCGCGATACTCGGACAAGTCTTTCTTTTCGCCGCGGATCGTGCTGACTTGAATATCATAGATGGACATAAGTTCGCTTCCTCTCGAGGATCATAAGGATAATGAAAAGTCTCGTTATTGATTGTTATAAATTAAATTGTATACAATATAAAAGACGAAGTCAAGGCTTTACATGCGCGACTTTCTGGTGTTATAGTGAGACTCATCATTTGATTGCATGCAATTAAATGGCGTTCAAATCGATGAGAGAGGGAGGGCCATATGGAGCGCGACGCGTCATTAAGCTTGGATAACCAGCTTTGCTTTGCGGTATATGCGCTATCGCGGGAAATTACGAAGCGTTATCAACCTCATCTTAAGCAGTTAGGCCTTACCTATACGCAATACATCACAATGCTCGCATTATGGGAGCGAGACCAAGTGACGGTCAAGCAGCTCGGCGAGAGGCTCTTTCTGGATTCCGGCACGCTGACGCCGCTTTTGAAGAAGCTGGAGGCGATGGGTCATCTCGTTCGCACGCGGGACAAAAACGACGAGCGAAGCGTAGTCATCGCGTTGACCGAGCAAGGCAAGAAGCTTAGGGATCAAGCCTGGGACGTACCGCAACGGATGTTCTGCCAGGCGGGCATGTCCTTGGACGAGGCGGACAAGCTAAGAGAACACATTGCTGGCATGATGATGAAAGTACAGTCTTACCAAACCGAGGAGGAAGTTATCCATGACGATCTATGAATACGAAATTCGCAAACCGAGTGGAGAAGTTACGACGCTGAACGCTTATAAGAACAAAGCTCTACTCATCGTGAATACGGCAAGTAAATGCGGATTGACACCGCAATATGCCGAGTTGCAACAGCTGCATGACAAATATGCCGACCAAGGCTTATCCATCGTCGGTTTCCCGTGCAACCAATTCGGCGAGCAAGAGCCGGGCACCGCGGAAGAAATCGCCGAGTTCTGCACGTTGAATTATGGCGTCACTTTCCCGATCTTCGCCAAAATCGACGTGAACGGACCGGAAGCGCATCCTTTGTTCCATTATTTGACGGAGCTGACCGGAGAAGATATCAAATGGAACTTCACGAAGTTTTTGGTCGGAGCGGACGGGCTCGATATCGCCCGATTTGAACCGCAAGTGAAGCCGCTCGATCTCGTCGATGAAATCGAGCAACTGTTGCGCTAACGTTGTCCGGTGTATGACTTTGCGGCTTTAGCGATTTGGAGCAGCCCGTTGCCTGCGGACCTCTTAGTTTCAATAGGTTTTGCCGACGCCTTCAGTCTGCGGATGATGTCCCCGGCGGCGCTGCACGGCCGAATCGCCTTCAAGAGCGCAGCGCCGCCGGTCACGTGAGGCGAAGACATCGAAGTGCCGGATTCATATGCGTATTTTCCGCCCAGCCATGTCGAATAAATATTCACTCCAGGGGCAGCTAGGTCGATGCCTCGGCCGCGGCTGGAGAAAGAAGCGATCTTATTGTTCCGCTCCGTTGCCGCGACGGCGATCGTCTCCGGATAACGGGCGGGATAATCGATCGCGAGGTTAGAAGGTCCATCGTTGCCCGCGGACGCCACCATGATCGCGCCTTTGCGGCGTGCTCTTCGAATGGCGGCCCGAAGCGCTTGACTGTTGTTGGATAACCCGAAGCTCATGTTCATTACCTGAATTCCGCGCGATAGACACCATTCTATCCCTTCCACGATGTCGGAGACGAAGCCTTCTCCCGACGCGTCGAGCACTTTGACCGCATACAGCTTAACGGAGGGCGCCGCTCCGAATATTCGTTTGGTTCCGATAGCCGCCGCAATGCCCGCGACGTGCGTGCCGTGTCCGTTATCGTCCGCAAAAGATTTTCCTCCCAGCGTATTAACCCCGCCCGCGATGCGCAAGTCCGGATGTCTCGCGATTCCCGTATCTACGATGCCGACTTTAACGCCTTTTCCTTTGTTCGCCGGAATCCATGTCTTAGGCGCTTGGACGCGGCTGATATTCCACGGTATTCGCACGGACTGGATGCTGACCGAGCCATGGGCTTTCGCTTTGCGATCCCGTTCGACGAAGACGACTCGCGGATGAGCCCGAAGCCTGCTCTTGTCGGCTTGACGATCGGCGTGATAACAAAGCATGCGCAGCGCAGAGTAGGCTTTTACGGGGTGAACGCCTTTCGCGGCCAAATGCTTCCGGCATGCCCTATAATCCCGCTTATGCTTAAAGCGAACGATTAATCGTTCCGTCTTCGCGGTCGGCTTGCGTCTCGCGCATGCGCGCAGATGGGCGGCCAAATCGTTCATTTTGCGTCCTCCTCGCCGTCTGTCACGTATACTGTTGTAAAGTATGGCAACCGCCGCGATGACGTGCATAAGCGGAAAGCTGGATATCCTAAATGATGCGCGATAGTTCGAACGTTTGACGTTCAAAGCCGAAGGGATCAAGCAGGAGGGGAAAAGCATGATTATCGGATTACCGAAAGAGATCAAGCTGCAGGAATATCGCGTTGCGCTCATCCCCGCCGGATGCGGAATGCTCGTGAAGCAAGGGCATCAGGTCGTCGTACAGGCCGGAGCGGGAGAAGGTAGCGGATTCTCGAACGAAGAATACGCGGACGCCGGCGCGAAGCTCGTAGACAGCGCCGCCGAAGTATGGGCAGCCGCCGAGATGATCGTGAAGGTGAAGGAGCCGCTCCAAGAAGAATTCGCTTATTTCAAGGAAGGCATGGTCCTTTTCACTTATTTGCATTTGGCGGCGGCGCAGCAATTGGCCGTAGCGCTCGTAGAGAAGCGGGTAACCGGCATCGCCTACGAAACGATTCAATTGCCTAACGGCAGCTTGCCGCTATTAACGCCGATGAGCGAAGTTGCGGGACGCATGTCGGTGCAAGAAGGCGCGAAATATCTCGAAGCGTTCTTCGGCGGCCGCGGCGTGTTGCTTGGCGGCGTTCCCGGCGTACCGCCCGCGGAAGTCGTCATTATCGGCGGAGGCATCGTAGGTACGAACGCCGCGAAAATGGCGCTTGGCCTAGGCGCCGAAGTCGTCGTTCTGGAGAAAAACGCGGAACGGATGAGATATTTGGACGACGTATTCCAAGGTCGTCTGAGGACGTTGTCCAGCAATCCGTACAATATCGCTAACGCGGTGCGCAAAGCCGATTTGCTGATCGGAGCTGTGCTCGTTCCGGGCGCCAGAGCGCCGAGGCTCGTGAGCGAAGAAATGGTCAAGACGATGAAGAAAGGCGCGGTCATCGTGGATGTCGCCGTCGACCAAGGCGGCTCGATCGAGACGATCGACCGGGCGACGACGCATGAGCACCCGACTTACGAGAAGCACGGCGTCATCCATTACGCCGTCGCGAACATGCCGGGAGCCGTGCCGCGTACGTCGACGTTGGCATTGACGAACGCGACGATCGATTATGTGCTGCAATTGGCTTCCCGAGGCTTCAGCGATGCGGTGGCTAATAATGCCCCGCTTGCACTCGGCGTCAATTCGCACGCGGGAGCCATTACGCATGCGAGCGTCGCCCAAGCGGTCGGCTTGCCTTACACCGAGCTTCGAAGCTTGTTAGGATAAGCGGTACTGATTTCCCCCTTCCGCTCATACGGTTAATTACCGTGTATGGGACAAGAAGGGGGAAACCATCATGCAAGGGTCATTAAGTAAATGGTGGGAGCGACTGCAGTTTACGCTCCTATTCGTCGTGTTGACGCTGTTCGTGCATCATTTTTTCAGCTTGTTCCACGATTGGTTGCGTCCAAGGGATCCGTACAAGGTGCCGGAAGGAAAAGCGGAGAAAGTGTTCAAATCCGGGGAAGGGAACGATCCGTCCGGGTCTCCGGGCGACCGTCTGCGGCTATTTTATTGGCTCGGAGAATAGCTTCGGCAGGATTTCGCATGATACATGTGGAATTTTGCAAAGAGGCAATTGTGCCGTATCGCATAGAGAATAGAGGACACGAGGGATGACGCTTCGCCACTGGCTGCATACGTATTTGAGCGAACTCGAAAGCGAGCGCAGGGTGCAAGGCAACACGCTGCAAAGCTACAAAAGCGATTTGAACGATTTTCTGGCTTCGCTTGAAGCTTCAGAGGTTACTAAACCGTCCGACCTGCGGACGTTCCATATTCAAACTTATTTAAACAACCTTCGCACGGAAGGGCGCTCGGTCGCTACGATCAACCGCCGAATCGTCTCGATTCGCGCGTTTTGCAACGACCTGGCTATTCGCCGAGCGCTTGATTACAATCCGGCGATGCAGCTCGAATCGGCTAAAGTCGAACGCAAGCCGCCGCAGGCGATCGCGATGGAAGAGATGGTTAAGCTGCTGGAGCTGCCGGACTCGCGCACCGACCCAGGGTTAAGGGATCGCGCGATGCTGGAGCTGCTCTATGCATCGGGACTTCGCGTGTCGGAGATGATAGCGCTCGATATCGGCCATATTCGACTGGATATGGGTTTTTTGCTATGCTTAGGATCGCGGGGCAAAGAACGAATGGTGCCGATCGGTTCCCACTGCACGGAATGGATAACCCGTTATTTGGAACAAGCGCGCCCTCGCTTGGTGCATCCGGACAAGCCGGTTAATGCCATATTCGTCAATAATACGGGTGGCCGGCTGACCCGCCAAGGCTTCTGGAAAATCATGAAAAAATACGCGGCGATGTTAGGGATCGATATTTCTCCCCATACGCTGCGGCAATCTTTCGCCGTACATTTGCTTGATAACGGAGCGGATCTGCGCGCCGTTCAGGAAATGCTCGGCCATGCGGCACCGGCTACGACGCAAGCGTACCAGATGCCCGTCAAGCTAAAGCTCAAGGAAGTATACGAACGCAATCATCCGCGCGCTAAGACGTGACGGGCGAGGCGATAACGAATCGGACAACGAAGGGGAATTCAGCATGGGTTTCAACAAAATAACGGTAATCGTGCTCGACAGCGTCGGCATAGGCGAAATGCCGGACGCTCCTTCCTACGGGGATGCCGGATCGCATACGCTAGGACATATCGCGGAGCGTGTTGCCAATCTCTCCTTGCCTAATATGAGGAAGCTCGGTTTAGCGAATATCGCGCCGATCGCGGATTGGAAGCCGGAGACGTCGCCGGTCGGGTACTACGGCAAAATGGCGGAGGTATCCGTCGGTAAAGATACGATGACCGGTCATTGGGAGCTTATGGGTCTGCGAATCGATACGCCGTTCCGGACGTTCCCGGACGGCTTCCCGGCATCGCTTCTTGCTGCATTCGAGCAAGAGACGGGAAGATCGATTATCGGCAACAAGCCGGCTTCCGGCACGGAAATATTGGACGAGCTCGGCGAAGAACAAATGAAGACGGGCGCTTGGATCGTCTACACTTCGGCGGATAGCGTATTCCAATTAGCGGCTCACGAAGACGTGATCCCTCTCGAAGAACTGTATGACGCTTGCCGAATCGCGCGCAGGCTCACGCTTGCGGACGAGTATGCGGTCGGCCGCGTAATCGCTCGTCCGTACGTTGGTTCACCGGGCGCCTTCAAGCGCACGTCGAACCGACACGATTATGCCGTCAAGCCTCCGCAGCCAACGGTGCTTAACGTGCTGAAGCAAGCGAAGAAGGATGTCGTCGCCGTCGGGAAAATCAACGATATTTTCAGCGGGGAAGGCATTACGAAGGCCATCTCGACCAAGAGCAACGAGGACGGCATCGCTGTCACGATTCGCGAGATGAAGAGTGACTTCGACGGGCTTCTGTTCACGAACCTCGTCGACTTTGATTCGTTGTACGGGCATCGTCGCGACCCGGAAGGGTACGGCCGTGCGCTCGAGGTGTTCGACCGCGCGTTGCCGGAACTGATGGAGGCGACCGGCGATGACGGCTTGCTCATCATTACCGCCGACCATGGCAACGATCCGGTTCATGCCGGAACCGACCATACGCGGGAATACGTGCCGCTGCTGATCTACAGCCCGCGACTCGCTGCGAACGGACAGCTGGAGACGCGCCCTAGCTTCGCGGATTTGGCCGCGACGATCGCCGACAATTTCGGCGTGGCGTTCGAGACCCATGGGACAAGCTTTTTGGGCGAACTGAAATAATACGATGCGATTGAGGAGAGATTCGACATGTCTATGTTAATTACGAAAGCAATTATCGATGAAGCGGCCGCGTATATCCGGTCCAAGACGAGCATAGCTCCCGAGATCGGGCTTATTCTAGGATCTGGATTGGGCGTACTCGGGGACGAATTGGAAAACGCGGTAACGATTCACTACGCGGACATTCCGCATTTTCCGGTATCGACAGTAGAAGGACATGCGGGCGAGCTTGTCATCGGCAATTTGCAAGGACGCAGCGTCGCGCTTATGCGCGGCCGGTTCCATATGTACGAAGGCTACGAGCCGGAACGCACGGCGTTGCCCGTTCGCGTCATGAAAGCGCTCGGCGTTAAGACGCTGCTCGTAACGAACGCGGCCGGCGGCGTGAACCTGTCGTACAAGCCGGGTAACTTGATGCTGATCTCCGATCATTTGAACTTAACCGGCCGCAATCCGCTGATGGGACCTAACGATAACGCGCTTGGCGTACGGTTCCCCGACATGTCGGATGCGTATAGCCGCAGGCTGCGTAACGTGTCCAAGGAAACGGCGGCGCAGCTCGGTTTCTCCGTGCAGGAAGGCGTGTACGCCGGTTTGCTAGGCCCTAACTACGAGACGCCTGCCGAAATTCGCATGCTTCGCACGATCGGCGCGGACGCTGTCGGCATGTCCACCGTCTCCGAGGTCATCGTTGCCAGACATTCCGGCATCGAGGTGCTGGGCATCTCCTGCATCAGCAACATGGCCGCGGGCATTCTCGATCAGCCGCTGTCCCACGAGGAAGTCATGGAGACGACGGAGCTCGTCAAGGAACAATTCCTGTCCCTCGTGCTGAACGTTTTGCCAAAAATGTAACAGGGTATGCGATAGGGAAGCCCTCTTCGTCTGAATCGGACGAGGGGGCTTTTTGCGTTTTCGTTATTTTGGTGCTTTATAACGATATCCCCTTCGCTCAGGACGATGCAGTTACTCGGTCCCGACGTGCTAACGTTATATCCGGCGTTTGATACTTCAACAGTAACTCGTTCCCACCGCGCTAAAACGAACATCCGGCTTAGTTGTTCAACAGTAACTCGTTCCTGCCGCGCTAAAACGAACATCCGGCTTAATTCTTCATCAGTAACTCGGTCCTGTCGCGCTAAAACGAACATCCGGCTTAATCCTTCAACAGTAACTCGATCCTGTCGCGCTAAAACGAACATCCAGCTAAACTCTTCAACAGTAACTCGGTCCCGCCGCGCTAAAGTGAGTATCCGGCATTATTTTTAGCAACTACATCCGCCAACCGCTTGCTCCCCCCTACTCCACCAAATTCGAACGAATCACCCACCTTCGCGACATATTCCCATAGGCTGTCCGCATTTACTAGTAGAGAACGCATTATCCGTCTACGAGGAGGAGAATTGTCCATGGCCAAACAAAAGCGAGGACACTCGCTGTGGAATTTGCCGACGCGCGGGAGAGGCACTTGCCCGATCTGCGGCGCTACCCGGATTAAGCTGCTGTATCCGCGCACGCCGACGGGCAGCAGAAAGACGATCCAAGTGTGCAAAAGATGCTCGGTCGCGCCGCAGTCCAAAATCGACGCCGTCGTATAGCCGGCAAGCCGCCATGCCTCGAACGCGAGGCAAAGGCGGCTTTTTTTCGAATCCTCGCATTGGAATATATTTCTTTCCGGTAGGACAGACTGAGGGGAAGAAGACAAGACAACATGGCCGTAATCCGGCCGAGAGGAGAGCCATCTTTGAACGCAAGTCGATTCCGCTTAAGAGGTTACAGAGGTTTCGTCATCGCGCTAGTCGCACTGTTACTATTGCCGACCGTTGCAGGGGCCGAGGAAGGGAAAGGGCAGGGGGCGAAACCGGTCGCCGATCTGGCCGCTAGCGCCAAATCCGCGATTCTCATGGATGCCGATAGCGGTACGGTTATTTACCAGAAGAACAGCAACATTCAACTGCCGCCCGCCAGCATTACGAAAATCATGACGATGCTGCTCGTGATGGAAGCGATCGACGAAGGTCGGCTGAAGCTGACGGACAAAGTACAGACGAGCGAGCACGCAGCATCGATGGGCGGCTCCCAGATTTTTTTGGAGCCGGGCGAAGAGATGACGGTCGAGGATATGCTCAAGGGCGTCGCGCTCGCATCGGGCAATGACGCTTCCGTCGCGCTCGCGGAGAAGATCGGCGGCAGCGAACCGCAATTCGTGGCGATGATGAACGAAAAGGCACAGCAACTAGGCATGAAAAACACGAAGTTCGAAAATTGCAACGGGCTGCCGGCCGCCGGCCACTTATCGTCCGCGCACGATATCGCGATCATGTCCCGGGAGCTGCTGAAGTACGACGGCATCACGAAATATACCGGGCTCTATCAAGACCACTTGCGCAAAAATAGCGAGAAGCCGTTTTGGCTCGTTAACACGAACAAGCTCGTCCGGTTTTATCATGGCGCGGACGGACTTAAGACCGGCTACACGAACGAAGCGAAATTTTGCTTGTCGGCTACGGCGCGTAGAGACAACTTAAGGCTGATCGCCGTCGTCATGGGCGAGCCGAATACGAAATCCCGCAACGCGGAAGTGTCCCATCTGTTCGACTACGCCTTCGCGCAGTACACGAACGTGCCGCTTTACAAGAAGGGAGACGCCATCGGCGAGCTTACCATCGAGAAAGGCGCCATCAAGAAAGTGCCGTTAGTGGCGAAACATCCGTACAGCATCCTATTGCGCAAAGGAGACGCGGGCAAAGGCATTCATCACGAGCTCGTGCTCGACCAAGTCCGGGCGCCGGTTCAAGCGGGAGATCCGATCGGCAAGCTGGTCGTCTATCGCAACAGCGAGATTATCAAGGAGTTTCCGATAGAGTCGCCGGTCGCCGTCACCCGGGCTGGCTGGTGGAAGCTGTTCAAACGGGCGACGGGCAAGCTGTTCCTGGGTGATTAACGGCGCGCGACAAGCCGCATCCTTGCCGTAATTTGTCGTGCTATCGCACGTTGCTTCTAGTTTTGTCGGGGGGCAGGAATGGGAGCGCCCGCCGTAGAATTGGTGACCATGCAGCTAATGCAGCGAAAGGGGAAAAGCGCATGAGCTTACAGGTCGAGCTGGAGCAGCACCGCAACGTTTTGATCGTTCGGCTTAGAGGGGAATTGGATCATCATACCGCGGACGTCGTCAGGTTCAAGATGGAGGATGCTATTCTTCGCGGGCGCTGCGATCACGTCGTGCTTAGCTTGAAGGATTTGCAATTCATGGACAGCTCGGGGCTGGGCGTTATTCTCGGCCGTTACAAGCTGGTTAAAAGCCGCGGCGGCAAAATGGTCGTGTGCGACATTCAGTCTAACGTGAGACGGTTGTTCGAGCTTTCCGGACTGTTCAAAATTTTGTCGGTATACGAGACCGAACGGTCGGCCGTCGCCAGTCTGGAGGTCGTCTCATGAGCGGACACAACTTTATGAAGCTCGCCTTTTCAAGTCGTTCAGAGAATGAATCGTTCGCCAGAGTTTCGGTCGCGGCATTCGTTACGCAACTCGATCCGACGCTGGAGCAGCTGGACGAGATCAAGACCGTCGTCTCCGAAGCGGTGACGAACGCGATTATTCATGGCTACAACGGGAGCTCCGATGGGCTTGTGACAGTAGAGGCCGAGATAGACGGAGACACGCTCAGCTTGTCGATCTCGGATGTAGGAAACGGCATCGAGGATTTGGAGCTGGCTCGCCAACCGCTGTTCACGTCGCGTCCCGAGCTGGAGCGTTCGGGAATGGGCTTTACGATTATGGAAAATTTCATGGACGCGTTCGAAGTCGAGACCAGTAAAGGCGGAGGCACGAAACTTCGGATGAAAAAACGGATCGAATCCAAAAAAGCGTTGTTCAATTAAAAACCGTGCGGCAGGGGTTGGAGGCATGGAACTGGAGTGGAAGCGATCGTCTCCGCCGGCGTATTTGGATGACAGTGAAGTCAAGCGATTAATCGCGCTTAGTCAATCCGGAGATGTAACCGCGCGGGACACGCTCGTGAACAGCAACATTAGGTTGGTATGGTCGGTCGTCCAACGGTTCGCGAACCGCGGGTACGATAGCGACGACCTTTTTCAAATCGGATGCATCGGGCTGCTCAAGTCCGTCGATAAATTCGATCTGACGTACGAGGTCAAATTTTCCACATATGCGGTGCCGATGATCATCGGCGAAATCCAGCGGTTTCTTCGCGACGACGGCACGCTTAAAGTTAGCCGCTCCCTGAAGGAGATGGCGAACCGCGTCCGCAAAGCGAAGGACGAGCTGTCCAAACGGCTCGGACGGGCGCCTACGATCAGCGAAGTCGCGGAGGAGTTAGGCGTTACGTCGGAAGAAATCGTCTTCGCGCAGGAGGCAAACAAACCGCCCGCGTCGATTCACGAGACGGTGTTCGAGAACGACGGCGATCCGATTACGCTAATGGATCAAATCGCAGACGAATCGCAAGAAAAGTGGTTCGATAAGCTCGCGCTGACGGAAGCGATCCAAGCTTTAAGCGACCGTGAGCGGCTTATCGTCTATCTACGCTATTTCCGCGACCAGACGCAATCCGAGGTCGCAGGCCGCCTCGGCATCTCCCAAGTTCAGGTTAGCCGGCTGGAGAAGAAAATTCTCCAATCCATCAAAAATCAAATCGCCCAGTAGCGTGCCCAAATCGTTTTTTGAGATATGCCTTTCCAAATGTACGGCCAATAAAGATAGCAGGAAATCTTCTGGAGGAGTTTACGTCCACCTTTTCATCCGACAATCAACCTTTCGTGATCGATTCAAGATTGGTTGGATGGAACAGCGGCCGGAAGAAGATTTACCTGCGGTTTTATTGGCCTTCCGTACATTTGGAGAGGCTATTTTTTATCGAAAACGAGGATTTGGGCATACTACGCGAAAAAGGAGGGAGCCGATGGAACGGCTGGAACCTGTAGTCGCGTACGTCCGCATGCGCAGGCGGGCGGTCGTAAAGCCGGGCTCGAACGTCTTGCTCGGCGACGTCGCCCGGCTCGTCGTGGATCCAAAGCTGGAACGCAAGCTGTTGCGGCTGCCGCTCCATCGCATTACGGAAGCCGACGGTAATCTGCTGCTCATCGATATGCTGCAAGTCGTCAAGGCGATTCGGGAAGCGGAACCCGGCATAACGATCGAGACGTTCGGCGAGCCCCACGTGTTGCTTGAAATAACGGCCTCCGGAGAAGTGAAGCCGAAAAGATGGCTGCTGGTGCTCGCATGGATTCTGCTTTTCTTCGGGTCCGGAATGGCGATGATGAACTTTCACGCCGACGTCAACATGCCAGCCGTCCAGCGCCGCATTACGGAGCTTATAACCGGCAACAACATTTTACATCCTTGGCTGTTCCAGGTGCCCTATTCGCTAGGCGTCGGACTCGGCATGCTGCTGTTTTTCAACCGTCTCCTCCGCCGGCGATTGAACGACGAACCGAATCCGCTAGAAGTGGAAATGTTCATGTACCAGGAGAACGTCAATCATTACGTCATAACGGAAGAATACCGCAAAAAGCACGAATTGCACGAAAAGATGGCGGGAGATCGCCGTGATTGAGGCATTCCACGGGCTACTGCTAGTCCTGATCGGACTTGCCGGCGGATTCACCGTAGGCAGCGCGTTCGTCGCGCTGCTTATCGTGCTCGATCTCATTCCGAGGCTTGTTCAGCTTACGCGAGCTTATCGCAGATCGGCTTGGTTCGAGTCTGGTATTTTGTTCGGCGCTCTCTATTGGAGTTCGGCCGATCTGTTCGATTGGGGCGTGCGGCTGCCGGACGAGGTGCTGTTGGTACCGGCGGTGTTCCAAGGATTATTCGTCGGCATGTTCGCGGCGGCGCTTACGGAGGTGCTTAACGTGCTGCCGATACTGGCCAAGCGCTTGCGCCTGAAGCCGTACTTGTTCTCTTTGCTGCTTGCACTTGTACTCGGTAAAATGACGGGTTCGTTAGTCGACTGGTTATGGATACGCCCTTAACGCAACATCGCGCCGAATAAGGAGTGAAACAATGGAAACGACGGAACACGACAGCATGGACTTATCGCACGCGGGAATGCTCGGCACGCCCGAACCCGATCGGGAGCAACAGAGCGATCACGAAAGCAAACGGACGGAGGGCGCCGGCAAGTCGCGCATCGGTGCGAAACCGGATTCGAACAATAAGCAGTCCGCTTCGCAAAACCCAAATGAACCCAAAAACAAACAAGATATTATCCCTGATGATCTGGAAGCTTTTAAACACCGGCTTAAAGAAGCGATAGGCTTCGAAAAGAGCTTCGAAGTGCAAGTGCGAGAGATGGTCGTCGGCGAACGATCGATCGCGCTCCTCTTCCTGAGCGTGTTCGCCAAAGATACGGCTTTGACGGAAATTTTGAAGCGTCTGACGTACCTTGAGCCGGGCAGCATGAGCAAAGACGCGCTGCATTCCTTCTTGGAGCATTACATGCCCGCGATTCAAGTGACCGTCTGCGCCTCGTTCCAGCAGATGATCGATCAAGTGCTCGCGGGCAACACGGCGTTTTACGTCGATGGACAAAGCGAAGTGCTTCTGATCGATGCCAAGCAGTATCCGGGAAGAAACCCCGAGCAGCCTTCGCTGGAAAAAGTCGTTCGCGGCAGCCAAGACGGGTTTACGGAGACGTTGCTCGTCAACGTCGCCTTGATCCGTAGACGGCTGCGCGATCCGAAAGCCCGTTTCGAGATGCTGAAAGTCGGACGCCGCACGCAGACGGACGTCTGCATCGGCTATATTCAGGACATCGCGAATCCGGAGCTCATCGAATCGATACGCGACAAGATCAAGGCGATCGACATCGATGGGCTACCACTGGCGGACAAGGAACTGGAGGAAATGACGGTCAACGCTTCATGGAGCCCTTTTCCGCTCGTTCGTTATACGGAAAGACCCGATGTCGTCGCGGCGCAGCTGCTGAACGGTAGCGTTACGGTCATCGTCGACACTTCCCCGAGCGCGATTTTGCTGCCTACGACGTATTTCGATCTTATACAGCATGCGGAAGAAAATCGCCAAAACCCTTTCATGGGAACTTACTTGCGCTGGATTCGATTTATCGGCATAACGGCTTCTTTATTCCTGATGCCGTTGTGGTATTTAATCAGTCAAAACACCGCAATGCGTCCAGAATGGTTATCGTTCGTCGGCGCGGACAAGACGGGGGAAATTCCGCTTATTCTGCAATTCCTGATCGCGGAAATCGGGGTCGATCTGCTGCGGCTGGCGGCAGTCCATACTCCCGCGCCGCTAGTAACGGCCATGACGTTGCTCTCGGCGATCTTGATAGGGGACATCGCGGTGAAAACGGGGCTATTCATTAACGAGGTCATCCTGTACATGTCGGTATCGGCGATCGGAATGTTCGCCACGCCGAGTTACGAGCTTAGTCTCGCCAATCGGATCGTTCGAATCGGACTGCTGTTATGCGTTTTTTTCATGGGGAGCAACGGGTTCGTTCTCGGCACGACGTTCGTGTTCGTCTTCCTCGCGGTCGAAAGATCGTTCAACGCGCCGTATTTGTGGCCTTTGCTCCCTTTCAACGGGCGGGCGTTAATGTCGGTCATCTTGCGCCTTCCGCTCTCTTCCAACAAGAAGAGATTGTCTATTTACAGGACGCTCGACAGCCGCAAACAGCCTTCGTGAATGCATAAATACAAATGATGTAGCAAAATCTCCATTTCCCCGTGCGAGATTTTCAGCTATACTCATGTTAATTAATGCAAGCGCCGGACAGGTTGAGAACCGTTGCCCATTCCGGACAATTAGCCAAAGGGGAATCACATATGTTTTTGCATGGGACGAGCAAAATCAATAGCAAAGGTCATCTAGAAATCGGAGGCTGCGACGTTACGGATTTGGCCAAGCAATTCGGCACGCCGTTATATATCGTTGACGAAGAACTCGTGCGCCAGCGGGCACGCGAATTTATGACCGCATTCCGCGCGACCGGTCTTCGCCATCAAGTCGCTTACGCTTCCAAAGCGTTCTGCGTCATGGCCATGTGCCGAGTAGCGGAAGAAGAAGGCATGAGCCTCGACGTCGTATCCGACGGCGAGCTATATACGGCGCTGCAAGCGGGCTTCCCGGCCGAGCGCATTCACTTCCACGGCAACAACAAGACGCCTGAAGAAATCAATATGGCGCTCGACGTTAACATCGGTTGCTTCGTCGTCGATAACTTCATCGAGCTGCAACTGCTTAACGCCCTCGCTGCGGACAAAGGCAAGACGGTTAACGTGTTGCTCCGCATTACGCCGGGAGTCGAAGCGCATACGCACGACTATATTTCCACCGGCCAACAGGACTCGAAATTCGGCTTCGACCTTAGCAACGGCACGGCATTCAAAGCGGTTGAAGCGGCAATCGCGCAACCGAACCTGAAGCTTCTCGGCGTTCACTCGCATATCGGCTCGCAAATTTTCGAAGTCGAAGGCTTCCGCATGGCGTTCGAGAAAGTATCGGCGTTCGCGGTCGAAATCCGCGACAAGCTGAACTATACGTTTACCGTCCTTAACTTGGGCGGAGGCTTCGGCATCCGTTACGTAGAAGGAGATACTCCGTTGCCGGTCGCGACGTACGTCCAAGCGATCGCGGACGCCGTTCTGACGACTTGCAAAGGCGCGGACTTCCCGCTGCCTGAAATTTGGATCGAGCCGGGCCGCAGCATCGTAGGCGATGCGGGCACGACGCTCTATACGGTCGGAACTAGCAAAGAAATTCCTGGCGTGCGTAAATATATCGCGGTCGACGGCGGCATGACCGACAACCCTCGTCCGGCGCTCTACGAGTCCAAATACGAAGCTATTCTCGCTAACCGCGCTAACGACGCAACCGAAGAAGTCGTGTCCGTAGCCGGCAAATGCTGCGAGAGCGGCGATATGCTGATTTGGGACTTGAACCTTCCTGCCGTGCAATCCGGCGACCTACTTGCGGTTTTCTGCACGGGTGCGTACAATTATGCGATGGCGAGCAATTACAACCGGATTCGTCGCCCTGCGGTCGTCTTCGTAAAAGACGGCAAAGCGGATCTGGTCGTCGCGCGCGAATCGTACAAAGACATCGTCGGCAACGACCTTATTCCGGAGCGCCTGCGCAAGCAAGCGGTATCCAAATAAGCGTCTTCCGGCGGAATTGAAGGAGTGTTTGAAGTGGCCAAAGAAGCAGTCATTACGTTGCCGGACGGCAAAGAAGTCGTAGTCGAGATGTTCGATCAGGACGCTCCGAATACGGTAGCCAACTTCGAGAAGCTGGCGAGTGAAGGTTTTTATAACAACGGTTCGTTCCACCGCGTCATTCCGGGTTTCGTAGCCCAAGGCGGATGCCCGCAAGGTAACGGAACTGGCGGACCAGGATACACGATCGCTTGCGAGCATAACAAGAACAAGCACGAACGCGGCAGCCTTGCGATGGCTCATCGCGGTCCGAATACTGGCGGCAGCCAGTTCTACATTTGCTACAAACCGCAGCCTCACCTGGACGGCGTGCACACCGTGTTCGGCCAAGTGAAATCGGGCATGGAGCATGTGGACGCGCTTAAAGGACAAGACAAAATCCAATCGATTCAAGTACGCGACGTCGTCTAACTTCGCGCTCGCTTGGTCGCAAAACTCTTCCCATCGGCGCTGCTGGGGGAAGAGTTTTTTGTTTTGCGGTTTACGACACCGCTAGAAGCTCGAATTCCCGCCGAAAGTCCGATTTAACGGTGTGTGGCACCGTTGGAGCGTGAATCCGGCGTCGTATATTCGATTTAGCGGTGTGTGGCACCGTTGGAGCGTGAATCCGCGCCGTATGTTCGATTTAGCGGTGTGTGGCACCGTTGGAGCGCGAATCCGCGCCGAAAGTCCGATTTAACGGTGTGTGGCACCGTTGGAGCATGAATCCGACGCCGTATGTTCGATTTAGCGGTGTGTGGCACCGTTGGAGCGTGAATTCGCGCCGTATGTTCGATTTAGCAGTGTGTGGCACCGTTGGAGCGCGAATCCCGTGCCGTATGTTCGATTTAGCGGTGTGTGGCACCGTTGGAGCGTTAATTCGCGCCAAATATCCACTCTAACGGTGCCAGGAACCTTTAATCCGCCGCACAACCACACATCGCCACATGCCGAGATACCCGACTTCCCTGTTTACATACGTTACGCGCCCCCGCAATCGTCATATCCTCCTCCGTTTTATGACATAAAGACAGTTTTCTCCTTTTTCAGCAACTTCGTTCTCCTCCCAAAGGCCTGATCTAGCGACAAACGGTTCACAACTTCTGATACATTTTGTATCATTGTTATCGAATGTTACTAACGGTGAAAGGAGGGAAGAAATGTACAAGAGGGTGACGAACTTAAAAGAGCTCACTACATTTGACAGTATCTGGATGGAGACTTGGACGGAGAAAGGTTTCGAAGTCGATCCCTATTCCGCGAATGTCATCGAAAGATACCTGATCATGGACGGACACGCACCTATCGGCACGGTTGAATTCAAGAAGTATACGCCTAGGGTAGGAGAACTGGATCAAATCGCGCCGTTTTACGCAGCAGAATCGATACGAATGTCACCCGATACCGTCGTAGAAGTGGATAAAGTGGCGATTAGACGCGACCAGAGGGGCAAGCATATCGACAAAATGATGACGGCGTTAATGCTGTTCGCGGAGCAATGGGGCTGCAGGCAATACGTGTCGCTGCTTGATCCGGTATTTTACAGGGCGCTGCGCATCGTGTTCAATATCCGGATGGACGTCGTGAGCAATGAACGGCCGTACTACAAGGGAGCGCCCGTCGTGCCGGCCATCCTTCACGTCAGCGACGTCGTAGACAACAAGGAACGCTATCCTTGGCTTCTGCAGACGCAACCATCCGCGACAAATCTGGCGATGTAAGCAGCGTTACAAAGACGATATATTGCAATTTGCCAGGCAGGATGGTACACTTTCTCTCAATTAGTTGCTTACCTTCGGGGCGGGGCGTAATTCCCCACCGGCGGTGATCGGCATCTTGCGAAGCGTGTATCGTCCTGATATTCCGCGCGGCTGCCGTCAGTCCGTGACCCGTCATCGCTCTTACCGGTGTAACCGGCAGAGTGGCGATGCGGTGGACCTGGTGCGAATCCGGGACCGACAGTTACAGTCTGGATGGGAGAAGGAAGCGCAGCGCGGCCATGCCGTGCCCTAGTTACGTCACGAGAAACGCAGGAAACTTGGCAATCATCGCTATTGATTGTACCTTTTTTCACATGCCTGCGTATGCCAGTTTTGTTTGTCATCTTCTTTGCCGACTATTAGTCGTCTAAGCGGTGCCGATCATTATTCGGTTCCTATTCGTACGCGCCTATGGGCACTGCTATCAGGGTCTTTCTATCGCTGTGCCTCTACAACCCCCGGGGAAAAGTCCCGCGGGTTTTTTTGTGTAGCGCTATAGGGCGCTGCCGTGGAGGAGGATATCAATGGACGTACTGAATGACGAATACTATATGCGGCTCGCGCTTCAGCTTGCCGAAGGAGCGACCGGCCAGACGGGCGTTAACCCGGTCGTCGGATGCGTCGTCGTCAAGGACGGAAGAATCGTTGGGATGGGCGCGCATTTGAAACGCGGGGAAGCCCACGCCGAAGTGCACGCGCTTAATATGGCCGGCGAGCAAGCGGAGGGCGCGACTGCTTACGTAACGCTGGAGCCTTGCAGCCATCATGGGGCTACTCCGCCTTGCTGCGACCGGTTGATCAAGGAGAAGGTGTCCCGCGTCGTCGTCGCGACGACCGACCCTAATCCGTTGGTAGCGGGACGAGGAATCGAGAAGCTTCGCGAGCGCGGCATAACGGTTGAAGTCGGATTGTTGGGCGCGCAAGCAAAAGCGATGAACGAAGCTTTTAACCATCACATCGTGAAACGCCGGCCGTTCGTAACGCTCAAAACAGCGTTAACGCTCGATGGACGGATCGCTACGCATACCGGTCATAGCAAGTGGATTACGGGTCCGGACGCGAGAGAAGCCGTTCATACACTTCGGCATCGTCATGCGGCGATTATGGTAGGCGTCGAAACGGTACTTGCCGACGACCCCGAATTGACGACAAGGTTAAGCGTGCCGGGCTTGCATCCGGTACGAATCGTAGTCGACTCGCGGTTGAGATTGCCCGGAACCGCCCGCGTGATGAATAACGCGGCGCCGACGATCGTTCTGACGACGGAATCGGCGGACGCGGCAGTGGCGGAACGACTAACGTCGGCAGGCGCAGAAATCGTTCGTTGCGGCTCGGGCTCCCGCGTCGACCTGCCCGAAGCGATGCGCAAGCTAGGCGAGCGGGGCATCAGTTCGATTTTGCTCGAAGGCGGCGGCGTGCTGAACGGCGCTATGCTGCAGGCCGAGCTTGTCGACAAGCTGATGCTGTTCTATGCGCCGCTCATCGTCGGCGGCGAAGGTTCGCCGTCCGCGTTCGCATTCCGCGGTCCCGAAGCGATGTCGGCGGCTTATCGGTTGCATGGCGTCAAGCTGGAGACGTACGGCGTCGATTGGTGCGTAACCGGGTATCCGGCTTGGACGAATTCGGACATAGACGCCGGTTTGGCCGACGAATCGTCATCGTCACAAGGAGGCAGCTAGATGTTTACAGGACTTATAGAAGAGATAGGCTCGCTCCGTTCGGCGGAACGCCGCGGCGAAGCGATGATTTTAACGATTAACGCAAGAACGGTGCTTGAAGACGTAAAACTCGGCGATAGCATCGCCGTAAACGGAGTATGCTTAACCGTAGTTTCGTTCGACGGGCGCGCGTTCTCGGTAGACGTTATGCCCGAGACGTACCGCCATACGAACCTTCACTCGTTGCAACCGGGAAGCCCGCTCAATCTAGAACGCGCCATGATGGCAGGCGCGCGGTTCGGCGGACATATCGTTCAAGGACACGTAGACGGGACGGGCGTCATCCGAGACCGCCGGACGGAAGCGAACGCGGTCGTCTTCACGATCGAGCCGCATAGGCGCAACGCGTTGCGCCATGTCATTCCGCAAGGCTCGGTCACGTTGGACGGCATTAGTCTTACGGTCGTTTCCGTTGACAGGGACGCGGGAACGTTCACCGTATCCATCATTCCGCACACGTTGCGGGAGACGGTCCTGCAACATAAGCACGCCGGAGATACGATCAATATCGAATGCGATATTCTCGGCAAGTACGTCGATCATTTGCTGCACGCGAAAGAAGAACGCTCCGACTCAGGTTTCGGCTCGGGCCAAGGCAATGGAAAGTCTGGCGGGTTAACGGAAGCGGTATTGCGGGACAACGGATTCATCTAAAGGAGGCGACAACTATGGCCACAGAACAACAAAAGCCATTCAATGCGATAGAAGAAGCGATATACGATCTAATAAGAGGCAAGGCGATCATCGTGGTCGACGACGAGGATCGGGAGAACGAAGGCGATCTGATCGCGTTGGCAGAGAAAGCGACGCCCGAAGTGATCAATTTCATGATTACCGAAGGACGCGGACTCGTCTGCGTTCCGATTACGCAAGAACGCGCCGAAGCGCTTGACCTGCCGCCGATGGTCAGTCACAATACGGATTATCATGGCACTGCGTTCACGGTGTCCGTCGACCATATTTCGACGACGACCGGTATCTCGGCGCACGAGCGCGCGGCTACGGTCCACGCGTTGATCGATCCGAACGCGAAGCCTCACGACTTCCGCCGTCCGGGTCATATTTTCCCGCTCATCGCGAAGAAGGGCGGCGTGCTCCGCAGGGCCGGACACACTGAAGCCGCGGTCGATTTGGCAAGAATGTGCGGCTCCGCGCCGTCCGCCGTCATCTGCGAAGTCATCAAAGAAGACGGCACGATGGCGCGGTTGCCGGATCTGATCCAATTCGCCGAGCAGCACGATCTCAAGCTGATCACGATCAAAGATTTGATCCGGTATCGCAATGAGAAGGAGAAGCTCGTCAAGCGCGAAGTCGAAGTCCGCATGCCGACCGACTTCGGAACGTTCCAGGCGATCGCTTATACGAACGAGGTCGATGCGAAAGAGCACGTGGCGTTCGTAAAAGGGACGATCGACGGTTCAGAGCCTATCCTCGTTCGCGTGCATTCGGAATGTCTGACGGGCGACGTCTTCCATTCCCACCGCTGCGATTGCGGACCTCAGCTAGAGGCAGCTTTAAGGCAGATCGAGGAAGCGGGCAACGGCGTACTGCTCTACATGCGCCAGGAGGGCCGCGGCATCGGTCTCATCAATAAATTGAAAGCCTATCACCTGCAGGAGCAGGGTTTGGATACGGTAGACGCGAACCTTAAGCTTGGATTCGCCGCCGATTTGCGGGATTACGGCATCGGCGCGCAAATATTGAAAGATATCGGCGTGCGCCAAATCCGTCTGCTTACGAACAATCCGCGCAAGATCAAAGGGCTCGAGGGCTACGGATTAAACGTCGTAGAACGCGTGCCGCTGCAAATGAAAGAGAACGAAGACAACACGGGCTACCTTCACACGAAGAAAGCGAAGCTGGGCCACATGCTGTCGTTCAAGGACGATGCGGAGACGCAAAGTTAATCGATCGCTCCGCGAAAGCCGATACACAATACTAACAAGATACGGTCATCGAACCGCGAAAGGATGTTCGCTATGTCAGTTGTATACGAAGGTCACTTAATTTCCAAAGGGTTAAAATACGGAATCGTCGTCGGACGTTTCAACGAGTTTATTACGTCCAAGCTGCTCGGAGGCGCATTGGACGCGCTTAAGCGCCATGGCGTAGAAGAGAACGAGATCGAAGTCGCTTGGGTACCGGGCGCGTTCGAAATCCCGCTCATCGCGCAGAAGATGGCGGAGAGCGGCAAATACGACGCGGTCATTACGCTCGGCGCGGTCATCCGCGGCTCCACGCCGCACTTCGACTTCGTATGCAACGAGGTTGCCAAAGGCGTATCCGCGATCTCGCTGAAAACCGGCGTGCCTACGATTTTCGGCGTACTTACGACGGACAGCATCGAGCAAGCGGTCGAGCGCGCGGGCACGAAAGCGGGCAACAAAGGCTGGGAAGCGGCGTCCACGGCGATCGAAATGGCGAACTTGACGCGCGCGATCCAAGGCTAATCTTCGCGGCGCAGCCGGTTCCGACTCGGGCCGGCGCGAGCAAGAGGGAAGGGTGAACGATCGACGTGGCCGTGTTATACAAGCTGGAAACGTTCGAGGGGCCGCTGGACTTATTGCTGCATCTCATCGATAAAGCGGAGATCGACATTCATGATATTTCGATCAACGATATTACGGATCAATACATGGCTTATTTGGGCGCGATGCAAGAGCTGGAGCTCGACATAACGAGCGAATTTCTCGTCATGGCGGCGACGCTGCTCTCGATTAAGAGCCGCCAACTGCTGCCGAAGCCGCCGGTAACGGAAGAACCGTGGTATATCGACGAGGACGACGAAGGTCTCGACCCGCGGGAAGAGCTCATTCGCAAGCTGATCGAATATCGCAAATACAAGTCGGTCGCCGTTCAGCTTCGCGAGAAGGAATGGGATCGCAGCCAGGTGTTTACGCGGGAATCGACGGACTTGACCCCGTTCTTGAAAGTCGTGCCGGTCAATCCCGTAGAAGGTTTGCACGTGGACGACTTGGTACGCGCGTTTCGGAAGGCGATGCGCCGAATGGAAGGCCGGCATCGGGTATCCGCGATCCGCAAGGACGAAGTATCGGTCAAAGACCGGATCCGCGATATCGTCGATACGCTGAAGCAGCGCGCTCGCGAGGGTGACGGAAAGATTTTGTTCTCCAAGCTGGTCGGAGACGAGTTCGACCGTGACGCGATCGTCGTGACTTTTCTTGCGATTCTTGAGCTCATGAAACGCAGATGGGTTTCGTGCCACCAAAACGCGTTGTTCGACGATATCGTATTGTCTTGGACGGGGAGCGAGGATGACCATGGATTATTCGACGTTGAAATCGGTACTTGAGGGCATACTCTTCGTCACCGGGGAAGAAGGCATCAGCGCCAAGACGATCGCCGAAGTGGTCGAGGTGGATGCGGACGTCGTGCTGAATGTGCTGCGCGATTTGCAAAAGGATTATACGAAGAAGGGCCGAGGCCTTCGCGTCGCGGAAGTCGCTGGCGGTTATAGGCTGACGACCGTGCCGGAGCACGCGCCGTACTTCGAGAAGCTTGCCTTCTCTCCGTCGCGTTCGGCGCTGTCGCAGGCGTCGCTGGAGACGTTGTCGATTATCGCTTACCGGCAGCCGATCACGCGCGTAGAGATCGAGGAGATCCGCGGCGTCAAGGCCGATCGCGCGATTCATACGCTCGTCGCCAAAGATTTGATCGAAGAGAAAGGGCGGGCCGACGCGGTCGGACGTCCGATTTTATACGGAACGACGAAGGCGTTTCTCGATTATTTCGGGTTGTCGGGCATTAAGGCGTTGCCGGAGCCGTCGACGCTCGACGGAGACGACGAGCTCGAGGAGCGCACGAAGCTGCTGTTCGAGCGGGTCGAAGGACGCCAGCTGTCGATGGAAGACATGGAGCGGGAATTGGAAACGAGCTGAAATCGAGTCAATTGCATGATGCGTTCCCAAAAGGTCATACTACCCCTAGGAAAGGCGGGGGTGGGATGGCCTTTTGGCTTTGGGTCGTAATTGGCGTTATCGCGATCGCGCTAATCGTCGCGCTGGCGTCCCGTATTCGTATTCGCGTCCGATATTCCCGCAGCGGTAGATTGGATCAATTGGTCGTAATCGTGCAGGCATTATACGGACTTTTCCATTATCAGTTCGTACTGCCGTCCATCGTCATTAGCGGCTTGAACATCATCTATCGCGAGCGAAAAGTCGGGGGCATCGCGACGATCCGCGAAGAGAAGAAAAACAAACGAAAGCTTGGAATCGGGACGATGCGGCGATACTGGCGCTCCTATCGGGCTATCCAACTGTCTACCCGCAAGTTCACGAAATGGCTGCGGACAACGATGAAAAAAGTGGAGTGCACGCGCTGGCGGCTCGACTTTCGCGTAGGCACGGGCGACGCTGCGCAGACAGCCGTACTAACGGGCTTACTCTGGGCGGTGGCCGGCTGCGCCTCAGGTGTCGCCGGGCAGTTCATAAGACTGGCAACGAAGCCGCAAAGCCGCATCGAGCCGAACTATTCGGCAACCGAATTTTCTGCCGTGTGGGAGGCGGACTTTCAAATTCGGGCTTTCGCCGCTTGTTGGTCGATAATCCGGCTCGGCACGCGCACGCTGCATTACGGAAAGGCGCTTCGCGCATGGCGAAGCACGTTGGCTCCGCCGGAACGAGCGTAATCAAGCGGCGGCGGTTGCCGCGCTTGGCGCATAATCTCCCTGCTCCCAAGGGCAAATTAGGTACACGATGACGACCGCGGTTACACGTTTCCCTTGCGGCGGGATCGATCTTGGAAGGAGGAAGTTCAATGACCCAGCAGCAGCACCCGATTAACGGCCTCATGCAAACCGCCATGGAGAATATTAAGGATATGGTGGATGTAAATACCATTGTTGGTGAACCTGTCCAGACTCCGGATGGTAGCGTGATATTGCCGATTTCCAAAGTCGGCTTCGGCTTCGCGGCCGGCGGCAGCGAATTCCAAGCGATGGACGAGAACCACGCGAAGGCGGACTCCAAAAACGACGACCATAACGCGTCCGTCCAGCTACCGTTCGGCGGCGGCAGCGGCGGCGGCGTATCGATAACGCCGATCGCATTCCTGGTCGTAGGCACGCAAGGCGTCAAAGTCGTTCCGCTCGATAATCAGACCCATATCCTAGAGCGTCTGATCGAATCCGCTCCGGGATGGGTGGACAAGCTGAAGAGCGTCTTCCAGCGCAGCGGCGCGCCGCAGGATGCCGATACGAACGAAGCCGACGCTGCGTTGCTCTCCAAATCAAACCATTCTGGCAAGCTGATGTAACGCGCTATGCCCGGCCGCTGGCCGGGTTTTTTTAGTTGCGGCCGGTTTCTCCTCAGTGATCGGACGGACGTACGCCGTTCGTTGTAACTCCGCTACATACTTTGGGACACGCCTACATAAATTGTTAGGAGACCTTTCAAGGAGGCTATCCATGCACGTCACATCAAGAGCGCACCGCGCACGCCGCCATACAATCGCAGCCGTTCTCCTCGTCTCTTTAATCGCCTCTGCTTGGTTACTGCCAGCTTTGCCCGCGGCAGCCGCCGACTTGCCCGAACCTCCGGGAAACCATGCCAAGGGCGCAGCACTGATCGATGTGGCATCCGGACGAATCATCTATAGTAAGCAGGGCGACGATCCGATGTTGATCGCCAGCCTGACGAAGATCATGACCGCGATCGTCGCTATCGAGCACGGCAATCTGGAAGAAGAAGTGAAGGTAAGCGTCCGCGCGGCTGGCAAGGAAGGTTCCTCCATTTACTTAAAGGCCGGCGAGAAGATGAAGCTGCGCAATCTCGTCTACGGGCTAATGCTTCGGTCCGGCAACGATGCGGCCACCGCGATCGCCGAGCACGTCGGGGGCTCCGTAGGAGGCTTCGCGTTTTTGATGAACAAGAAAGCCGAGGAGATCGGTATGCCGAACAGCCACTTCATGAACCCGAGCGGCTTGGACGAGCCCGGCCATTATGCGTCCGCTAACGACATGGCGCGTCTAGCGGCTTATGCGCTTCATAACCCGGATTTTCGGGCGATCGTCAGCACTCGCGTAAAAACCGCTCCGAATCCGAACGATCCGTGGGACTATAAATGGGTAAACAAAAACAAAATGCTGACGATGTACGAAGGCGCAGACGGCGTCAAAACCGGTTATACGAAAAAAGCGCTCCGCACGCTCGTCAGCTCCGCGACCCGCGGCGGCCAACAACTCGTCGTCGTCACGCTGAACGACGGGGACGACTGGTCGGATCATCGCAAGCTTCTCGATTACGGTTTTACGCATTATCCGCTGGCGCAAATAGCAGCCGAAGGTGACGCGGTACCCGTAGCCGGAGTCGCAAACAAGCTGGCAACGGGCTTTCAATATCCGCTCGCGGAAGGCGAACGCGAGCAATTAACGGCCGAATTCAAGCCGCAAGAGCAACGGACCGCGGCTTATTCTTTAGGCTATCGCGGATGGGTTAACTATTATTTGAACGGTTCGCCGATCGGGAGCGTGTCGGTCATCGCGCACGACAAACCGCTCGGTAAAGCTTCCATGACGGAAGCGGATAAGGGGGCGGGATAGGATGGTGAATTGGATCTGGATGGGCATGATCGTCGTCAGCGTCCTGTTCGGAGCGATCAACGGCAAGATGGAGCAAGTCGCGGAGGCCGCTTTCGGCGGCGCGCAGACAGGCGTAACCGTCTGCTTGGGGTTAATTAGCATTCTCGTGTTCTGGATGGGGCTCATGCGCGTCGCCGAAGACGCCGGCCTCGTCCGGAAGCTGGCGAGACTGCTGGCGCCGATCGTTCGGAAGCTATTCCCCGACGTACCGCCGGACCATCCGGCGATGGGCTATATTTTATCGAACATGAGCGCCAATCTGCTCGGTCTAGGCAATGCGGCGACGCCAATGGGCATCAAGGCGATGCAGGAGCTGCAGACGCTGAACCCGACCCCCACGATCGCCACGCCCGCGATGTGCACGCTGCTTGCTTTGAACACCGCAAGCATAACGCTCGTGCCGACGACGATCATCGCGATTCGGATGAATTTTGGGTCGCTTCACCCCGCCGACATCGTCGCTCCGACGCTGCTGGCTACCATGATCTCGACGGGAGCGGCCATAGTAGTCGACCGCTGGTATCGCCGTAAAGCGGGCAAGCCCCCGAGAATTACGCAGAGCCCCAGCCTCCCCGCCCCCAAGCCTCCAAGCTCTTCGTCGACTCGGCCGTTAGCCCCGCCGGGAGGAGGATGAAGCCTTGCTAGCCATCATACAACTTCTATCTACATGGACGATTCCCGTACTTATCGCTTTCATCCCTTTATACGCTTCCTTTAAGAAAATCCCCGTCTACGAATCGTTCATCGACGGGGCGAAGGACGGTTTTCAGACGGCCATCGGCATTATCCCGCATCTCGTCGGCATGATGACTGCAATTAGCATGTTTCGCGCATCCGGCGCGATGGACGCCATCTTAGGCTTGTTTCGCCCGTTGCTGGAGCGGGTCGGCGTTCCTGCCGACGTGCTGCCGTTAGCGCTGCTTCGCCCGATCACGGGCGCAGGTTCGCTCGCTTACGTCACCGACCTCATCAAGGAGCAAGGGCCGGACTCCTTCGTTGCCCGTATCGCCTCCACCATCCAGGGCAGCACCGACACGACGCTATACGTGCTCACCGTTTATTTCGGCGCCATAGGCATCCGGAATTCGCGTTATGCGCTCAAGGTCGGCCTCATCTCGGACTTCATCGGCTTTTTTGCCGCAGTCGCGGCTTGCTGGTTGCTGTTCGGATTGGTATGATGGAGGATGAGGTGAACGACCGTGGAAAGATTACAGAAGATACTCGCGAACGCAGGCGTCGCGTCCAGGCGCAAATGCGAAGAGCTTATAACCGCCGGCAAAGTAACGGTGAACGGGGAAATCGTGAAAGAGCTTGGCGTTAAAGCCGACCCCGCCGTGGACGTTATTAAGGTGGCAGGGAAGCCGATTAAGCAAGAGAGCAAAATTTATATTATGTTCAATAAGCCGAAAGGCGTAATTACGAGCGTGTCCGACGACAAAGGGCGGAGCGTCGTAACCGACTATTTGAAAGAAATCAAAGAACGCTTATATCCTGTCGGCCGTCTCGATTACGACACCGAAGGGTTGTTGCTGCTTACGAACGACGGAGACTTGGCGCACAAGCTGATGCATCCTAGCCATCACGTAGCGAAGACGTACCATGCGACCGTCGAGCGGGTACCGCACGGCAACGCTTTGGAGAAGCTGCAACGCGGCATCAAGCTCGAAGACGGCATGACCGCGCCGGCCGACGTCGAATATCACGATATCGATCCGGACGGCAAGTTCGCGACCATCTCCATCACGATACGCGAAGGCCGCAACCGTCAAGTCAGAAGAATGTTCGATGCGATTCATCATCCGGTCATCCGGTTGAAGCGGATTTCGTTCGGCGGCTTGTTTCTTAATAACCTGCAACGGGGCAAGCATCGCAAGCTTTCGGCGGAAGAGCTTCGCAAGCTGCACGAAGCCGCCGAAGAAAGCGTGCCTAAGGAAGATAGCAAAGAGAGCTAGTCTATACGGCGTCACACAATGTTCAAAACCGGAGGAGAGGGCACCTGCCCTTGACGCCGGTATTTTCGTTATAATGAGAATAATGGATTTCAGGTGGTGACTAAGGCGGCAATGGGACGACATCGTAAACTCGTGCAATACTTAATACTGGCTTTCGTGCTGCTGGTCGGCGGATACGCGATCGGCAATTCGTTGTTCACGTCGAGCGCGGTGCTCGCGAAAGGGGACAAGACCCCGGGCTTTAAGCTTGCGGATCTTAACAACGTCGCGCACGACTGGAAGGAATACGAAGGCAAACCCGTAATTTTGAACTTCTGGGGCACGTTTTGCCCGCCGTGCCGCGACGAGATGCCGGCGCTGCAGAAGGAGTACGAGAAGTGGCACGACCAAGGGCTCGAGCTGGTCGGCATTAATTTGAGCGAAGACGGCATTACCGTCGAACGATTCGCCAGCGAAGTCGGCGCGCAGTTCCCGATTTTGCTAGACAACGACAAGAAGACGGAGCGGGCGTTCGGCTTGAAGCAGTACCCGACGACGTTCTTTATCGCGGCGGACGGCACGATCCAAGACGTCGTCGTCGGCGGACCGCTTGCCGAAGAAGATATCGAGGCGCGTATCATGCGTCTTATGGAAACGAAGTAATCGAACAAGCGAAGCTAGAATGAAGCACCATGGAGGCACTAATGTTAATAGAGAACACCAAATGCGAATGCGGACATCAAAATCCCATCGGCACCGTATTGTGCGAATCGTGCGGCAAGCCGCAGATGGAAGACGTCGACGATGCGTCGGGCACGCCGCTGGAAATGAGATATGACGGCGTCGCTCGTCGTTCCCAGAAGCAAAATCCGCACTTCATCGACCGGATTTGGAATTTCTTCTCCTCGGTCAAAATCGCCGTTTATCTCATTCTACTAACTTTGGTCGGCGCTGCTCTCGGTACGATTTTTCAACAGGAAAGCACGTTCATCAATATGACCGAAGAGTCGGAGTTCGCCGCTTATTACAAGGAAACGTACGGAACGGCGGGCGTTATCTATCATGCGCTCGGGTTATCGCATACATACGAGTCGTGGTGGTTCCACACGCTGCTTGTCATGATCGGCGCATCGCTGGTCATCTGCAGCTTGGACCGCGTGCTTCCGCTTTACCGCGCGCTCGCCAAGCAGCAAGTTCGCAAGCATTTGCAATTCATTAAGCGTCAGCAAGTTACCTATAACGGAACCGTTGACGGGAACGGGGCCGAGTGGGTCGAGGCGTTCAGCAAGCAGATGAAGCGCAGAGGCTATCGCGTCTGGAAGGACGACACCGCGATGCTCGCGGAGAAGAATCGGTTCAGCCGCTGGGGACCTTATATCAACCATATCGGTCTGATTTTGTTTTTACTGGCGGTGCTCGGACGAAGCATTCCGGCTTGGCATATGGACCAATATCTCGCCCTTTACGAGGGGGAGACGCGCCAAATTCCGAATACGAACTATTACTTGAAAAACGACGACTTTACGTTGGAGCTGTACGATGACAGCGAACTGGCCTCCAACCAGAAGGGCAAGGCCGTTCCGAAGCTGTTCGAGACGAAAGCGACGATGTACGAGTGCGTCGACGCCTGCGACGATCCGACGCGGGAGCCGGTGCTTAAGCAAGTCAAGCAGCATCCGATTCACGTGAACAGCCCACTGTCGTACGGAGATTTGAAAATCTATCAGAACAGCTACCTGAAGCGCGTGCGATTCATCTCGGTGAACGTGACTTTAACGGATTCCAAGACGGGCCAAGCGATCGGCACCTTCGAGCTGAAGGCGGACGATCCCGCGCGGACGTATGAAGTCGGGCCGTACACGCTTCGTCTGAACGACTACTATCCGGACTTCGGCTTGGATGCGGAGAGCCGCCCGATGACGAAGACGCGGGATCCTAACAATCCGGCATTCGCCTTCCGGGTAACTGGTCCGGACCTTCAAGCGGACGGCGAAACGTACATTTACTTCCCGATGCCTAGCGAACAGAGTAAAGGGTACGAAGCGTTGCTGAACGAGTATTACGTCAAAAACGGCCAAAGCTCGGGCAAATTCGCGTTCAAAGTTGAAAAGACGCAGTCCGGTGGTAAAATGGTAAATGTAAAGTTCTCCGAATATACGACGTATTTGAACATACGCAAAGACAAGGCGATCCCTTATATCGGGATCGGAGCCATAATCTCCATGATCGGCCTTATTATGGGCTTCTACTGGCAGCATCGCAGAGTATGGCTGCGCATCGATGACGGTCAACTGTCGCTTGGGGCGCATACGAACAAAAATAGTTACGGATTAAGAGCCGATGTCGCTTACGCGCTCGGTCGGACAGGTATCGAAGTGCCGCCGAAGTCGCTTGATAACAGGAGGAATTTACGTTGAATTGGCTAGATTTCAGCAGTGAAGCGTTCACTGCGGCATTCTTTCTCTATTGCGCCGCGTTCATCAGCTACGCCATCGCGGTAGCGGGCAAGCGCTGGAGCAACCGCGATCCGCAAGCGCACGTCGCGCGGTGGAGCAAAATCGGCTTCGCGGCCGCCATTCTGGCATGGGTCTTGCATTTGACGTTCTTCTTCACGCGTTGGAAGGGCGAAGGCCATATTCCGACGAGTAACATGTACGAATTCATGACGTTCCTCGCCATGGCCGTCATGTTCGCCTTTATCATCGTCTTTCTTATTTACCGCAATCCTTTGCTCGGCGCGTTCACGCTGCCTATCATTATCATTATCGTCGCGTACGCCTCCGTATTTCCTTCCGAAGTACAGCCGCTCAATCCGGCGCTGAATTCGATTTGGCTTCGCATTCACGTAACGACTGCCGCTACGGGCGAAGCGTTCTTCGCGGTCGGCTTCGCGGCGGCTCTAATGCAGCTTATCCGCGTCGTAGATCTGGAACGCACCGACAAAGCTGGACGCCGCGCAAGATGGTGGACCGAGTTCTCTTTAATCGTCATTATAGTTATAATCGGCTTCCTAATATCGGTGTTCAGTTTCCGCGGCGCCGGTTACGACGCTAAATTCTCGCAAGAAACTGTCGAGATCGCGGAAGACGGCACCGTCAACTCCGACATCAACGAAGTCGTGTACAGCTTACCGCCGATCGTTAGCCCTTATAATAGCGACATCGTGACGTTCCAACCGTTCCTCGGCATGGACAAGCCGTTGTTCGAAGCGCCGTCTTGGATGACGGGCGTGAACGCGGGACGCAAGCTTAATACGGTAATCTGGTCCATCATATCCGGGCTTGTCCTCTACGGATTGCTAAGGCTTCTGGCTAGAAAGCCTCTCATCGCCGTCATTAAGCCTCATCTGACGGATATCGACGCCGACGATCTGGAAGAGATCAGCTATCGCGCGATCGCGATCGGCTTCCCGGTGTTCACGCTCGGCGCGCTCATCTTCGCCATGATCTGGGCGCAAATCGCGTGGTCGCGCTTCTGGGGATGGGATCCGAAGGAAGTATGGGCTCTCGTTACTTGGTTGTTCTACAGCGCCTACCTGCATCTTCGCTTGTCCCGCGGCTGGCAAGGCACGCGTTCCGCTTGGCTCGCCGTAATCGGCTTCCTAGTCGTTATGTTTACGTTGATCGGCGTTAATCTTGTCATTGCCGGCTTGCATTCCTACGCCGGCGTATAAACTACTAGAGGAGAGTTCGCATATGAGCATGGGCAACCGGATCTTGGTAGTAGACGACGAGGAGCGCATTCGTCGGCTACTGCGGATGTACTTGGAAAAAGAAGGCTATGAAATCGAAGAAGCGGAAGACGGAGAATCCGCGCTTCGCATGGCTTTGGGCGAGGACTTCGATCTGATCGTGCTGGATCTCATGCTGCCAGGCATCGACGGTGTGGAAGTATGCACGAGACTGCGTCAGCAAAAAGCGACGCCGGTGCTCATACTCACCGCGAAAGGCGAGGAGATCAACCGCGTGCAAGGGTTCGAGGTCGGCGCCGACGATTACGTCGTTAAGCCGTTCAGCCCGCGCGAAGTCATTTTCCGCATCAAAGCGATTTTGCGCCGTTCCTCGGCGACCGCGTTCTTATCCAAGGAAACGAATACGAGCAACAACATCGTTTTCCCGCACCTTGTCATCGAGCACGACGCGCATCGCGTAACGGCCAGCGGACAGGAAGTCAACCTGACGCCGAAGGAATACGAGTTGCTTCATTACTTGGCGAGTTCCCCGGATAAAGTGTTTTCCCGCGAAGAGTTGTTGAAGGACGTCTGGAATTACGACTTCTTCGGCGATTTGCGCACCGTGGACACGCACGTGAAACGGCTCCGCGAGAAGCTTAATCGCGTATCCGCAGAAGCTGCATCGATGATTACGACCGTGTGGGGCGTTGGTTATAAGCTCGAGGCTGCGAAATAAGCGATGGCGATTTGGAGAACGGTCGTCGGCAAGCTATGGCTGACGATCATCGGGTTAGTTGCCGTCGTTATCGTAACGCTAGGACTTTTCTTGCTTGAATATATCGATTTAACGTTTACTGACCCGGTGAAAATTAAGCGATTGTTTACTTACGCGGGTCTAATGGGCTTCTTGCTGACTACGTTCTTCGCGTTCTTCCTGCTGACGAAGATTACGCAGCCGCTGCGCGAGATGAAGGACGCGGCTAACCGCGTTACGAAAGGCGATTATACGACGCGGGTCGCGATCCGTTCATCGGACGAGATCGGCGATCTAGCGACTTCGTTTAATCAGATGGCCACGGAGCTGCAGACGCTGATCCGCGACATCCAGCATGAGCGGGACCATCTGAGCAGCGTACTGAAAAGCATGACCGACGCGGTCATCACGTTCGATGCGGCTGGTTGCGCGATACTGACGAATCCGCAAGGCCAGCATTTGCTCGACGATTGGAATTCGGTCGAGTGGTCCGACGAAGACGAGAGCGTGCCGTTCGCGGCCGTACCGGGTCCGCTAAGGGAGACGTTCCGCAACGTCACTTCGGGTGTCAAAGAACTCACCGTCAAGGTACACGTGAAAAGCGACGTTTGGTCGGTCGTAATGACGCCGCTGGCATCGGATGACGCGGTACGCGGCGCCGTAGCCGTTCTCCGTGACGTTACGGAAGAATTCCGAGTCGATAAAATGCGCAAAGATTTCGTTGCCAACGTCTCGCACGAGATCCGCACGCCGCTGTCGATGGTGCAAGGTTACAGCGAGGCGCTCTTGGACGATATCGTGGCATCGCCGGAGGAACGGCGCGAGCTCGTTCAAGTCATTCACGACGAATCGCTGCGCATGGGGCGGCTAGTGAAAGATTTGCTCGACTTGGCGAGAATGGAAGCCGGCCATCTTGAGATGAATTATCAGCACTTGGACGTTAACGCGCTCATGGGCAGGGTGTATCGCAAATTCTCGGCATTAGCCAAGGAAAGACACATCGCGCTCAGCCGCTCGGTGGAAGATCCGGCGCTCGTGCTGGAGGCTGCCGACGGAGACCGGCTGGAGCAGGTGCTGACGAACTTGCTCGACAACGCGCTTCGTCATACGCCGGCGGGCGCGGGAATCGCGTTGTCCGCCCAGCGAATCGAAGGAACGAAAGGCGATCTCATAGAGATTAAGATCGCCGATGAAGGACAGGGCATCCCGCGTCAAGACTTGCCTTATATATTCGATCGGTTCTACAAAGCGGACAAAGCGCGCAAACGGGAATCGAACGGAGGCACCGGACTGGGGCTTGCGATCGTTAAAAACTTGGTCGAAGCGCATAACGGCAAAATTCGCGCCGAAAGCATCGAAGGCGAAGGAACTACTTTCACCATCGTTTTGCCGGTAGTCGTCAATCGCAAGAAAGCAGCAAAGTCGACGCGCCGTTAATGGGGGAACTCCGATGAGAAGATGGCTTCAATGGCCCCGATTTGCAGCAGCGAACGGGTCGCCGGACGAACGGATGTCCAAGCAGGCGTACGTCGCGCTATTCATTCACGGATGCTTTCAGTTCGGAGCTTCGATGTCCGGACTGTTCTTGAACTTATATTTATGGCGTCTTACCGAAGATCTCGTTATTAACGGGATCTTTAATATTATCGTCTACGGCATTACGCCGTTCGCCTTCGCGATCGGCGGATGGATCGCCAAAAAGCAGGACCGGATGGTTACGTATCGGCTAGGGATCGCGCTTATCGCGCTCTTTTATCTGGTCGTTATAATCGCACAGGAGAAGGTCGTCGCCTATTACCCGATTTTCGGACTGTTTAACGGGCTTGCTCTCGGGCTCTATTGGGTAGGGTACCTTGTCCTCCAATATGACGTCACCGACGTGCGTAACCGCTCCAAATATCTCGGTATCAACATGATCGTATTCAACTCGGCCGGCTTAGCCGGACCGGCGCTCGCGGGCTTCCTGATCAGCTTGTTCGATGGTTTGCGAGGGTATATCATTACGTTCGCGACCGCGTCGTGCCTATTCGCGCTAGCGTCTCTGATGAGCTTCAGAATCCCGCGCATCGAGTCTCATCACAGGACGTTTTTCCTGAAGTTCTCGGGACTGATGATGAAGCGTAACCGTTTATGGATGATGTCCTTGTGCAGCTTCTTCGTACTCGGGTTATTCCAGGGGATGATGTTGTTCTTGCCGAACATTCTTATGTTCCAGACGGTCGGCAGGGAGGATCAGGTCGGATATTTATCGGTATTGTTCGCGTTGCTGACGATATTAACGGGTCTGTATATCGCTAGACGGAAAGGGCAGCCCAACGTGCGGAGAGACTTGTTCGTCTCCTCGCTACTCATATTTTTCGCAACGCTCGTTCTGTTGATCGACATACGGTTATGGACGGTCATCGTATTCATGGTCGTATACTCGTTCCTAGCCCCGCTCATCATCAACACGTTAACCTCCTATTATTACCGGCTCATGGACGGGTTGCCGCTTCGCGGATCGTTCCGCATCGAATCGGTCGTCGTGCGGGAGTTTTTCCTCAATGCGGGACGGGTGATCTCGATATTGATGCAGGTGCTGTTCGCGGCTAACGTCGAATCGACCGCGTTGCCGATCATTCTCGTTATACTGGCTACGACCCAGCTCGGCATATCGTTACTTGTAAAAAATAAAGTGTAGTCGCCTTAATATAGGGTCTCATTTCCATACAAAAAAGGTGCTGTCATAGAGACAGCACCTTTTCTTAATATACGCTCAAGCGATTAGAACAAATGAATAACCTTCGCTTTGTTCAGGTCCGGCAGGCTTGTCAATTGCTCAAGCACTTCCTTCGGAACGCCTTTGTCGACGCCGAGCACCATGATCGCCGCGCCGCCTACGATGCTGCGTCCGACTTGCATCGTCGCGATGTTGACGTCGTTGTTGCCGAGCAGCGTGCCTACGCGGCCGATGATACCCGGTTTGTCGTGGTGGGAGACGAGCACCACATGGCCTTGCGGCTCCACGTCGACTGGGAAACGGTCGATCTGCGTAATGCGCGGTCCGAAGCCGTTAAGCAGCGTTCCTGCGACTAGGCGTTCTTCTTTGTCCGTGCGAATCGTTACGCTTACTTGGTTCGTAAAGCCTTTGGAGGCTTGGGATTTCGTGACGACGATGTTGACGCCGCGCGTCTTCGCTTGGTGCATCGCGTTAACGACGTTCACTTGATCCGAGCCGAGGTGGAAGCCAAGCACGCCTTCCACGATGTGACGGGTCAGAGGCTGCGTATCGACGTCGGCCAAGTCGCCGGCATACGTTACCGCGATTTCCTTGACGGGACCGTTCGCCATCTGTACCGCGAAGCTACCGAGCTTCTTGCCGAGGGAGAAGTAAGGCTCAAGCTTGGCAAGGACGTCAGCGGGCACCGGCGGCATGTTGACCGCGTTTTTGAACGCTTCTCCGCGCAGGATGTGAAGGAGCTGTTCGGATACGTCGATCGCGACGTTCTCTTGCGCTTCGATCGTCGAGGCGCCGAGGTGAGGCGTTACGATAATTTTAGGATGCTTCAGGAAAGGATGCTCAGGCGCAGGCGGTTCTTCTTCGAATACGTCGAAGGCAGCGCCGGCAACGCGTCCCGAATCGATCGCTTCCACGAGCGCTTGCTCGTCGATAATGCCGCCGCGCGCGCAGTTTACGATGCGTACGCCGGGTTTAATGCGAGAAAATTGATCTTTGCCTAGCATATGGCGCGTTTCTGGCGTCAACGGAGTATGAACCGTAATGAAGTCCGCATCGCGTACGACGTCTTCTACGGAAGCCAGGCGAACGCCCAGTTTGTCCGCACGTTCTTGAGTAAGGAATGGATCATAGCCGTATACTTCCATGCCGAAAGCTTTAGCGCGGGCGGCGACTTCGCTGCCGATCCGACCCATGCCGAGCACGCCAAGCACTTTGTTACGAAGCTCGACGCCGACGAACGATTTGCGATCCCATACGCCGCCGACCGTTTTCATGTAAGCTTGCGGAATATGACGGGCAAGGGCCATCATCATGGCAAACGTATGCTCGCAAGTCGTGATCGTGTTGCCGTCCGGCGCGTTAATGACGATAATGCCGCGTTTGGTCGCCGCATCGAGGTCGATGTTGTCGACGCCTACGCCTGCGCGTCCGATTACTTTCAGTTGCTTGCCGGCGGACATGATCCGCTCGGTAACGCGAGTCTGGCTGCGAACGAGAAGCGCATCGTACTCGCCGATAATGGCAACGAGCTCGTCCTCGCTAAGGCCGACTTTCTTGTCGATGGAGATGTCGGATGCTTCTACGAGCAAGGAAATCCCTAAATCGCTAATCGGATCCGATACCAATACTTTAAACATGTGGAACCCTCCTTCGAATATAGAAAACACCCTCGACCTCCGCGTCCGCAATAAGCGGTCTAACGGTGCGTCCAGGGTGACTCCGCTTAGGTCACAATGCATTCACTTTGAAGCACATTTCCGGTTCCCATAACCTTTACTATTTTATAGCAAGGGTACGGGCATTGCAATGAGAAAAGTGCAACATTAATCATTTAGACACGTAATGCTCAATTATCCGAGAAGAAGAACGGGAGCTGAGGCAGCTGCTCGTTCTCGTAAAAACGCGACTTCATTTGGAGGAAATCGCCGTTGCGAACGCCGTCCGTGCTCGTGAGCAGCTCGGCGATCGCGCTGAAGCTCTTCAGCTTCCGCTTCTCGGCTTGTCCGGAATTGATGAAGTCGTCGATTTTAGCCGTTAAATCTTGCGGGCTGAACTCTTTCATTTCCGATTGCGTGGACAAGTAGTCCGCGGAAACTTTGATCTTGATGATCAACGGAAGTTGTTTCCACTTGGCGATGCTAAGAATGTCCGGGCTCTCGTATTCCGCAGGCAAGTCCGTATCGATCATCGCTGCCCATTTCAGCATGGAGTCGTAATAGTTACCTTGTCCGGTAAGCGCTTGGATGCGGCCTTCTTTGTAATAGGCGTTCGCGTTCACTTCTTGGATGAAGGCGTCCGCACTTAAGTTGTTTGCGTTCTTCGCGAGATCGGAGAAGCTGTCGGAGAACAGCTTCAGGCTTTTCAAGTAGCTCGTCTGAGCATCTACCAATAAAGGAGACGAATTGGAGACGCTGACTTTCTTGATGGCGTCGTATTGCTTCATGGCGGATTTCTTTAGTTGGTCCAAATAACCGGCACGGTCCAATGTAGAGTCGGACAGCCATTTGCGCTGGGCATCGAACCAATCGTTCTGAAATTCACGGTAAGGCAAAAATACGGTATGATAGAACGAGACGAGATCTTGCTGTTGGTACGCATTCGGCATAACCGGCGCGGTCGGTTCCGGTTCGTTCGGGGCAGCGTATTTCGACTCCACGCGGTCAGTGCCCACCTTGACGCCGTAGAAGAAGGCGCCTACCGCGATGACGAGCATGAGTAGAAACGCTAGTGAGAAAATAAGATCTGATCGATTAAGACGCTTTTCCATCGGCTGCTCCTTTGACAACGGTCTAATTGAGATAGGTAGTCTAAGTATAGAAAAAATCATAAGTGTTGAATATACAAAATTCTGTATCTTTCGAGGTAAAATGAAAAAATTCGACATTCGCAAAATCAGGTTTCGCAAAGTTACCGTCGACCAATTAAGCGACAGAATGTTACTGCTTAATTTGTACATGACGCAGGCGCTTACTTTTATTATCGGATTAATCGTCGTATTATTGCAGGGTAGAAACGTAATTCGTTTATTCGAACTTCCGCGAACGTGGGAATTTGCCCTTTGGGGCGGAGGTCTCGCGATTGCGGTAATGATCGTGAATCTCGGCATCTCGCGCTTCGTGCCGGATGAGGCGCAAGACGACGGTGGCATTAACGAACGCATGTTTCGCGGGCGCCCGATTTGGCATATCGCGATTCTTTCGTTCATTATAGGCATCTGCGAAGAGCTGCTGTTCAGAGGAGCCGTCCAACATGCGTTCGGAGCCTACTGGACGAGCATATTGTTCGCTGCGATCCATGTTCGCTACTTGCGCCATTGGGTGCCTACGGGTCTCGTGTTCTCGATCAGTTACGGCTTAGGCTGGACGATGACGCACACCGGAACGATTTGGACGCCGATCGTGGCGCATTTTTTAATCGATTTCGTGATGGGATCCATCATTCGATTGCGGAGGGAGAAAGCATGAGCGAGAACGAGGACAAATCTTCAGTTTGGCAAACGTATGTCGAAGCCAAGAAACATGCGGCAAGCGATAGCAAGCAGACCGGGGACAAGCTGACGATCGCGGAGCTCGAAGCCGCCATCGCGGAGGAAGCCGCGCTGTCCGGCTTGTCGGAGACGGGCATGCCTCCCCGCGCGGTCATTCATCTCCCGAAGCGCAGCCAGCTTTCGCGATGGTTCTACTTGACGCTCGTCATATTGTTCACGCTTCTCGTAGCCGGACTGTTCTGGTGGGGACGCAAAGCGCATGGGGGATAAATAGAAGAAAGGCCGCTGCAATCGTCATGGGATGACGGTTACGGCGGCCTTTGTCGTGTTACTTAGTCGGATCGATCGCGTTCGGATCGACGAAGGAATAGCCTTTTTGTTCGAGCTGCGTTAGCAGGTTATCAAGCGTTTCCCCGGTCCAAGGAAGCTCGTGCATCAGGATATTGCTGCCCTCGTGCAGTTGATCCATGACGTTGTCGATAACCGCTTGCGGGCGTTTCTCGAGCTTGATCTTGCTCATGTCCCAATCGAGCGAGCCGTTGGACCAAGTCATATAGAGAAGGCCGTAATCTTTCGCGATCTGATGAACGCTGTCGTTGCCGGAAGCGAAGGGCGGACGGAAGAAAATCGGCGTTTTGCCGGTTACTTCCTTGACGATATCCTGGACTTTGCCGATTTGCTCTTTGACTTTCTCGGGCTTCTCTTTGCCAAGCTCGATATGATCCCAGGAATGGTTGCCGATGACTTGGCCCCGCTCGTCGATTTCTTTGAGCAATTCCGGGTGCGCCTTCACGCGGTAGCCGTTAACGAAAAAGATCGCTTTCGCATGATGCTTATCGAGCGTATCCAGGAGCGGTTTTAACGTCGCTTCTTCCTTCGGGCCGTCGTCGAACGTTAGCAGGGCCACTTTGCTCGGCGTCTTGTCCTTGTCGATCGGCACGATACGATACGCTTTGGTCATGCGGTATGTGAGAGCGACCGTCTGCTCTTCGGGCGAAGCGGACGGAGACGGCGATGGACTGGGTTGTTCGGTAGCGATGGCGCTGGGCTCGGGTGTCGTTACGGGAGCCTGGGTGCTTTGCGCCGGCTCTGCCGGAATCGTAGACGTTACGGCAGGAGAAGGAGTGGAAGATGCGTTCGGCGTGTTCGTGCCGTTGCCGCATGCGGCGAGACTTAACATCAGTACCGCCGAGCTTGCGGCTATCATTGTACGTTTCATGGTGTAATTCCTCCACATCCTATGCTTTATCCGCTCGATTGTATCATAATTCCCCATCGTTCGACATAAGCCTGCTTCCTTAATTTGCGGGGCATGACCTAGCGACAAGCGGTCACAATAAAAGCATCAAGGAGGTGGGCAGATGAAAATCGGGACTTTCGTGATGGGCGGATTGGCGGGCGCCGCAATCGTAATGATGATTCAACGCAACCAGATGATGTCCGCGGTCGCGGCCAGCATGGGACAAAACATGAAAAGCCGGATGAACGACATGAAGGACGAGATGATCGGGAAAGCGCTGAATATGAAATTCGGCGGCAGCGCCAAACGTTCATCGTCATCGTCGAATCACTCGGAACACGCTTTCGACGAGGATAACGAAGACTTGAGCAAAGTAAGCCTTTTGGCTTCCAAAGACCCTAAAGTGACCGAACAGATTAACGCGATTCTCGAGCAAAACGGCCAAGACCGCATTTGATTTTTTAAGCATAAGCAAGCAGCTCGGCACCGTTCCCAGCATGGGAAACGGTGCCGTTTTTTTGTTTATTGAGGGTTTTCCCTAGTGCATTTCGATGGGAGAAGTGATAACATGTTACCAAGTAACTTTCATTCACGTATTATATGCTTATTCATAAGCTGTTATCACCCACAGAAGGAGGATCCTGTCATGAGGATGGAGCGGCTGAGCCAAGACAAAATTCGTATATTTCTCACGTTCGATGATTTATCGGAGCGCGGGATCCAGAAAGAAGACATGTGGCGAGAAATTCCGAAAGTCCACGAGCTGTTCAGCGAGATGATGGATCAGGCTTATAGCGAGCTTGGTTTCGATGCATCCGGACCGCTTGCCGTCGAAGTATTCGGGATGCCGGCACAAGGCATGGTCGTCATCGTAACGCGCGGAAAGCTCGAACGCGAATCGGGTGCGCAGACCGAAGACGAAGAAGAAGTATACGAACTCGAAGTGACGCTTGAGCAAAGCGAAGCCATAATATATCGATTCAGGGATATCGAAGATGCTATCGGCGCGGCGAAGACGCTTGCAAGCCGATTCACCGAGGAAGGCCGGATGTATCGATACCAGAATCACTGGATACTCGCGTTCGACCCTGCAGGGCTCGAAAGCTCGGGCTACCACGCCCTGATCGCAGTGTTGGCCGAGTATGGCGAAGCAACGTCGGTAACGCCGGCCGTTCTTGAAGAATACGGCAAGGTGATTATCGCCTCGAACGCCATTCAAGTCCTAGCGACGACTTTCGTTGATTAATGTTTCCATAATTTAAAAGAACATTTTGCGAAAAGTGGCACCTTTCGCAAAATGTTCTTTTTTTATCCCCCTCGTATTGCTGTTATAATGGGAGGAAGAAAAGGAGGGAGAACGGAACATGCTATTAGTCTCGGTACTCGCCGCGGCGATTGCGCCGGGCATCGCGTTGCTCGCGTATTTCTATTGGAAAGACCGCTACGACGCCGAGCCGTTGCCGATGATCGTGAAGCTGTTCTTGACCGGCGCGCTGATCGTTCTCCCGATCATGATCGTGCAACGCGGCTTAACGATGATGTGGGGGGAATCCCCGTTCACGTTTTCCTTTGTCATATCAGCCGGAGTCGAAGAGTTTTTCAAGTGGTTCGTCCTTTATCATATTATTTTTAATCATACCGAATTCGACGAGCCCTATGACGGGATCGTGTATGCGGTGGCCGTCTCGCTAGGTTTCGCTACGCTGGAGAACGTATTGTATGCGTTCCTTCAGCCCGCGACGTTCCATACGTTAATGATCCGCGCGTTGCTGCCGGTGTCGGGTCACGCACTATTCGGCGTATTCATGGGCTATTCGCTCGGACGGGCTAAGTTCTCGACCGGTCGCAAAGTTCGGTTGCATTTGTGGCTTGCCTTGTTGTTGCCTTTGCTCTGGCACGGCATTTACGATTATTTGATGATGTCCGTCTCGCAAACTTGGATTTGGCTAGTTGTGCCATTTATGTTCCTGCTTTGGTTCGGCAGCATCCGTCACGTCAATCGCGCGAACGCTATCTCGCCTTTCAGGCTATTAAAGCGGGAAGAAGAGATTAAATCGTAACGAATCCGTCCATACTGTCTGGAAGATTCCGATTGCACAGTGGGGGAGAAGCATGCTGTCACAGCGGGTTAAAGTCATTATTCGATGCAACAAATGCAACGAAAAATTTATTTTGCGCGGACGCAAGGAACGCGGGCGGGTCGATACCGGCTTTCGGATGTGCATCTGCAGCAACGCGGACGATTTGATGATCGAGGAGGAAAATTTATAACCGCATTATACGGAGCGGTGGTTGGGTTTTCCACGGAACGCGAATAAAGCAGATGCCTTCTTCCCAAACTAACGGCAACCGCAAGATTGGGAATGAAAGGGGTCGGCTTTTGCATGTATAGACGTTTAAGTTCAATTTTGTTTCCGATCGCAGTGATCGTTCTGATCGGTTCGATCGTCTGGGGTTACCAGGAGCATCAAGAGAAGAATGCGATACTCATCAAGGCGGAAAATCAGTATCAGCGCGCGTTCCATGACCTGAACCACCATATGGACCGTCTGTACGACGAGCTAGGCCAGACGCTAGCCGTATCCGCGACGTCGCAAGGCATGCAGCGCAAAGGACTAGTGAATGTATGGCGGCTCACGAGCCAAGCGCAAAACGAGATCAATCAGCTTCCGCTTGCATTGCTGCCGTTCAATAAGGCGGAGCAGTTCCTCTCGAGAATCAATAACTTCGCGTATCAGACAGCGGTCAGGGATTTGACGAAACAACCGCTAACCCAGCAAGAGCTCAAAATGATGAAAAGTTTATATACGGCGGCCGGCACGGTGAATAAAGAGCTCGGTACCATACAAGAGGCGGTCATTTCCGATCATTTGCGCTGGATGGACGTCGAAATCGCGATGGCGAGCGAAAATACGCCCCACGACAACACGATTATCGACGGCTTCAAAGCGATGGACAAGCAGATGGGCGAATATCCGGAGAACGAATGGGGGCCGTCGGCGCTCTCGACCGATCGCATAAGATCTGCCAAAGGCTTGCAGGGCAAGGACATGACGGCGGAGCAAATCAAGAAGAAGGCGCTCGATTTCCTTGGGGCCAGCGGAGCGGGCAAAGAGCCTAAAGTAACGGAAGCCGGCAGCAAAACGGATTTGCCGGCATACTCGGTTACGATAGCCGGCACCGGGGGATCGACCACCGAGCTGGATTATACGCGTAAGGGCGGCAACCTGCTCTGGTACTTGAACTCGCGAGCCGTCAAAAGCCGTAAGCTGAATTTCGATACGGCGCGTAATAAGGCTTCTCAGTTTTTGCTGCGCCACGATTACAAGTCGATGACGCCCGTTACTTACGACGAATACGATCATGTCGCGGTGTTCACGTTCGTGAAGGCGATCGACAACGTGCGCTTTTACCCGGACAAAGTCACCGTTCGCGTCGCGCTCGACAACGGTGAAGTCGTTGGCTTACAGGCTTCGGACCACGTCTTCGCGCCTAAGTTGCTAACGCCGGGCAAGCCGAAGGTGACGAAGGAACAAGCGCAAAAAGGTCTGAATCCGGACTTCAGAATTCAAGAATACAGACAAGCCGTCATCGAGAACGACATGCAAAAGCTCGTGCTGTGCCACGAATTCATCGGGAAGATCAACGATAGAAATTACCGCATCTTCATGAACGCGGATAACGGAACCGAAGAGACGATCGAAGAAATACCGGACGGCGCGAAGCCGATCTACAAATAACAGGAAAGGGACTGCCCTGACGAACGACGAGGGGCAGTCCCTCTTTCCATACCCAACCTGTCTCAGCCATGCTATAATAGGGCGGTAACATTTACCGATCCATAAGCTGCTGTTGGAGGGTTGCGGGTGCTTCCGAAAATCAATCAGACGATGTACATACAGCCGGTCTCGGAACAAGAGGGAGCTCAACCGATCACGTTGCGTTCGCGCGTAGCGGATCTGAACGCGAGCAACATCTTTATCGAAGTTCCGCTCGACGAGAAAAGCAGACGTTATTACCGCGCACAGCAAGGCGAGACGCTGCAGCTTTATTTTTTCACCGCCGAAGGGGTCAAGCACTTATTCCAGACGCAAGTGACCGGATTCCGTAAAGACGGCGTTAATCTCGTCTCGATTCGCAAGCCGGAACTCGACGAGATAACGAAGGATCAACGACGCAGCTTCCTTCGCGTAGAAGCGAATTTGGAGCTGGCCGTCAAGATCGGCGACAAAATGCGGTTCGTCGCGATTACCGAGGATGTCGGCGGCGGAGGCGTATCGTTCATTTGCGAACGCAGATGGCCGATCGTCCCGAATATGGTAGTCAATTGCTGGCTACTATTGAGTTATAAGGGCGGATCGATCGCGCATGCAGGATTCGACGGCGAAGTCGTAAGGGTTATGCCGGTCGAACCGGACAGGCATCTGGTTATGATGCGGTTCAAGGAGATCGTCGACTCGGATCAGCAAAAAATTATTCGTTATTGCTTCGAACGCCAGTTGGACAAGCGCAAAGAGTAGCCGGGAGCGGCTAGCCTTCGCTGCCTACTGGCTTAGAAAGCCGGGAGGAACAAGTGAAGCAGTCGCATAACGGCAATCCGGAGCCCGATTTTTCGGCTTGGTCGGATCGAATCGAGCGTTATTTACGAAGAGGCATTTTGATTTTGGCGATCCTTCTCTGTCTGTCTCAGCTCGTGCTGCAGTTTCCAGCCGTACGCTACTGGATGACGACGACGGACGAATCGGAAGGCGTGCCGTTTCCGGGCATCGCGCCTTAATTCGCATAGGCTTGTTTTTGCATCTCCATTTTCGCTGTGGTATAATTTTCTCAATCGCAGCAGGCTGAGCCTGCCTATTTTTTCTTTGGGCTTGTGTTTGTGTCGCGTGTAGGAGGCCGGTTGTTCGCATATGAATCACGAAGCAGCTAGAATCAATATCGCCATCGACGGACCGGCGGGAGCGGGGAAGAGCACCGTTGCCAGAATGGTCGCCCGCGATCTTGCGTACATCTACGTCGATACCGGTGCAATGTACCGCGCGGTAACGCTTAAGGCGATCGAAGCCGGACTATCCATGGATGACGACGTTAGCGTCGGCAAGCTGGCACGCGAGCTAGATATCGTGTTGCTTCCCGGCAAGGAAGCGCAGCTCGTGCTCGTTAACGGTCAAGACGTGAGTCCGCTTCTAAGAACGTTAGACATCAATCGCAACGTTTCCTACATAGCCAGACTCGTGAGCGTAAGGAAGCAGATGGCCGATCTGCAGCGTCGCATGGCTATGGCCAAAGGCGTCGTCATGGACGGTCGCGATATCGGTACGCACGTGTTGCCGGATGCGGAGCTTAAAGTGTTCCTCACCGCTACTCCGAGAGAACGGGCAACCCGCAGATATCGGGAGCTCGGCGACAATCCCGGCATTACGCTGGACCAATTGGAGCGAGAAATCGCGGAGCGCGACAGATTGGATCAGGAAAGAGAGATAGCCCCCCTCCTTCGGGCGCAGGACGCGCGATTAATCGACTCTACGGGTCGATCGATAGACGAGGTTGCCGAAGAAATCGTACAATGGGGACTTGCCATTGCAAGAACCATTTCGATGGAGGAGAAGTAAATTATGTTATATCGGATTTGCAGGGCTATCGTCCGGGTTCTGTGCTGGTTGTTGTTCCGGCTGGAAGCGCGAGGAATCAAGAACATCCCGCTAGACGGACCGGTCGTACTCTGCAGCAACCATAAGAGCGTGCTCGATCCTATCACCTTGGGAGCTTGGGTGCCTCGCAAAGTACATTATATGGCCAAAGCCGAATTGTTCAACGTCCCGTTGCTCGGCCGGCTGATCCGCTCGTTAGGCGCGTTTCCGGTTAAGCGCGGCGGGGTAAGCAAGGAAGCGATTCGGACGGCGATTACGCTGCTCGAAGAAGGCAAAGTGATGGGCATCTTCCCCGAAGGCACCCGCAACGAGAACGTCGGAATGGGTAAGCGCGGCGCGGTAACGATGGCGGTTCGCGCAAGGGCGCAAGTCGTCCCGGTCGCTATCGTCGGCAAATACAAGATTTTCAGGAAGATGACCGCGATCTACGGAGCCCCGATCGATATGGCGCCTTTCGCCGAACAAGGCACGTCGGAGAGCATGGAAGTGGCGACCGAGCTCATCATGTCTCGCATCCGCGAGATGGTCGAGACGCGGCAACCGGCATCCTAGCACTCATACATGCATGTTTCGCGTGACAATCCCTCATACTATAGGTATTATTTGGTTCTCATGTTTAAGGATAAAGTTGATTTAAGCACCGCAAGCGCGGGTTTAAATAAAGTTGGGGTAGAATTGAGGAGGTAATTTTCATGTCTGAAGAAATTAACGTCCAGGAAACGGCAGCCGCTGAACCAGCGGCTCAAGACGCATTGGAAAATCTCGTGACCTTGAAGAAAGGGGACACCGTCAAAGGTACGGTCGTCAAAATCGAGGATAACCAAGCTTACGTTAGCCTTGGGTATAAATACGACGGAGTCATTCCGCTTCGCGAATTGTCGTCCGTGAACTTGGAGAATGCTTCCGATGCCGTTATGATCGGCCAAGAAGTAGAAGCTAAGATCGTCAGCATCAACGACGCGAAAGAATCGCTCGTCTTGTCCAAACGTCAAATCGACAGCCCGCGCGCATGGGACGAACTTCAAGCTAAGTTCGATAGCGGCGCGGCGTTCGAAGTCGTCGTAACCGACGTCGTCAAAGGCGGTTTGGTCGCTGACGTAGGCGTTCGCGGATTCATTCCGGCTTCGATGGTCGAGCGTCATTTCGTCGAGGATTTCGCGGGTTACAAAGGCCGTACGCTTCGCGTTAAGGTCAAAGAAATCGACCGCGAGAACAACAAAGTCATCCTGTCCGCGAAAGACGTTCTGGATGCCGACTACGAAGCGAATAAGCAACAAATCATGGGCAACCTGCAACCGGGTTCCGTCCTCGAAGGTACCGTTCAGCGCCTGACGCCGTTCGGCGCGTTCGTGGATATCGGCGGCATCGATGGCCTTGTACACGTATCCGAAATGGCTTGGCAACACGTTGCGCATCCTAGCGATGTCGTGGCTGAAGGTCAAAGCGTTAAAGTTAAAGTGCTGAAGGTTGATCCATCCCTCGGCAAAATTTCGCTGAGCATCAAAGCGGCTCAACCAGGCCCTTGGGAATCGGCTTCCGGCCAATTCAAAATCGGCGAAATCGTAACGGGCGTAGTCAAACGTCTCGTGAGCTTCGGCGCATTCGTCGAAATCGCTCCGGGTGTAGAAGGACTCGTTCACATTTCCCAAATCGCGCATCGCCACATCGCGACGCCTTTCGAAGTGCTGAAGGAAGGGCAAGAAGTTAAAGCGAAAGTGCTTGACTTCAACCCTGCCGAGAAGCGCGTATCGCTCTCCATTAAAGAGACCGAAGAAGCGCCTGCTCGTCCTGAACGCGAAGAACGCGACTCACGCGATTCGCGCGGACCTCGTGGTCCTCGCGCGCCGAGAGAAGAGTCGAATCTTCCTCCGGTCGAGAACATGAGCTTCAACCTCGGCGAGAAATTCGGCGACAAGCTTAGCAAATTCAAGTAAGCAGAATAGCACATCTGGGGACCGCGGGAGAGCAATCTTCCGCGGTCTATTTCGTTAGAATGGAAAGAAGAGAAAATTTACGTAGGCGTCTTTCATTCCGGAATCGAACCGGAACGATGGACGCCTTTTTGTCGTTGAGGCGACACCGCTGGAACTGCGCGTGCAAGGACGTTTTTGTGCCGCGATTGTTGTTTCCGCGCAAGTTCCATCGATTAGTGGACATTAAGGGCATGGTTTCCTTTCGCTCCGGCACATACTAAGGACAAGGAGGTGGGAGAATGTCGCCCGTATTCGGAGCGGTGATCTTATGGCTGGCGACCGTCATCCTATGGTGGAGCGGCTGGAAAGAGGAAGCTGCCGATGGCATTCCGCATCGCGCCGTGGCGATTTTCCTGTCGGGTTGGCCGCTGTTCATGGGGTGGAGCTTACCGCTAACTTCATCCGTATCGCTTCATGGTGCTTGGGTATGGACGCTTGCGCTGATTTTCGCGGTAGCCTGGAAAATGGAAGCGTCTTGGAGGTGGACGTCTGTCTCCGCGGGCCTATTGTTCGGATCGATCTACTTGCTGTTGCATCGCCTATCGTACTTTCCGTTCGATTGGTCGCAGATTGCCGCTCCTTGGGGAGCGGCGATCTTGATCGGCGGGCTGGCGGCGATTTTGCTGCGCGATGCGCCCGCGCAATTGCTCTCGTTATCCGTAGCCATAGCGATTAGCGAAAGCGTGACCGCCATCGTCGTCGGCCACGCCGGAGCGGTCGTATCCGGCCACTCGCTCGAATGGATGCGAAATTGGTGGATTGCGGTGCTGTTCGCTAGGTTATGTGCCGCAATCATGCAAATGTTTGCTCGGGTTAAACGCCATCGCGAGCAAAGAATCGGCTGGAGAAGAGGAGGGGAACGTTCTTGAACCTTAGCTGGGACTGGTTTACGCAACATAAAGATTTGACCGGCGTAATCATGGGGACGGCTTTCGGAATGACGGCGAGACTGCTCATGCTCCGCAGCGATTACCGGCAATATCCGGCATACCCGCACGGCAGAATTATCCATATTGCGCTAGGACTGATCGCCAGTGCGCTTGGCGCTGTTTCGGTGCCCGCATTGTACGACAAGGATTATGCGGCTTTCACGTTCCTTGCGCTTGCCGCGCAGCAATTCCGCGAGGTTCGCAATATGGAGCGGAACACGCTGAACGCCATCGATCATTACGAGCTTGTCCCCCGTGGCGCCGCTTACATAGAAGGAATCGCTGTCGTGTTCGAAGGGCGCAACTACTTGTCGATATTCGCAGCGTTTCTCGTCAGCTTGTCCGTCATGATGTTCTCATGGTGGGGCGGGCTGATCGCAGGGGCGCTGACGATCCTAGTCGTGTTACGTTTCATGCGAGGAACGACGATCGCCCATATCGCGACAGTCGAGCGCGCGGAAGTCCGCTTGGACGGTCCTAACCTCTACGTGGGGGACGTGTACATTATGAACGTAGGCTTGGACGAAAACCGGGACATCATTCGGGAAGAAGGAATGGGGTTCATTCTCACGCCGAAAAACGACGACGCGCGCGTTACGCTCGCCAACCTGGGACAGCGGCAAGCGATTTTACACGACGTCTCGACACGTCTCGGCGTCTATCGAGATGACGGAGACCCCGCGCTTTTGCCGATCGGCAAGCTCGGTCTTCGAAGCGGAAAGCTTGGTTTGCTCGTGTTGCCTCGGGAGAAGGACACGGACAAAGCTTATAAAGCCGTAAGTGGCGTGCCTTTGCTGGAAGCGGCCGTGAGAATGCCCACGGAGGCGAACCGCAAGAGCACGGAGGGCAACGCCCATGGCTAATATCGTAGGCGTAATTACGACGAAACAAGGAAGCGTAGCCGGCGGGGCGCCGATCTTCATCGCGGAAGATCGCGAAGATTTGCAGCGCATTTCCCACCTGCTCGAGAAAGTATTGGATTGCGCCGCGCACGAGGTGCACGAAGATCTTTTCATAATCGTTAATCGAAAATCTTGAGAAAGTTAGCCAATCTATCGAATTTTTGTTATGATGAAGGTTGTGAGTGTTTTTAACTGAGGAGTGAATTTTTATGGCACGACCCGTTATCGCCATCGTAGGCAGACCTAACGTAGGCAAGTCTACGATTTTTAACCGGATTATTGGCGACCGGCTTGCCATTGTCGAAGATAAGCCGGGCGTCACGCGCGACCGCATCTACGGCATTGGCGAATGGATCGGACGCAATTTCAGCGTCATAGATACCGGAGGCATCGAAATCGAAGGAGAAGACAGCCTGCTGCGTTCGATCAGAATGCAGGCCGAGCTCGCTATCGAAGAAGCCGATGTGATCATATTCATGGTGGATGCCAAAGCCGGCATCACGAACGCGGACGAGGAAGTCGCGCAAATATTGTTCCGTTCGGGCAAACCCGTCGTATTAGGCGTGAACAAAGTCGACAACCTGCAACGCATGGACGATATTTACGAGTTTTACTCGCTCGGCTTCGGCGATCCCGTCGCGCTTTCCGGATCGCATGGCACAGGCATCGGGGATTTGCTCGACGCCGCCGTGCACAAGCTTCCTCCGACGGTGGAAGACGAATACGAGGATGATGTAATCAAAGTCGCATTGATCGGCCGGCCTAACGTAGGCAAGTCGTCGCTCGTCAACGCGATTCTCGGCGAAGAGAGAGTCATCGTCAGCGAAGTCGCCGGCACGACCCGCGACGCTATCGATACCCCGTTCGAAAAAGACGGCCAGAAGTATGTTTTGATCGATACCGCGGGCATGCGCAAACGCGGCAAAGTGTACGAGTCTACCGAGAAGTACAGCGTCATGCGGTCGATGAAAGCGATCGAACGCGCCGACGTCGTTCTCGTCGTCATCAACGGCGAGGAAGGCATCATCGAGCAGGATAAGCACATCGCAGGTTACGCGCACGAGAACGGCAAAGCTGCCATTTTCGTCGTCAACAAATGGGACGTCGTCGAGAAAGACGACAAGACGATGCAGCGGTTCACCACGAACATCCGCGATCACTTCCTGTTCATGACGTACGCTCCGATCGTGTTCTTGTCCGCGAAGACGAAGCAGCGGCTTAACAAGCTGTTCCCGGTCATCGATCGCGTTGCCGAGCAGCATTCGATGCGCGTACCTACGCACGTGCTTAACGACATTATTTCCGATGCGGTAGCTATGACGCCTCCGCCTACGGACAAAGGCAAACGTCTGCGGGTCAACTACGTGACGCAAGTGGCCGTCAAGCCGCCGACGATCCTTATTTTCGTTAACGAGCCTGAATTGATGCATTTCTCTTACGAACGGTATTTGGAGAACAAAATTCGCGCCGCATTTGCTTTCGAAGGCACGCCGTTAAGATTGTTCTCGCGCCGGAAGTCGGATCAGGAATAGGGGAGACCGGATTGTTCACATCTATCGTCGCTATCGTACTCGGTTATTTGTTAGGTTCGATTTCGTTCAGCATTTTGTTCGCCCTGTGGTTGAAGAAGATCGACATTCGTCAGTACGGCAGCGGTAACGCTGGCGCGACGAACACGCTTCGGGTGCTCGGTAAAGGGCCGGCGCTCTGCGTGTTCCTGCTCGATTTCGCCAAAGGCTCCTTAGCCGTAGGGATCGGATATTGGCTAGGCAACGATAACAATTGGATTCCGGTCATTTGCGGCTTAGCCGCGATCGCAGGACACAATTGGCCGATTTTCTTCCGCTTCAAAGGCGGCAAAGGCATTGCGACTACAGTAGGCGCTCTCGCGATATGGGGCTTTGTGCCGACGTTGATCGCCGGATTGACGGCGATCGCCATTATCGCGCTTTCCCGTTATGTATCGCTTGGCTCGTTAGTGCTGGCGGTGTTGTTGCCCGTACTGTTCGCCGTCTTCGGCAAAGACGCTCCTTTCGTATGGGGCGCTTCGTTCGTAGGCGCGATCGCCATTCTGCGTCACCGGAAGAACATCGTCAAGCTAATGAATGGAACAGAGAACAAGCTGGGCAGCGGCAAGAAAGGTGTGCGTCATGGTGCATAGGAAAGTTGCCGTTCTCGTAGCCGGAAGCTGGGGGACGGCTTTGGCGCGCGTGCTTGCGGATAACGGCTGTTCGGTCGCATTGTGGACAAGGAACGAAGCTCAGGCTATCGAGATAAACGAGCATCGCCGTAATTCGAAATATTTGCCCGGAGCTGAGCTTCCGCCCGGCATTCGCGCGACTACGGATATCGCCGAAGCCGTTAAGGATGCGGAAGCGGCATTGTTCGTCGCTCCGTCGGCAGCTATGAGGGACGTTGCAAAACTCGTAGCGCCGCATTTGCACAAAGACGCGCTCGTCATTCATGCGACCAAAGGCTTCGAGACGGAGACGTTAAAGCGCATGTCCGTCGTCATTGCCGAGGAACTGGGCCGTAGCGAGAGCTGCATCGTCGCTCTGTCGGGACCGAGCCACGCGGAAGAAGTTATCGTACGTCAGCCGACGACCGTCGTCGTTGCCGCGCAAGACTTATCTTGCGCCGAAGCCGCTCAGGATTTGTTCATGAACGACGCGTACTTTCGCGTCTATACGAACCCGGATCTGATCGGCGTAGAGACGGCCGGCGCGATCAAGAACATAATCGCTTTGGGCGCCGGCTTGTCGGACGGACTCGGCTTCGGCGATAACGCCAAAGCCGCGCTCGTCACGCGCGGTTTGGCGGAGATCGCGCGCCTTGGCGCCGCGATAGGCGCCAATCCGCTCACGTTCGCAGGGCTTGCCGGCGTCGGCGATCTGATCGGCACGTGCACGAGCAAGCATAGCCGCAATTGGCGCGCGGGCTCGATGTTGGCGCAAGGGCTTCCGTTATCGGAAGTGTTGGAGCGCATGGGCATGGTCGTCGAAGGCGTTCGCACGACGAAAGCGGGGCATATTCTCGCGGAACGTCATGGCGTCGAGATGCCGATCACGAGCCAGTTGTACGCCGTGCTGTTCGAAGGCAAAGAACCCGGGAAAGCCGTCGGCGCGCTTATGGGTCGCGAACGGACGCACGAGATCGAAGAGATCGCGTCGGCTTCGCGAACGAAATGGCTTAGGTAAGTTAAGTTTTCGTAGCGGCAAGATCGAAGCTTTCCATACGGCCTACCGGGAGCAAAGTGCCCACACTTCTCGCTCCTCCTCTTCATAGGATACATAGCGAAATCCTGGAGGAGGGGAAGAATGGACAAGAAAGATCTTTTAGGCGCGGTCAACAAAAAAACCGGCAAAAACATTTCCGAAAACCAAATCAAGAAAATTGCAGGCGGAGTGAACGCGGGTACGCTTCAGAACGAGGCGCAAATCCGCCAGTTGATCAAGCAAGTGTCGACGATGGCCAAAGTTCCGGTATCCGAGGAGACGGTCAAGGAAATCGTGAACGCCGTCAAACGCAGCGGCATGAATATGAACAATCTTGAGTCGTTAGTTAAAATGATGATCAAGAAGTAACGGGCTTCCCCGTCAATAGGCGAAGAACCGCTCAACGTGAGCGGTTTTTTTGTTGATTTTCATGAACCTGTATTTTCCAATTTCCGTAAAAATGCACCTATTCCGATTAAAAACAGACATGCTACGGTAAGCGCTTCCAAGGTATCATTAAAGGGAACGAACTATGCGGAAGGTGGGAAAATGAAGAAGAAGCTAGCCGTCCTATTTACGTTCGTCGTGATCGTCGTGTTCATTATGGTATTCCAGCCCACGATTGGAAAGGTTCACGCCGCGACCGTTCCCATCTCTCTCGAGGTGAACGGATCATTCGCCTTAGGACCGAATGGAGCTCCCGAAGGATGGATGCAGGACGCGTATTTGCAGGATGAAGGAGTTAGCAGCTTTAGAATAGAGCCGGACGGCGGTCCCGAAGGCGAACGCTATTTGCGCATCGAGAGTCGCTCGCCGAACGACGCGCGTTGGATCCGCAGAGTAGCCGTTGTGCCGGACACGTTTTACAGGCTGTATGCTTTCGTTCGGGGCGAAGCCGGGATCGAGGGAGCGACGGGCGCGAACTTGTCCGTGCTTGGGATAACCGAGACTTCGCAAGATGCTTTGCATACGAACGGCGAGTGGAGCGAACTCGAATTAATCGGCAAGACCGGTACCGAACAACATGAAGTTACCGTGGCATTGAGATTAGGCGGGTATGGCTCGCTGAACTCGGGCTTCGCGGACTTTGGCGGTTTTGGCATGGAAACGCTCGGGTCCGTGCCGCCGGAAAATGCGGCGTGGGTTTCCTTCGATGCGCAAGATCTTGCACAATCCGCTAGCGTCGTTAAGGAAACGCCAAGCAAGGTGAGCGATATAGGTTTCTCCGTAACCGCGTGGTTGCTTGCGGCATGCTGGTTAGCGATAGGCGCCTTTTACGTTCGCTCTCCGGAATGGCCCTTGCGAGAAAGATGGCGCGCAGATGACCTCATTCTTCGAAGGCTCGCATGGCTTGCAATAGGAGCCGCCTTACTGCTTCGTCTGGCAATGGCACCGCAGCTAAAGGGATATCCGATCGACATGTTGGATTTCGGAGCGTGGGCGGACCGCGCCTATCAAGGCGGGTTAGGTTCGTTTTTCGACGCCGGGCAGTTCGCGGATTATCCGCCGGGATACATCTACATGTTGTACGCGATCGGCATGCTTCGTGACCTACTCGGACTGACTACCGATATTCCCGCCTCATGGTTGCTCATTAAACTGCCTGGTATACTGGCGGACATCGCGCTAGCGATCGTGCTCATGCGAGAAGCAAGGGCGCGAATGGGAGCATCCGCCGGTCTAATGGTCGCGACGCTCATGGCTGCAAATCCGATGCTGCTGGTCGCGTCGACGCTATGGGGGCAAATCGACTCCATCTTCACTTTGTTCGTCGTCCTTTGCGTCATCGCCTTGGCGAAGGGACGAACGACTTCCGCCGCGGCATGGCTCGCGGTCGCGATTTTAATCAAACCTCAAGCGCTTGTCTTCGTACCGCTCGCGGCGATCGTGCTATGGGGAATTCGTAAGCCTAGGGTATGGTTATACGCCGCGGCGACCGCGATCGCAACGACTGCCGTCATCGTTCTGCCTTTCGATGAGCTACGTACCCCCGCCGGATTATGGGACCATTATCGCGAAATGTTCACCAGCTATCCCTACGCTTCCCTTAACGCGGCGAACCTGTACGGATTGTTCGGCTTGAATGCCGCCTCGGACGGACATTGGATAGGACCGATGACCGTCAGCGCTTGGAGCAACGTCTTGACCGTCGGCATCGTCGTCTACGCGGCCTTGTTATATAAGCGATTTCGTGCCGCAGGGAAAGAGCAGGAAGGCATCGCGTACGTCGCTTTATTAACCGGGTTGCTCGTATTTACGCTCCGCAGCGGCATGCACGAGAGATACGGCTATACCGCGGCCGTGCTCGCTCTGCTCGTCTGCATCTTCGTGCCATCTCGGAAAATGCGCCTGATCGCCGCCGGATTGACGCTTGTCGAATTTGCGAATATTGCTTACGTATTGCGAGGCGGCTTGCGCGAAGTTTACTATATTACGCCGGGCGATTGGTTGTTCCGCGCGCTTTCGTTGCTGGAAGTCGCTATAGCCGGCTGGATCGCGTTCGAAGGCTGGCGAATGACTCAACCGATACCGTTAGTTACAAGCATCGATAACGTTAAAAAACAGTCCAAAAGGCATCAAACGTTATCCGCGAACCAAGCAAGAAAGAAGTCGGGAAATCGTCCGAACGTTCTTGCGAAGAAGGCGCAGTCTCAACAGGAGGCTGACCCCAAGCTTGAGCGCAAGCTAACGCGGAGGGACGCGCTGATTCTCGTTCCCATGACGATCGCGTACGCGGTTATCGGCATAATGGGCATTGGAACGTTATCCGCGCCGAATACCGCATGGAAGCCCGCGACGTCCGATCAAGCGCAACTGAACTTCGCTAAGGTCGAACATATCGCGGAAGTCATGGTATATGCCGGCATCGGCAACGGTTCGGCGCAGCTCGAGCAGACGACGGACGGCATGACTTGGAAGCCGGCAGCAACGCTCTCGGCGACGGACGCGACGGTGTTCCAATGGCAGCGGTTGCCCGTAGCTATCGAGGCAACAGGTATCCGGATTACGGTCGCGGGCATGCCCGTCTTGTACGAGATCGGGTTGCGCGGAACGGATGGCAGGCTGATCATTCCTATATCGAAAGACGTTACGGCGCTTTTCGATGAGCAAGGCACGGTTCCGGATAAGCCTTCTTATACAAACTCTATGTACTTCGACGAGATTTACCACGCCAGAACCGCCTACGAAACGCTTCATGGCATCGAGCCTTTTGAGACGACGCATCCTCCGCTAGGTAAGTTAATCATTTCCGCCGGCATTTCTATATTCGGCATGAATCCGTTCGGATGGCGGATTATGGGAGCATTGTTCGGCATCACCATGATTCCGTTGCTGTACGTGCTTGCCAAACGAATATTCGGCCATACCGGATTCGCAACGTTATCCGCTCTGTTGCTCGCGTTCGACTTCCTCCACTTCACGCAATCCCGCATCGCGACCGTCGACGTATTTGCTGTCGCATTCATCCTCCTCGCTTACTTATGCACCTACGAATATTACCGCTTAGCCGTCATTGCAAAGGCATCGATGGCTCGTTCGCTCGTACCTCTTGGATTCGCCGCATTATCGATCGGCATGGCGTCCGCTTGCAAATGGATCGGTCTATACGCGGCAGTCGGCATCGCCGTCATTCTGTTATTCATCTGGAGATCGCCTGGGTTTCCGCGTGGTCGCATCCTTTCGACGCTCATATGGGTGGCAGCGTTGTTTACCGTTCTGCCGGTGCTCGTCTACGTCGCCAGTTACATTCCTTTTCTGCGGCTCCCTGACCCCGGTCACGATCTGTCGGCAATGTTGGCTTATCAAAAGCACATGTTCGATTACCATAGCGGATTAGTCGCGACGCATCCTTTTGCATCAAGTTGGTGGGAATGGCCGCTCATTCGCAAGCCGGTATGGTACTACGCCGGTCAGACGGACGGCGACGGCACGGTTTCCAGCATCGCGGCGATGGGCAATCCGGCGGTCTGGTGGGCCGGGGCGGCTGCGGCCGTCTATCTGACGATGCGATTCAGCAAAGAAAAGAGTATGTCGCTAGCCTTCGTTTTAATCGGGTTAGGCGCGCAGTTTTTGCCATGGGTATTCGTTACGAGACTAACTTTTATTTATCATTTTTACGCGAGCGTTCCGTTCCTCATCTTGTGCGTCGTATGGGCGGTTAGACGTCTTGTTCAAGGTCGGTCCGAAGCAAGGCGATGGATGTACGGCTATGCGGCGGCATCCGGCGTTCTGTTCGCGATGTTTTACCCGATTTTGTCGGGTGCTTCCGTGAATCGTTCGTACGTGGTTCATGCATTGAAATGGTTTCCCGGATGGATCTTCAACCTTTAAGGGAGGTGGTCGATCGCAATAAGCTCTCGCTAGCGGCCCAGGCAAGGTCACTCGTCGCTCAATCCACAATTTAAAGGAGGATTATGGTTGTGAGGAAAAAAACAAGGTTGTTGTTGCTGGCTTTCATCCTGCTCGTCGCGCAAATTCCGCTCTTTGCGTCGGTAGCGTCGGCGGATTCGAATCTAGCGCTCGGCAAGCCGGTCACGGCTTCCGGCTACGCGGACGTATACGCCCCGGGCAGGGCGACGGACGGAGACGCCTCGACGTATTGGGAGAGCGTCAACAACGCTTTCCCGCAATGGATTCGGGTAGATCTCGGGTCTGCGTCGAACGTTAATCAGATCGTGCTGAAGCTGCCAAACTCGGCATCTTGGGCAACGCGTTCGCAGACGATCGCCATCGCGGGCAGCACGAACGATTCGACGTATACGAACATCGTCGGAGCCGCGAGTTACACGTTCAACCCGGCATCGGCGAATACGGTTACGATTCCGGTAACCGCATCGAACGTAAGGTACGTCAAGCTTACGTTCACCGCCAATACCGGTTGGTCGGCTGGTCAACTATCGGAATTTCAAGTGATCGGCAATCCGGTATCTCAGCCCGTTAGCGGTACCTACGAAGCCGAGTCCGCCGCATTGTCCGCCGGAGCTAAGGTGAACACGGACCATACGGGATATACGGGCACCGGATTCGTCGACGGATACTGGACACAAGGGGCGACGACGCAATTTACCGTGAACGTCGCGACGGCAGGTGCTTATTCGGCGACGTTGAAGTATGGGAACGCCTCCGGCGGTGCCAAGACGGTAAGCGTGTACGTGAACGGCGTGAAAATCAAATCAACTTCGCTGCCGAATTTGGCTAACTGGGATACATGGGGCACCGTCGCCGAGACGGTGACGCTGAACGCAGGCAATAATACGATTACTTATAAATACGACGCCGGAGATTCCGGCAACATCAACATTGATAATGTAACTATCGCAAGCGCGCCGAATCCAACCCCGACACCAACGCCGACACCAACGCCAACGCCAACGCCAACACCAACACCAACACCAACGCCAACACCAACACCAACACCAACACCAACACCAACACCAACACCAACACCAACACCAACACCAACACCAACACCGACACCGACACCAACGCCAACGCCAGGGTCGAACTTAGCGATCGGCAAGACGATCACGGCGACATCGTCGACGTTTACGTTCGTCGCGACGAACGCGAACGACAATAACACGGCGACGTATTGGGAAGGCGGCGGCCAACCGAGCAGTATTACGGTCGACTTGGGCGCGAACGTGAATTTGTCCAACGTTACGCTGAAGCTGAACCCGGATAGCATCTGGGCAACGCGCACGCAAACGATTCAAGTGCTCGGCAGGGAGCAATCCTCCGGCACTTTCACGAACCTCGTCTCCGCGGCGACGTATACGTTTAATCCGGCAACGGGCAATAGCGTTTCGATCCCGGTAAGCGGAACGGTACGCGAAGTAAGGCTCACGATCTCTTCGAACTCGGGAGCGCCGGGCGGCCAAGTCGCGGAATTCCAAGTGTTCGGAACGGCTGCGCCGAACCCTGATCTAATGGTGACGAGCGCGACATGGGCTCCGGCATCGCCTATCGAGACGAGCGCGATCACGTTGACCGCTAATGTCAGCAATAGCGGCACGGCCGCATCGGCCGCATCGACGGTTAACTTTTATCTTGGGACATCGCTTGTTGGATCCGCTCCGGTCGGCGCGCTTGCCGCTGGCGCATCCGCTAACGTATCCGCGAATATCGGTGCGAAAGACGCTGCGAGCTATGCGGTTACCGCTAAGGTCGACGAGACGAACGCGATCGTCGAGCTGAACGAGTCGAACAATAGCTACACGAATCCGGCATCGCTAGTCGTTACGCCGGTACAGAGCTCTGACTTGATCGGCACGGTTTCGTGGACGCCGAGCAATCCATCGGCGGGTAATTCCGTAGCCTTCACCGTCAACCTCAAAAACCAAGGCAACATCGCTTCCGCCGCAGGCGCGCACGGCGTAACTGTCTTGCTCAAGAACGCCGCGGGCGCAACGATTCAAACGTTCAACGGTTCGTATAGCGGCGCATTGGCCGCGGGAGCTTCCGTCAACGTAAGCGTTGGAACTTGGACGGCAGTTAACGGCAGCTATACGGTAACGACTACGGTCGCGACGGACGCGAACGAAGTCGCGATCAAACAAGCGAACAACGCCAATACGACAAGCTTATACTCGGGGCGCGGAGCGAATATGCCGTTTACCGTCCTGGAGGCCGAGTCGGTTTCTAATACGACGAACGGCACGAAATTGGTTCCGAACTTCATTCCGGGAGATTTTGCGGGCGAAGCCTCCGGACGTTCCTCCGTCTATCTCGATGCGACGGGAGAGTACGTAGAGTTTACGCTCACATCTCCGGCTAACGCATTCGTGCTTCGGAACGCCGTGGCGGAAAATACGACCGGCACCGTGAGTATTTACGCGAACGGCGTAGACAAGGGCAACTTCACGGTAACGTCCAAGTTCTCGTACTTGTACGCGACGCCTACGACGCTCGGACGTCTCGGTTACGACAACTCCGGTTCGAAAGCTTACTGGCTCTATGAGGACGCCCAATTGATGCTGGATCAGGTGTATCCGGTCGGTACGAAAATCAAAATTCAGAAAGACGCGGGAGACGTATCTTGGATCTATGTCGACATGATCGAGACGGAAAACGTCGCTCCTGCCGCGACTAACCCTGATCCGAGCAAATACGTAGAGGTTTCGGCTACGAAATCGATCGATCAGGCGCTTAACGAGTTTAGGCAAGACGCGACGAAGAAAGGGATTTTCATCCCTGCGGGTACATGGACCATCAACTCGAAAATATTCATCTACGGACGCGCGACGGAAATTATCGGCGCCGGCCCATGGTGGACGAAGCTGACGGCTCCTCAAGACCAATCCAATTCGGACGTCGGCTTCAACATCGCTTCGACCGCCAACGGTTCCACGATTAAAGACTTGTCCGCATGGGGCAACTACATTTACCGCGTGGACGGTCCGGGCAAATTCATCGACGGCAACGGCATGCAGAACGTAACGATCCAGAACATTTGGGCCGAGCACTTCATTTGCTTGTATTGGGGAGTCGGCGCATCTAACAATACGTTCAGAAACAACCGGATCAAAAACACGTTCGCGGACGGAATCAACATGACCAACGGCTCCAACAACAACGTGATCGACAACAACTATGCTAGAGCTACCGGCGACGATTCGTTTGCGGAGTTCAGCGCGATCGATGCCGGCGGTTCCTATAACGTAGGCAACCAGTTCACGAATCTAACCGCCGTCTGCGTAAGACGCGCAGCCGGATTCGCGGCGTACGGCGGCTCGAACAATCTGTTCCAAAACCTTTACGGGGCGGATACGTTAACTTATCCGGGACTCACGATCAGCAGCTTGAGCTTCGGTTACAACACGCTCGGCTTCGGCGACGTGGACACGGTATTCGACGGCATTACGTTAGACCGCACGGGCGGAGATTTCTGGACCAGCGTCGGCGCGGACGACAAGATCAACGACTACCAAAACTTCGGAGCCATCTGGATTTTCGGAGGCGACAGAGTGCTCAAGAACATTCTGGTGAAAAACGTGGACATTAATAACCCGGTCTACTTCGGATTAATGTTGCAGTCGAAATCGCCGGAAAATCTCGCCATGTCGAACATTCGCTTCGAGAACATCAACATCAACAATCCGACCCGATACGGCATCAAGCTTGTCGTCAGCGCGGAGCAAGGGCAAGGGCCTGTCGTCGGCTCGGCAACCTTCACGAACGTGAAAGTCAATAACCCGGGCGTCTCGGCGATTTACGGCGTGAGCGGAAGCCCGAACTTTACGGTCATCAAAGGCGCGGGCAACAACTGGTAAGCGATTGAAACAACAAAAAGCGGCGGTCCAGGATCGAGTCCTGAGCCGCCGTTTTTTGTGTTTAAAATACGTTTTGAGATTGAAACCTGCCGAGCATACGCGAAGGCAAAGTCCAAGCCGTTACGACCGCAAACGCGATCCATAAAATGTCGTAACCGCCGAACATGTCGGTGAAGCTTAATTCGCCGTCGAGACTGATTCCGAACTCTTTTTCGATATCTCTGACAATTAAGTAATAATCCAAGTACTTGCCTCCGATAACGCCGCCGAGTGCGCAGATGACGGAGATGACCAAATGATTTTGCCGTAAAGACGATTTAGCCATAAAGGCGACGGCGTAGCCGACTAGCGCGCCGATCGCCCAAGCCAACAAGCCGAGCTCCTTGTTACTCTCGTAGGAAATATACCCCCAAGCGACGGCGCCGATTAGCGCGGCCGCGATCGCGGCGATGACGACGCGAGTCATCACTTGCTGCGCAGAAGCTTGCGGGGGAGCGAGCTCCGGTCGTACCTGTACTTCAAAGCGATCATTTTCCACGGGTTCACCTATTCTCATTTCGTATTTTTTGTCGAACGTTGTAAATATTCTACGTGTCAGTCGATTTCCCTTCTTTAACTATTATTTCCATACGAAATTGTCGCAAGTGTGACGACGAGTAAATCTATCGTCGAATGACAAGGGAATGTTTTTGTCATCAACGCCCCCGAATGGTATAATATTGTGCATTTGAGGGACATGGACAAGGGCGGAGGAACATCAATGTTCGCGTTAATTCAACCGTTCGCGGAAGCCAAGCTGAACCCGATGGACAAAATGTGGGTGTCGTTCATCGGGATCGGACTTATGGTGCTGGCCGCGTTAATTATTTCGTTCGCGCGAGTCAAAACAAAAGGCTGGGTAAAGCTCGTCCTGACTTTGATCGCAATCGTAATGCTTATTTACGGAATGATCTGCGGCTTATTATCGATTACTTAATTCATCGCTTCACGGAGGGACAACAGCTTGATTACGCTATCGGGGAAAACCGTAACGAAAGCCGTCGAGCCGCAAGTCGGCGCCAGCTTGCTGAAGCTAGCGCAAGAGGCGGGAGTCGATTGGCTTTACAACTGTTCGCGGGGAACTTGCGCCAAGTGCAGGTGCGTCGTGACCGAAGGCGCGTCGCTGCTCGCGGAATCGACCGACGAAGAATGGGACCGTCTCGGGCCGGAGGAGCTGGACGCGGGTTACCGGCTAGGCTGCCAAGCCGTCATTGCCAAACCCGGCGCGATCTCGGCGAAAAATAAACCTTATTTCTAACCTCCCAATCACAAGCAGGAATGGAAGTGACTCTTATGCATACCGGTGATCCCGTAATCGCTCTTAAGCGCTTGGCGGAGCTATTGGATGGCTGCGGTGCCGGGTGGGTCGTCGGCGGCAGCACGGGGCTTGCGCTTCGCGGAGCGAAGCTGGACCAAGCTCCTCGGGATCTGGATATTTATGCGGACAGAGAGGCTGTACCCGTCATACATGCGCGGCTTGCCGCTTACGCGATAGACGTTCCTTCGGATAACGAGACGGAGCGTTATCGCTCGGTATTGTCGCATTACCGGCTGGACGATACGATCGTGGAGCTTGTCGGCGATTTCCGGGTCGTTGCTCGCGGATCGACTTACCGTACGGAGGTAGGGCAATCGCTTTATCCGTACGGCGATCCGGTGGAGGCGGCAGGGACGACGGTCAAGCTCGTCCCGCTCGGTCACGAGCTCATCTTTAATTTGCTCCGCGATCGGATGGATCGCGCGCGCCTCGCCGGACAGTTGATCGCGGCGGATGCGTCGCGTCAGCTGCCGATCTTGCAGGCGTTGATCGACCGCAATCAGTTGACCGACGATGTAGCGAGACTGGCTATGCGACTGGCGCAGGGCCAGGAACCAGATGGGTTAAGCCGTTCCGAGGAGGAACGCGTATGAGCAAAGAGCGTCCCGTCGTTACATTCCTTCCCGATCAATTGAAAATTGCCGTCAGGCCCGGCACGACGCTGCTGGACGCGGCGAAACGCGTGCACGCGGGCGTCCGTACCCGTTGCGGCGGAGTTGCGGGCTGCCTCATGTGCAAGGTGAACGTAGCGCCCGATCAGGCCGGCTTTTTAAAGGAGCCGACCGATGCAGAGCGGTATAAGCTTGGACCGTTGCTCGACGCCGGAGCAAGATTGTCGTGCCAGGCGCGCGTGCTGGCGGACGTTGCCGTCACGGTTCCGGAGGATCCGCTAAAGGCGGCGATCCGCAAGAAGCTAGCGGAACAAGAGGAAGACGATTGGTTTCTATAAGGCTTTCTTTAGGAGGATTTGTCTTGTTATTGAAGTTTCGTTTTTTGTCGCGCGCGGTAGCCGCCGCGATGCTATCGATAGCTTTGCTTACGCTGTCGGGCTGTCTTTACCCCGACGATCAGACACCCGGCGGCGAAGCGTCCTCGCGCGAGTCGGTGCTTGCCGTTCAAGATGCCGTGGATCGCTTTTTCCAGCAGACCGGCGTGTTGCCGATCGTGAACGCGGATCAAACCGTGCCGCTATACGAGAAATACAAGATCGACCTTGGCAAGCTGCAACGCGCGGACTATTTGGGCAGCGTGCCGCCGATCTCGTTCGAGAAGGGCGGTCGCTTCCAATTCCTTATTATCGACGAAGAGACGAAGCCGCAAGTCAAACTGCTTGATCTCGTCTTATTCCAGACGGTAGGAGACGTTCAGAAGAAGGTCGACGCCTATCGCAAGGCGCATGGAGACGCTAACCCCGCGGGCGAAGCCGTGTATCCGGGTTTCGCGAGCGTCGACTTCGACAAGCTGAACAGCGATGCGCCGGAAGTCCGCAGCAACTATTCTCATCAGCCGCTCGATTTGCTTGTAGATCAAGCCGGTCAAGTGTTCGTCGACTACGGCATCGATATCGCGACCGCGATCACGAAGTCGGAAGCGCCGCCGAAGGCGGACGCCGACCTGCGCCGGTACTTGATCGACGCTTCCTATTACGTGCCCGTTAAATCCGCGGTTTACCATTGGGTGAAGGATGGACCGCAAGCGGTAACGGAGCATTCGAACGAAGCCCAATAGTTGAACGATTATTTTTCCGAAGAGGGAGACATACGTCTCTCTCTTTTTTCATATGCTCATTGAGGAAACAATAGGAGCGCCGGCGGGCGTACGTCGGTATGGCAAACATTTTGTGCGCGCGCCGTCATAATCAGGGCATTCGCACATACAATGTTACCAGTCCAAATTCGTGTACGAGTTCCGCCCTGCAGGCGGGTCACGAAACGTTTCGCGATTACGATGGGAGGGAATCTCAGTGGAAAAAGTGGACATTTTCAAAGATATCGCCGAGCGCACCGGCGGCGACATCTACCTCGGGGTCGTGGGTGCCGTCCGTACGGGCAAATCGACCTTCATCAAACGGTTTATGGAAACCGTCGTGTTGCCGAATATCGCTCTCGAGGCAGACCGCGTCCGCGCGATCGACGAGCTGCCGCAGAGCGCCGCCGGACGTACGATTATGACGACTGAGCCGAAATTCGTGCCTAACAATGCCGTGCAGCTACGCGTGGCCGAAGGGCTAGAAGTGAACGTACGGTTAGTCGATTGCGTTGGATACACGGTCGAAGGCGCCAAAGGCTTCGAGGACGAAAGCGGGCCTCGCATGATTACGACCCCGTGGTTCGAGGAACCGATTCCGTTCCAGGAAGCGGCCGAGATCGGCACGCGCAAAGTCATTCAAGAGCATTCCACGCTTGGCGTCGTCGTGACGACGGACGGCTCGATCGCCGAAATTCCGCGCAGCGCTTACATAGGCGCCGAGGAACGCGTGGTCAGCGAGCTGAAGGAAGTAGGCAAGCCGTTCGTGCTCGTCATCAACTCCTCGCGTCCGAAGAGCGAGGAAGCGTTGGCGCTGCGCAGCGAGCTGGCCGCCAAATACGATATCCCCGTGCTTACGTTAAGCGCGGCCACGATGGGCGAAGAAGAAGTGTTCGGCGTGCTCAGGGAAGTGCTGTACGAATTCCCGGTACACGAAGTGAACGTCAACCTTCCGAGCTGGGTCATGGTGCTTAACGAGAATCACTGGCTTCGTTCGAGCTACGAGAGCTCGGTACGCGAGACGGTCAAAGATATTCGCCGTCTGCGCGACGTCGATCGCGTCGTATCTCAATTCGTGGAGTACGATTTCATTTCTCGCGCCGGCTTAAGCGGCATGAATCTCGGGCAGGGCGTCGCCGAGATCGACCTGTTCGCGCCGGACGAATTGTACGATAAAATACTTACCGAAGTGGTCGGTACCGAAATTCGCGGCAAAGATCACCTGCTGCAGCTTATGCAAGAGTTCTCTCATGCGAAGCGCGAGTACGACCGTTTCGCGGAAGCGCTCGAGATGGTCAAGACGACAGGCTACGGCATCGCCGCCCCTTCTCTCGCGGAGATGGTGCTCGACGAGCCGGAGTTGATCCGCCAAGGCTCGCGCTTCGGCGTAAGGCTGAAAGCGACCGCGCCTTCCATCCATATGATCCGCGTCGACGTCGAGTCGGAATTCGCGCCGATCATCGGGACGGAAAAGCAGAGCGAAGAGCTGGTCAGATATTTGATGCAAGATTTCGAGAAGGATCCGATCCGCATTTGGGATTCCGATATTTTCGGACGCTCGCTCCATTCCATCGTAAGGGAAGGCATCCAGGGCAAGATCGCCATGATGCCGGACAATGCCCGCTACAAGCTGCAAGAAACGCTCGGACGCATTATCAACGAAGGCTCGGGCGGACTTATCGCCATCATTTTGTAACGGAATATGGGTTACACGCGCCGCTTCCCCCTGTTATAATGGGAAGCGGCGTTTTTGCATGCGTAATCTTTCGACAATTTATAATTTAAATCCGATTGACATAGTAGGAATAACCAATTATATTAAGAATAATCTTATATCGAGATTATAGATAGAGACTGGGAGGCAGAGAAACATGAAGAAATCATTTGCTTTATCGCTTGCATTGCTGCTAGGAATCGTACTGGTGCTTGCGGGCTGCGGTAAAAACGACGAGAAAGCATCCGCTTCTTCCAATCCGCTTGCAGGTAAAAAGATCGCTCTGATCATGCGTCTGAACACGGGAACTTTTTCCGCGCAATATGTAGACGGCGTTAAGAAACAAATCGCAAAGTTCGGCGGCGAGGTTACGGTGCTCGGTTCTGACAACGACCTCGGCAAAATGACGACGAACTTGGAATCCGCCGTAAACCAAAAGTTCGACGGCATCCTGCTCGACCATGGCGATCCGAACGCGTTGACGGCTGGCGTTAACAAAGCGATTGCGGCAGGCATTCCTGTCGTCGCGTTCGACTCCGCGCTGAACGGCGTCGAAGGCGTAACGAACTTGGCCCAAAACGACCAGAAGCTGGCGGAGTTCACACTCGAGAAGCTAGCTGAAGAAGCCGGCGGCAAAGGTAATATCGTTAAAGTATGGGTAGCGGGCTTCCCTCCGATGGAAAGCCGTCAAATCTCGTACAAAGCGTTCCAAGGCAAATATCCCGACATTAAAGAAATCGCGGCGTTCGGCGATGCGAGCAACCCGCAGCTGGACACGCAAAATAAATTGGAAGCCGTTCTGAAACAATATCCGAATAAAGGCGACATTACTGCGGTTTGGGCATCTTGGGACGAGTTCGCTAAAGGCGCAGCCAATGCGATCAAGCAAGCGGGCCGCGACGAGATCAAAGTATACGGAATTGACCTTAGCGACGAAGACTTGAAGATGATTCAAGATCCGACTAGCCCATGGGTTGCATCCGCAGCGGTAGACCCTGCATCGATCGGTCAAGTTCAAGTTCGTTACCTGTACCAAAAGCTGAACGGCGATAAAACGGATTCCGTAGTCGAGCTGGAGCCGGTATTCGTATCCCGCGACATGCTTCCGACTGACAAAGTTATTACGACGGCTGACTTGTCGCAATACGTTGAAGGCTGGGGCAGCAGCGATCTGGGCAACACGGATGTGCTTAAGCAACTCGAAACAGATGTAGCGGCTAAGTAAAGAGTACACCACATATATCGAAGCAGGGCACGGCGCGGATAACGATGCGTCGTGCCCTGCTGTCCGATCTTCATCTACCTGAGAAGGGAGCGGTCAATCGTGACGCACTCAGCTACATACGCGGATTTGAACATGCGTAACGTTTCGAAGTCTTTCGGCGGAGTACCTGCGCTAAGCGGCGTCGATTTCGACGTCCGCGGCGGAGAGATCCATGCGTTGCTTGGCGCCAACGGCGCGGGCAAGAGCACGCTCATGAAAGTATTGTCCGGCGCTTACGAGGCGGACGAAGGCACGGTCGACATCGGCGGAGCCTCGTTCGTCTTTCGTTCGCCGGCAGACGCCAAAGCGGCAGGCATCCATTGCGTCTATCAGGAAGTGGATACTTCGCTCGTTGCGCATCTTAGCGTCTCCGAGAACATCTTCCTCGACCGGATCGCTTCGTCCAGCGGAGACAAGTGGGTAAAGTGGGGCAAGCTTCACGAGGAAGCGCGGCAATTGCTGCGCCGACTCGGACTTGCGACGCTGCAGCCGAGAACGCTCGTCCGCGATTTGACGCTGTCGGAGAAACAGCTCGTGCTGATCGCCAGATTGCTCGCGCAGGAAGCGAAGTTCGTCATCCTCGACGAGCCGACCGCCCCGCTCAGCATCGAAGAGACGGAGAAGCTGTTCGTTATTATGAAAGGGCTTAAAGCGGCTGGCATCGGCGTCATCTTCATTACGCATAGGTTGCACGAAGTGTTCGAGGTGTGCGATCGCGTAACCATTATGCGGGACGGGCAACGAGTGTTGACCGAACCTGCGTCGAACATGGATGCGGCCGGAATCGTCCGCGCGATGCTCGGCCGAAGCTTCGAGGAAGAATTCTCGAAAGTTCCGGCAACGATCGGAGAGACGGTACTGTCCGTCACGGGGCTCGAAGCGGGCAATCGCGTGAGAGGCGTCGATCTTGAGGTGAAGCGAGGAGAGATCATAGCCGTCGTCGGACTCGTAGGCGCAGGCAAAACCGAGCTTTCCCGCGCCTTGTTCGGTGCAGATCCGGTTACGAAAGGGGCCGTCGCGGTCGCTGGACGCGAAGTGCGTCTCCGTTCGCCGGCCGATGCCGTTCAAGCGGGGGTCGCTCTCGTGCCGGAAGAGCGCCGCAAGGAAGGCATCCTCGTGAAGTCGTCCGTCCTGCATAATCTGACGCTGCCTACGCTGCGCGCGATGAGCTCGTTCGGATGGATGTCCGGCAAAAAGGAGCGCGGGTTCGCGAACGATCAAATTCGCGACCTCGGCATCAAAACCTCGTCGGCTAACCAAGAAACCGGATACCTTAGCGGCGGCAACCAACAAAAAGTATCGATCGGCAAATGGCTGGGGACGCAGACGGACGTCGTTCTGTTCGACGAGCCCACCAAAGGCGTCGACGTCGGCGCCAAACGCGATATTTTCCGCATTATCGGCACGTTGGCGCAACAGGGCAAAGGCATCGTCTACTTAACGTGCGAATTCACCGAAGCGCTCGGGCTCGCCGATCGGATACTCGTCATGTGCGACGGGAAAATCGTGAAGTCGTTCGCCAGAGGGGAAGCCACGCAGGAAGATTTGCTCTATTACGCTAGCGCGGGCAGGGAGGAACACGCATGAAGAAGCATCTAATGCCGTTCACGTTTAAATATGGGGCGCTACTATTCATCGGTCTAGTCATCATCTTTTTCTCGTTCCAGAACGAGCATTTTTTCACTTATAACAACATAACGGATATTTTGCGTTCTATCTCGATCGTGACATTCGTCGCCATCGGCGTAACGATAGCGCTGGCCGTCGACGGATTCGATCTGTCGGTCGGCGCGACGATGTCGCTGTCTACGGTTGTCACCGCTACGCTCATGGTGTGGTACGAGTTGCCGTTAGTTCTAGTTATCGTCATTCCGATCGTCGTCGGCGCGATCGTCGGCTTATTGAATTCGCTGCTGATCGTCAGAATCCGCATCCCGGATTTGCTGGCGACGCTCGCGGTCATGTACATCGTGAACGGTATCCATAAAACTTATACCAAAGGCTATTCGATCTACAACAACATGCCGCTGTCGGACGGATCGACGGCGCCTGGCAAGATGCGTGAGGATTTCCTGTGGATCGGGCAAGGCAAGCTGTTCGGCGTGCCGTTCCCGGTTATTCTTATGTTGATCGCTGTCATAGCGATGCATTTGTTTTTCAAGTACACGCGCTGGGGACGCCAGCTCATCATGACCGGGGGCAACGAAGAAGCCGCGCGGTTGTCGGGCTTGCGCGTCAAGCGCGTTCGGACTTACGCTTATATCGCTTCGGGCATCTTCGCGGCAATCGGCGGAATTCTGTTCGCGGCGCGAATCGGCTCCGGGCAGATCGACGCGGGCGCGCCGTACTTGATGGAGGCGGTCGCGGCGGTGTTCGTCGGTTATTCCGTATTCGCCGCGGGGCGTCCTAACATTATTGGCACGTTCGTCGGCGCGGTGCTTATGGGCGTCATGGTGAACGGGATGACGATGATGAACATCGACTATTTTAAGACCGATATCGCCAGGGGGATCGTCCTCGTGCTCGCGCTTGCCGTTACATTTATTCACCATAATCGCAAAAAAGCTTGACCGAAAACGCGCAAACCTGCGCCCCGCTTGAAACTTCGCTTACCCCGAGTGTATAATTTCCGTGTAATCGGTTAAACAGATAACATGCCATGTACTGTAATACTTGGGGAGGTGAATGCTATGAACAAAACCGAATTGATCGCCAAAGTGGCCGAGCTGGCCGATTTGTCCAAGAAAGACGCGACCGGAGCCGTTGACGCCGTATTCGACGTCATCTCCGAAGCGCTTCAGACCGGCGACAAAGTACAGCTCGTCGGATTTGGCAACTTCGAAGTGCGCGAACGTTCCGCGCGCAAAGGACGCAATCCGCAAACTGGCGTGGAAATCGATATTCCGGCCGGGAAAATCCCTGCATTCAAGCCGGGTAAAGCGTTGAAAGACGGCATTAAATAAGATGGTCCGAGATTAGTAGAGGGTCCATTTCCTTGGGAGACGCTTGCGCGTTCCCAGCGGAAATGGTCTTTTTGCTTTAGCGAGGAAAACGAGAGAAGATGTCTCGTCGATCCATTGCAGGCTGTTGCGCCGCTATTTTCGCCTATGCTATAATTTTCCCGTAAAAGATTCGGGACGTGGCGCAGCCCGGTAGCGCGCACCCTTGGGGTGGGTGAGGTCGAGAGTTCGAATCTCTCCGTTCCGACCACGATAGAATCGAGGGTGAAATCTCCCAATGAGTAGCGCAGACGAGCAAGAGTATTTCGTCGTGAAGGCGAAAGATAACGGCGTGACGGTCATCGGATTGACCCGCGGCCAGGACACGAAATTCCACCACACCGAGAAGCTGGACAAAGGCGAAGTGTTGATCGCCCAATTCACCGATCATACGTCGGCCGTGAAGATCAGAGGTCGAGCGACGATTCTGACCAAGCACGGAGTAATCGAGGCCGGCGAGTAAAATCGCATGATGACCTAAAGAACAGGCATAGCCTGTTCTTTTTTTTGTACAAATAGTAACAGTAGCGTTTCGTAGGGGAGGGTGCCGGCATGGTTATAGCGGAAATGCGCAGATGGGGGATCTTGATCGCGCTTGGCGTAGTGGCGATCGTCGGGTTGGGACGATTAAGCTCGCTCGATGAATCTTTGCGGCAGCATCGCGCGGCATCCGCCGTGTTCGAGCCGCTCCAAGCGAAGATGCTGCGGGACGATAATCTCGTGGACGAGATGGCGAATCTCGCGGCGAGCGTAAGACTGCTTCGCGTGGAGTGGGACCACGGAATACTGGCGATCGATCTGGCGGCGGCAGCGCCGGCGGACTTATGGTTGGACGCCAAAACGCTGATAACGTTCGCTTTTAAGGACAAAAACAATGTAGGCCAATTGCTTATTCGCGTTTTTAATGGAAACAATGAGGATCACGCGTTATTGTCTTCCATCGAGACGTTACGGAGCGATTGGACGGAGAAACAGCTCGATCGGCTACGTCCGACCGATTTGGAGCTCAATCCGGAATTGGCGGGTCGAATCCGGATGACCGTCACTCCGGCTGGCAAAAGATGGAAGCGAAATTTTGCAAATTGATGAACAACGGCGTCGGCTTATGCGAGTCCAGCGCGGATATGCTATAATAGATCAAATCAACGTACGTTGCCGTCTCCCGCTAAGAGGCAGCATCGGATCTGGGGCAACATGTTCGGAGGCGGAACGATGACAAGAGCTCGAATAAGCCAATTGGCTGACAAATATATGAGCCACGATATGATTACCCTGCATACGGAATTGTCGGACTTTCCGGAAGGCAGGATTTCTTTGTTATACGCGCTATTGAGCCATCAACCGGCTGCGGCGCAGCACAAGGAATTGCTGTCGGTCGTTACGTCGCTTGTGCAAATGGGATTAGACACCCACGATTTGGTAGATAACGACTCCGCTCCCGCTAGGTCGGGCATGAAGGCGATGCGCGCGCAGCAGTTGAAGGTGCTTGCGGGCGATTATTTCAGCAGCCGGTTTTATCAACTGCTCTCGCAAGCCGGGCAGATCGATATGGTCCGCCAGTTGAGCGAAGCGGTATGCGACATCAATAGGTCGAAGATGACCCTCTATGCCAAAATGATTCAGTTAAAGCTAAGCGCCGAAGAATACGTACAGCATGCCGCCGAGATCAAGTCCGGTTTGTTTTTGTCGTTCACCGGCGTGATGGGCGGATTGTACGAACGCGTCTGGCCCGAGTTGATCGAACGTTTCAGCCGTTGCGAAGTGCTTCTGCATGAGCTAACCCGCATCCAAAAGCTGTCCAAGCTCGAAAGCAGCTGGGGCGTATGGCATATTTTGCAGGATGGCACGGAGGAAGATCGCCGAACATTGCGCGATCGCCGGGAAGACCAAGGCATAATCAAAGGATTGCTTAATAAATACGCCGTATCGGAGAAGCTAGCCGGCTTGCTTCGTCAATCGGCCGCGCAGCTGCAAGCGTTAGCGCAACGGCTCCAATCGGACAAGTTGCTCAGAGAGCTTCAGCCGCTTATCGAGCCGTTCGTGCAGGCGGCTGGGCCACAACCCGCGACGGCGTTGAAGGAGCTGGGATAACAACATGATGGATGCGGAATCCAAACAGCGCAAAGTACATGCCGTATTCGAGGATATCGCTCCGAAATACGATTTCATGAACAGCGTAATCAGTTTTAGACGGCATAAAGCTTGGCGGAAGTTTACGATGCGCAAAATGAACGTGCAGCCGGGGCAAACCTCGCTCGATCTGTGTTGCGGGACGTGCGATTGGACGATTTCGCTCGCCGAGGCCAGCGGCACCGGTAAGACGGTCGGACTCGATTTCAGCCGGAACATGCTCGATATCGGACAAGCCAAAGTCGATAAGCACGGTTTATCCGATCGCATTACGCTCGTGCAAGGGAACGCGATGGCGTTGCCGTTCGAGGACAATAGCTTCGATTTCGTAACGATCGGCTTCGGCCTTCGCAACGTGCCCGATTACGAGCAAGTGCTTCGCGAGATGCAGCGCGTCGTGAAGCCGGGCGGCAAAGTCGTCTGCTTGGAGCTGTCCAAGCCGACTTGGCAGCCGTTCAAAGCCATTTATTATTTTTATTTCAAGAAGCTGATGCCGATGATCGGCAAATTGCTAGTCAAACGATACGAGCAATACGCCTGGTTGCCTGAGTCGCTTATTACGTTTCCGGATTTGCAGGCGCTGGCGGAAATGTTCCGTGGTGTCGGCATGCGCGAAGTGAAAGCTTATCCTTTCTTCGGCGGCGTGGCGGCGTTGCATATCGGCACGAAGGGAAATGACAAGGCATGATAGCCAAAATTCGCACTTTTCTAGAAATGATCAAATTCGAGCATACGATTTTCGCGCTTCCGTTCGCCTATATGGGAGCGATTCTCGGCGCGGTCGTCGTGGATCGCCGGCTTCCCGAGTGGAGCGAATGCGGCTGGATTCTAATGGCGATGGTCGGCGCGCGCACAGCAGCGATGGGACTTAACCGCGTCATTGACAAAGCGATCGACGCGCGCAATCCGCGTACGGCTAACCGGGCGATACCGGCGGGCCTCATCAAGAGCGCTGAAGCGATCTTGTTCATCGTCGTCTCGTTCGCGTTGTTGTTCTGGGCGGCATCGCAGCTCAACAGCTTGTCCGTCAAGCTGCTTCCGTTAGCCGTATTCATGACCGTCATTTACTCGTACACGAAGCGTTTCACGTGGGCATGCCATATCGTTCTCGGTCTTACGATCGGACTCGCTCCGCTTGGCGGATGGGTAGCCGTTACCGGGGAAGTGACTTGGACCGCAATCATTCTTTATGTTACCGTAGCGATCTGGACGGCCGGCTTCGACATTATCTATGCGTGCCAGGATATCGAATTCGACCGCAAAGAAGGGCTTCATTCGATTCCTGCCCGGTTCGGCATCGCGGGAGCTTTGAACATCGCGCGCGCTTTCCACGCGTTTACGACCGTTGGCTTCGCGCTCTTGTTCGTACTGACGGATCTCGGATGGCCGTATTTCGTCGGCATGATCATTGCCGCGGGATTGTTGCTGTACGAACACCGTCTCGTCAAACCTAACGATCTCAGCAAATTGAACGCGGCGTTCTTCACGATGAACGGCGTATTAAGCGCAGTCGTCTTCGCGTTCACGTTCCTTGATCTCGTGGTGGTGAGATCGTGGTAAACGCTGCCGAACAACGCAGACCCGTCCCCGCATCGCGGAGATGGGTCGTCGGCATTACAGGAGCAAGCGGCGCTCCGTACGGCGTGAAGCTGTGCAAGGAGTTGCTGGCGGCGGGCATACACGTTCATCTCGTCGTGTCCGATGCCGGCTGGCGCGTGCTTAAGGAAGAACTGGGCTGGGATGCCTCCCGCCGGCAAGAAGCGCTCGCTTCGGCGTTCGAAGGCGCATTGCAGGCGGGAAGCATGACGTACCATCCGCTTAACGACATCGGCGCCAGCATCGCCAGCGGATCTTTCCGCGCGGAAGGCATGGTCATTATACCTTGCTCGATGGGCTCGTTATCGGCTATCGCGAACGGCGCCTCTACGAATCTATTGACCCGCGCCGCCGACGTCATGCTGAAGGAAGGGCGGCCGCTGCTGCTCGTTCCGCGCGAAACGCCGCTGTCGGCCATACATCTAGAAAACATGCTTAAGCTGGCGCGCCTCGGCGTGCGCATCATTCCGGCTATGCCGGCTTTCTATAACGGACCGCAGACGATCGAAGACATCGTCGCGTTCCTCGTCGGCAAAGTGATGGACAGCATGGGCATACCACACAATTTGTTCAAAAGATGGGGAGAATCCGATGAGTGACGGTCCTTCGCGTCCGATGCGAATCGGACGCATATCTTATACGAATGCGTGGCCGGTGTTTCACCACTTCGACGCATCCGCGCTGCGAGAGCCCGCGGAGATCGTATCGGAGCTGCCTGCCGCGCTCAATCGCAAGCTTCGCCAAGGCGAGATCGATATGGCGGCAATCTCGTCGTATGCCTTCGGCTTATCTTCCGAATCGTATTACTTGCTGCCTAATTTGTCCGTAAGCGCGAACGGCAGAGTTCAATCGATTCTATTGTTCCTGAAATCGCCCCTGGAGCAAGTCATTAACGGCACAATCGCGCTAACGACGGCTTCCGCGACTTCGGTTAACTTGCTGAAGATCATTATGGAGAAGTTCTACGGCGGTAAACCGACGTACGAGGATGCCGAGCCGTCGCTCGGGCCGATGCTCGAGAACGCCGACGCCGCGTTGCTCATCGGCGACCATGCCATTCGCGCCTCCTGGGAGCAACACGGCTATCGCGTGCTTGATCTCGGGGAAGTGTGGAACGTATGGACGGGCCATTGGATGACGTTCGCGGTATGGGCCGTGCGCCGGGAAGCCGCCGAAGCGAATCCGGAAGCGGTGCGCGCGATCTACGACGGCTTGATCGAGAGCAAGCGGCGAGCTTCCGAAAACCTGGAACCTATCGTCGAGAAGGCGATGCAACAGATTGGCGGCACGTCCGAATACTGGTACAATTATTTCGCGAATTTATGTCACGATTTCGGTCCGCAGCAGAAAGCGGGCCTCTCGCTGTATTTTCGTTACGCGCAGGAGCTCGGTCTTATCGATCGTCCGGTCGAGCTGCTGGAGCTTCCGCTGCCGCGCGTCGCGGAAAACTTTATTTAGTCCGCAGGTGACCCTATGAAAATGATGCAACTATACGCCGCGTTAAAATCAGATTTGCAAGCGATAGAAGATCGCATGGCCGTAACCGTAACGTCCGACTTTCCGATGCTGAGCGAAACTTCGCTCCATCTGCTTAAGGCGGGCGGCAAACGGCTGCGGCCCGTGGTCGTGTTGCTTAGCGGCAAATTCGGCGACTATTCTCTCGAAACGCTGAAGCGAGTGGCGGTGCCGCTCGAGCTGATCCATATGGCAACGCTCGTGCATGACGACGTCATCGACGACGCCAATACCCGCCGCGGCCAACTTACGGTCAAGTCCAAGTGGGACAACCGTATCGCCATGTACACCGGGGACTACATATACGCCAAGGCACTTACCGTCGTGACGGAGCTCGATAAAGTGCGGATTCACCAGATTTTGTCCGGGGCGATCGTGCAAATGTGCCTCGGCGAGATGGAGCAAATTCGCGACTTCTTCAACGTTGAGCAAAGCGTTCGCAATTATTTGCTTCGCATTCGCCGCAAGACCGCGTTGCTCATCGCGATTAGCTGCCAGCTTGGCGCTATGGCGACCGATGCGCCGGACCGGGTCAGCAACGCGCTGTACCGATTCGGCTACAATGTCGGCATGGCGTTCCAGATTACGGACGATTTGCTGGACATTTGCGGCACGGAGAAAGCGATCGGCAAACCGCCGGGCAGCGATCTCAGGCAAGGGAATATTACGCTGCCCGTTCTATACGCGCTTAAGGACGAAGTCATTAGGGACCAATTGCTGCGCGAGATCGATCTGATCCGCGAAAACAACGGTCAAAGCGGATCGGCGGCCGCGGTTCAGCTCGTACGCTCCAGCCGAGGAATCGGGATGGCCGAGCAATTGGCGGATCGCTACATCGACAAGGCGTTGAAAGCCTTGAACGGCTTACCGGATATACCGGCTAAGCGAAATCTCATGGATATTGCCCGATTTGTCGCGAAACGGAGTTATTAGGACAAAAGTTGTGGTAAAATGAGGGTCAAACCGCAGCTTGCGAAGTTGAGAGGAGCGAGTATATGGAGAGAACTTACTTAATGATTAAGCCCGACGGAGTCCAGCGCGGACTGATCGGCGAGATCGTCTCCCGCTTTGAGCGCAAAGGACTTAAGCTCGTCGGCGCCAAGCTGATGAACGTGTCGCTCGAGCGCGCCAAGCTTCACTATGCCGAGCACGAAGGCAAAGATTTCTACGAGCGTCTGCTTGTTTTCATTACGGCGGGCCCGGTATTCGCGATGGTGTGGGAAGGCGATCAAGCCGTTGCGCTGTGCCGAGCGTTGATCGGCAAGACGAATGCGCTGGAAGCCGCTCCCGGAACGATCCGCAGCGACTTCGCGATACATACGAATTTCAATCTGATCCACGGATCGGATTCTCATGATAACGCCGAACGGGAAATCGGTATTTTCTTCGCCGATGACGAGCTCGTCGCATACGACAAAGCGATTCAGGTGTGGATATAACACAACAGGGGAGAGAGTCCGCGTCATGGGAGACAGAGGAACGAATCCGATTACGAACGTCAACTCGCCGGAGGATGCAGATTTCATCCAATTCGTCGCGAACATCAAGAAGTTCACTTCGATCGATTTGTCGCAGTACAAGGAGAGCCAGATGCGTCGGCGTCTGACGACGTTGCGCATGAAACACGGCTTCAATACGTTCGCTGCTTACTTCTCTGCCATAACGGCCGAGCCGAGGCTTCGCAACGAGTTTCTCGACCGGATGACGATCAACGTATCCGAGTTTTGGCGCAATCCGAACCGCTGGCAAGTGCTGAAGGATCGTTTTTTACCTGCCATGATACAAGAAAACCCTCGCCTGAACCTATGGAGCGCCGCTTGCTCGACCGGAGAAGAGCCGTATACGATCGCGATGATCCTCGACTCGCTCGGCGTGCTGGATCGCGCGTCTTTGCTCGCGACGGACCTCGATGAAGGCGTTCTGGCGAAAGCGAAAGACGGCAGCTATCTAGAGCGGTCGCTTCGCGACGTGCCGGCGTCTTTCAAGTCGAAGTATTTTACGGAATCCGAGGGCGCGTTCAACGTTAACGATAAGCTGAAGCGCGCGGTGAAGTTTCAAAAGCAGAACCTGCTCCTCGACAAGTTCGGGGATAGGTTCGATTTGATCGTCTGCCGCAACGTCATGATCTATTTCACCGAAGAAGCCAAGCATTTGCTGTATGGTAAATTCGCTCAGGCGCTCAGACCAGGCGGATTGTTGTTCGTCGGGAGCACCGAGCAAATTTTCTCTCCGGGCCAATACGGGCTCGAGACGGCCGATACTTTTTTCTACAAAAAGACATAAATCGCGTATGTTCGTAAACCTTCCAACCGATACTACGTATTATCGAGCTTGACGGAGGGAACGAATGGACAAACGAAAAGTAATAGCCGCATATCGCCGAGGATTGATTTCGGTACAGGAATGCGCGCAAATTCTCGGTTTAGATAATACGCAGCTATTAACCTATATGAGGGAAACCCGCACTAGCCAGCCGGCGGGCCCAAAGAAACAGTCCGTCCGAAGTTGACGGGCTGTTTTCTTGTCAAACGCTTTAACGCTGTAATATAATGAGCAAAGAGTTCACGGCTTTAGTGGCAAAAGGGAGGAACTGGGGTTGACTTTACGTTATTTGACAGCGGGGGAAACGCATGGTCCGCAGCTTACCGCAATTATTGAGGGATTACCTAGCAACTTGGAGCTTGATTTCGAAGCTTTGAATTTTCAATTGCAACGCCGCCAGAAGGGGCATGGACGCGGTCGCCGGATGCAGATCGAGACGGATACGGCTCAGATCGTCGGCGGAGTTCGGCATGGCCGGACAACGGGAGCTCCCGTTGCGCTTGTCGTAGAGAACAAGGACTGGAAGCATTGGACGTCCGTCATGAACGTCGAGCCGATCGAAGGCGGAGACGAAGCGAAACGCCGCGTTCACCGGCCGCGTCCGGGTCATGCTGACCTGAACGGCGGACTGAAATATAATTTGAAAGATTTGCGTAACGTGCTCGAGCGTTCCAGCGCGCGCGAGACTGCGGCACGCGTAGCTTGCGGTGCAATCGCTCGCCAATTGCTGGCGCACTTCGGCATTAAGGTGGCGGGCCACGTCGTATCGATCGGGGATGTCGTAGCGGCAACTCCGAATCTTCCGATCGACGAGCTTATCGAGCAGACGGAGGCTTCTCCGGTTCGCGTCGTCGACAAAGACGCCGAGCAGAAGATGATGGACTTGATCGATAAGATGAAAGCCGACGGAGATACGATCGGCGGCATCGTCGAATGTATCGTCGAAGGGTTGCCTGTCGGACTAGGCAGCCATGTCCAATGGGATCGCAAGCTCGACGGACGCATCGCGCAAGCGGTCGTCTCGATCAACGCGTTCAAAGGCGTTGAAGTCGGAATCGGCTTCGAAGCAGGCCGCATTCCGGGCTCGCAAGTACACGATCCGATTATGCACAGCGCGGAGCAGGGCTTCTATCGCGCTTCCAATAACGCGGGCGGATTCGAAGGCGGCATGACGACCGGCGAACCGATCGTCGTTCGCGGCGTTATGAAGCCGATTCCTACGCTGTATAAACCGCTTGCCAGCGTAGACATCGACACGAAAGAACCGTTCACCGCGCAAGTCGAACGTTCCGATGCATGCGCGGTTCCCGCTGCTAGCGTCGTCATGGAACACGTCGTCGCTTGGGAAGTCGCGAAGGCGTTCATGGAGAAGTTCGGCGGAGATTCGATGGAAGAGATCGCGGCCAACTTGAGCAATTATTTGAGCCAAGTGGAGGCTTACTAATGGCCGGAGAGGTTCGGGAGCTGAAGGTTGATCTCGGGGAACGCTCCTACCCGATCTACATCGGTACCGGACTGCTTGACGGGATCGGCGAGCGCTTTTTGGAGCGCCGGTTCCCAGTCAAGTCGCCGATCATGCTCGTTACGGATGAGTCGGTCGCCGACCTGTACGCGGATCGTTTGGAAGCTTCGTTCGCTGCGGCCGGATACAAGGTGACTACCGCGGTCGTACCGTCGGGCGAAGCGACTAAATCGCTCGAAATGCTCGACGAGTTGATCGGAGTCGCCCTGCAAGGGGGACTCGATCGAAAGTCGACCGTCGTCGCCTTGGGCGGCGGAGTTATCGGCGATCTTGCGGGCTTCGTCGCGGCTACCTACATGCGCGGCGTCCGGTTCGTACAAGTGCCGACGACGATTCTAGCGCACGATAGCAGCGTCGGAGGCAAAGTCGCGGTCAACCATTCGTTAGCGAAAAATATTATCGGCGCTTTCTATCAGCCGGAATTCGTGCTTTACGATCTGGATACGCTTGCAAGCTTGCCGATCCGCGAAGTACGCGCGGGGTTATCGGAAGTGATCAAGCACGGACTTATATGGAACGCGGATTTCGTGAAGTGGTGCGACGATAACGCGGACCGGTTGCTCGGTCTTGATCCGGAGGCGCTCGGCTATGCGTTGTACGAGGGCTGCAAGGTGAAGGCGACCGTCGTGTCGCAGGACGAGCGCGAGAACGATTTGCGCGCGATTTTGAATCTCGGCCATACGATCGGGCATGCGCTGGAAGCCGTCGCCGGTTATGGCGAGCTCGTGCACGGGGAAGCGATCGCGATCGGCATGGTCGGATCCGCTCGGTTAGCCGCTCGGTTCGGCTATTCGCCCGACATCGCGGAGACGACGGAAGCGATTTTCCGCAAGTTCGGCTTGCCGGTGCGTATACCGCACGAGATCAACACGGACGAAGTCATGAGCGCGATGCTCCACGATAAGAAGTTCCAAGAAGGTCAAATGGTATTCGTCGTTCCGACTGCCATTGGCACCGTAGAAATTCGCAATGACGTTCCCGTCTCATGGGTGAGGGAGATCGTGGACGGACTAAGAGAGGGGAAATAGGCAGTCATGAGCGTAAGAGGTATTCGCGGTGCTATAACGGTAGAGGTTAACGAAGAAAAAGCGATTTTAGACGCGACGATCGTGTTGCTTAACAGTATCGTGGAAGTCAACCGGTTCGTGCCGGAGGACATCGCGTGCGTATGGGTAACGGTGACCCACGATCTGGACGCGACGTTCCCGGCGCGCGCCATTCGCCAAATGTCCGGCTGGGAGCTCGTGCCGCTCATGTGCTCGCTTGAAGTGCCGGTCAAAGGCAGTCTCCAGAAATGCATCCGCCTCATGGTGATGGTGAACACCGATGCGTCGCAGTCCGACATTCGCCACGTCTACCTCGGCGGCGCGCAAGTGCTTCGTCCGGACTTAAGTGCTAAGTAGGGATGTTTGAGGCACTAGGGCGATTGACTAGCCTGTTTCTTCGAATTAAACACATGCGGTGTTGCTAAATCCGACTGAGTTACTCAATTCGGTGAAATAAGCACATGTGGTGTGTCTAAAAGTGCAAATGGCGCTCTTTCCGTTGAAATAAGCACATTTAGTGTGGCTAAATGCGTTTGAGTTACTCAATCTACCCAAATAAGCACACAAAGTGTGACTAAATGGATTGTGGTTGCTCGATTCTGCGAATTAAGCACTCGCGATGTGACTATTGTTTGTGTACGAGCTATTGTAACTACATATTTGAACGTGAAGAACACGTCGTTCGACTCCTAAGGGAGCGGGCGGCGTTTTTTATTTTGAGGAGGGTGGATATGTTCGAGTTGGCGTACGGGAAGTTTCTCAAAGAACAGCAACGATCCTCTAGCGGTATGAGATTGGAGATGTTGAAAAAGCATGGTCCGGGAGAGAGGAAGTTACTTGAATTGCTATGGTCGGTGTTTAAATCATTCGAAGGTATTGAACTGGAATATGAGGTAGTTACAAGTACGGGCGTACGCAATTATATCGATGCCTTCTACAAACCTTTGCGGATTGCCTTCGAAGCGGAGGGGTTCGTCGTGCATGCGGAGAAAATTACGCGGGACAGATTCGATTCGGAGAAGAACAAGGTTAGATCGGTTGGTATTGCGGGATATTTGTACTTCCCGTTCTCCTGGGACGAGATGGACAAAAGACCCGAATTGTGCAAACGTTCGATCTACGAGGTACTTGGTCAAAGATCGACGGGGGTGGAAACGGAGTACCTGCATCTTGCGCCTTATGAGCGCGAGATTATTCGCCTTGGTTTGCGTTTAACGGAAGGATTCCGAATATCCGATATTCGGGAGTGCTTGCAATGCAGCGCGGGTTTAGCCAGTAAACTAGTGAAAAGCCTCCACCACAAACGCATCCTTCGCCCCGCCAATCCCGAAGCCCGTCGTCATCACCGCTACCTTTTGGAGGACGATGCGCACAAGCATTTGCGTTGAAAAGTTGCTCAAAAACGGTTGACGCCCGGGCGATGCGATGCTATATTGAGTAACATATTAAGCAAAGCGGAACGGTCGGCCATAGGGACGGCAACTTACGCTGAGCTAGCCGAGTAGAGACGAGCCGAGATGAGCGGAGCAGCCGCGACTCTTCAGCGCATGGACGTATGCTATCCATGTCCGAACGAGCGAGCGCGCGAACCACCCTTATCGATATCGACACGCATCTCTGCGGAGCAGAGGTGCTTTTTTTATTGTTTTACACAAGGGAGAGATGACTGATGAATCAACAGGAATTGCAAGGCATCATCGCACTCGCGGGCAAATACAACGTCATTCCGGTCGTGCGCAGACTGCTTGCCGACACGGAGACGCCGATCCGCGTATTCCAGCACTTAAGCCGCGACAAACGCGCCTTCCTGCTGGAGAGCGTAGAGGGCGGAGCCAAATGGGCCCGCTATTCCTTCATCGGCACCGATCCGTTTCTCGTATTGAAATTGAAGAAAAACAAGCTGTCCTTAGAGCAGAACGGCAAAACCGAGTACCACGTGACGGATCAACCGCTCCAGCTGCTCAGAGAGAAGCTTAGAACGTACCGCAGTCCGCAAATCGCGGACTTGCCGCCTTTTACGGGCGGCGCGATCGGATTTTTCGGCTACGATCTGCTTCAGTATTACGAGAGAAAGCTGCCGCCGCACGACATCGACGACCTGAACATGGACGACATGCAATTCATGTTCTGCGACCAAGTGATCGTGTTTGACCACTTCAAGCAGCAAGTGCTCGTCATCGGTAACGTGCACGTAACGGAAGGCGCATCCGACAAAGCGATCGAGGAAGCTTACGAAGCGACATGCGTGGCCATCGACGCAACGATCGACAGGCTGCAGCAACCACAACCTCCGATCGCATCGCGCGACGCTCCGCCGCAAGATCCGGACCTCGGCGAAATCCAGTCGAACTTGACGAAGCAACAGTTCATAGACAACGTTAACCAAGCGAAAGAATATATCCGGGCGGGCGATATTTTCCAAGTGGTGCTCTCCCAACGGTTCCACATCGAGACCGAAGTCGATCCGCTCCACGTGTACCGCGTACTAAGAACGATGAACCCGTCGCCCTACATGTATTACTTGAAGCTTGACGACGAAGTAATCGTGGGCACGTCGCCCGAGCTGCTCGTCAAAGTCGACAACGGCAAAGTCGAGACGCGTCCGATCGCCGGAACGCGGCCTCGCGGCAAGACGCCGGAAGAGGACATGGCGCTAGAGAAGGAGCTGCTCGCCGACGAGAAGGAACGCGCGGAGCACGTCATGCTCGTGGACCTCGGACGCAACGATATCGGGCGGGTTTCGACGTTCGGTACGGTCAAATGCGATAGCTATATGGAAATCGAACGTTACTCGCACGTCATGCATATCGTCTCGAACGTGACGGGCCAACTGCGGCCGGACAAAGATTTTTACGACGCGTTCCTGTCCTGCTTGCCTGCGGGTACCGTATCCGGCGCTCCGAAGCTGCGGGCGATGGAAATTATTGCCGAGTTGGAAAATGAAGCAAGAGGTGCGTACGCGGGAGCGATCGGCTATCTTGGGTTCTCGGGAAACTTGAACACTTGCATTACGATTAGGACGATTATTTTCAAGCATGGCAAAGCTTACGTCCAAGCCGGAGCGGGCATCGTATGGGATTCCGTGCCGGAGAACGAATACGAAGAGACGGTGAACAAGGCGAAAGGAATGCTTAAGGCGATTCGCTCCGCGGAAGCCGCATTCCCGCCAGCGCCGCAAGCAACGATCGGCGGCAACAAGCCGCTCGCCGTCGTAGGAGACCGCCGTACGAACTTAGATTACGATTGAACGAACAAGAATAGATGAGATGAGCCTGAAAGGACGGAATACGAGATGAGCGAAATGATGACGGTGACGTTGCCGCAAGCGCTGGCAAAGCTGATTAAGGGCGAGAACCTGTCGCGAGAAGAAGCGTTCGGCGCGATGACGACGATTATGAAAGGCGAGGCAACGCCCGCGCAAATCGGCGGGACGATGATCGCCTTGCGCATGAAGGGCGAGACGGTCGACGAAATTACCGGTTTCGCGCAAGCGATGCGTTCATATGCCAATGCCGTTCGCACCGAGAAAGAAGACTTGCTCGATACTTGCGGAACGGGCGGCTCCGGCATTCATAAATTCAACATTTCGACCGTGTCCGCGGTCATCGCGGCAGCGGCCGGCGCGCGCGTCGCCAAACACGGCAACCGCGCTATGTCCGGCAAAGCCGGCAGCGCCGACGTCCTGGAAGCGCTCGGCGTCAACATTAACCTGTCAGCCGAGCAAGCGGCCGCGTGCCTCGATCAGACCGGCATTTGCTTCATGTTCGCGCAACTGTACCATCCAGCGCTCAAGCATGCGGCAGTGCCGCGCCGCGAACTAGGCGTTCGTACGATCTTCAATATGCTAGGTCCGCTCGCGAATCCGGCGAACGCAGATCGGCAGCTTATCGGCCTTTATGATCGGACGCGAACGGCTACGGTCGCCGAAGTGTTGTCCCGTCTCGGACTTAAGCGGGCGATGGTCGTCGGCAGCCATGATGGGCTCGACGAGATCAGCATCTCCGCGCCGACGCAAGTATCGGAACTTCGCGATGGCGAAGTCATCACTTACGACATTACTCCGGAAGAACTCGGCCTTAAGACGTTGCCGCTAAGCGCGGTGCAAGGCGGAGACGCGACGGAGAACGCCGAGATTATTCGCAGAGTACTTAACGGAGAGAAGAGCGCGTACCGCGACGTCGTGCTCGCGAACGCCGGGGCTTGCATTTATGTGGCGGGGCGTGCACAATCGTTAGCAGACGGCGTACGAATCGCGGCGGAGACGATCGATTCCGGACGCGCCGCAAGCAAATTGCAGCATTGGATTGCTACGACGGGAGAAGTGAGCCATGTTTCTTGATCGAATCGTTGCCACCAAGCGCCAAGAAGTCGAGGCGCTCGCACAAACATTATCGTTAGCGGAAGCGGAAAAAGCGATCGCGGAGCTCGCGCCTTGCCGCGGGTTCGAACGAGCGCTAAGAGAACGCAACCGCCTGGTAGGGTTGATCGCGGAAGTGAAGAAGGCGAGCCCGTCCAAAGGACTCATTCGCCCGGACTTCCACCCGGTCTCGCTTGCGAAGCAATATGAAGCCGCGGGAACCGATTGCATATCCGTACTGACGGATACCGATTATTTTCAAGGCAGCAATTCTTACTTGCAGCAAATTCGCGAGCAGGTGAAGGTACCGCTGCTGCGCAAAGACTTCACGATAGACGAACGACAAATATACGAGGCGCGCCTTATCGGCGCCGACGCCATACTGCTGATCGCCGCGATCTTGACGAAAGAGCAGCTATCTTCCTTCCATACGCTCGCTCGCGATCTCGGTTTGGACGTCCTCGTTGAAGTGCATAACCGTCCGGAGCTGGAGACGGTGCTCGATATCGGCTCGGCATCGCTTATCGGAGTTAACAACCGCGATCTGAAGACGTTCGTCACCGACCTGAAAGTAACGGAGCAATTGATCGGGCTCATGCCAAGCAACGTTCTTGCCATTAGCGAAAGCGCGATTTCTTCGCAAGAGGACGTCGCGTTCGTCCGCGGCGCCGGCGCGCAAGCCGTGCTCGTAGGCGAGCATTTCATGCGGCAAGCCGACGTTCAAGCAGCCGTTAACGAGCTGCTCGGACCTGCGACGAAAGCGGGCGCGGCGGGATGAGCAACCAAGCCGAACCAGCCAAAGTCAAAATATGCGGCATTAAAGAAGAAGCGACGCTACGCGGGATGGACGGCCAACCCGTCGATTATATCGGCTTCGTTTTCGCCAAGAGCCGCAGGCAGCTGACGCTAGAGCAAGCGGGCAAGCTACACGCGGTTTCCCGCGAAATTCGGATGGCAGGTGGTACGCCTCCTCTGACGGTCGGCGTGTTCGTCAATCCGACGATGGAGCAACTCGCGGATACGCTGGCAGCGGTTAAGCTCGACGTGGTGCAGTTGCACGGCGAGGAGACGCCGACATTTTGCCGCGAGGTCCATGATCGGTTTGACGTCGAAGTGTGGCGCGCGCTTCCGGTCACCGAGGCGCAAACGTCTGGCGGCGAAGCTGAAGCGACGGACGCTGAGGCAGGCCCGGCAAGACTCGCCGCTTACGCGGGCGCGGTATCGACGATTTTGCTTGATACGGCTGGCGGAGGTACGGGCATCGCGTTCCGATGGGATGTTATTCCGGCCTATCAGAATGAAGCAGCCAAGCATGGGCTCAAGCTATTCATTGCCGGGGGGCTGAGCCCCGACAACGCGGGCGAGCTCATCGCGGGCTATCGGCCGTACGGCGTCGATATTTCGAGCGGCGTAGAGACGGAAGGCGTCAAAGATAACGATAAAATCTCCGCATTCGCGGAAAGGGTGAAACGTTCATGACACAAGCATCGCAAATGCCGGCAGCGAAGTCGGTTCCCGACGAGCACGGCCGGTTCGGACCGTTCGGCGGCAAATACGTTCCAGAGACGTTGATGAACGCGCTGATCGAGCTTGAAGAAGCGTATCTCAAATACAAGGACGATCCCGAGTTCATCGCGGAAGTCCGTTACTTATTGAAGCAATATTCCGGCCGCCCAACGCCGCTATACCACGCGGAACGGCTTACAAACCATCTCGGCGGCGCGAAAATCTACTTAAAGCGCGAAGATCTGAACCACACGGGCGCGCATAAAATCAACAATACGATCGGCCAAGCGGTACTCGCGAAGCGCATGGGCAAGAAAAAGGTCATCGCCGAAACCGGCGCCGGCCAGCACGGCGTCGCGTCCGCCACGGTAGCAGCTCTAATGGGACTCGAGTGCAAGGTGTTCATGGGCGAAGAAGATACGAAGCGTCAGGCGCTGAACGTATTCCGCATGAAGCTGCTCGGCTCCGAAGTCATTCCGGTCATGTCCGGCACGCGCACGCTTAAGGATGCCTGCAACGAGACGCTTCGTTACTGGGTAAGCAACGTAAACGACACGTATTACATTCTCGGCTCCGTAACCGGACCTCACCCTTACCCGATGATGGTGCGCGACTTCCAACGCATTATCGGACTAGAGGCGCGCGAGCAAGTGCTCGAAGCGGAAGGCCGTCTGCCGGACGCGATCGTCGCGGCCGTCGGCGGGGGCAGCAACGCGATCGGTATTTTCCACCCGTTCATCGACGATACGTCCGTACGTCTCGTTGGCGTTGAAGCGGCTGGACGCGGCGTAGAAACCGAAGAGCACGCGGCGACGATGACTAAAGGCCGTCCGGGCGTATTCCAAGGCTCGATGAGCTACGTGCTGCAGGACGAAGGCGGTCAAGTGCTTCCCGCGCATTCGATTTCCGCGGGGTTAGACTACCCGGGTATCGGACCGGAGCATGCGTACTTGAAAGATATCAAACGGGCCGAATACTTCCCGATCACGGACGCGGAGGCGCTCGAGGCGCTGCACCTGTTGTCCCGGCTTGAAGGGATTATCCCCGCGCTTGAATCCGCGCATGCGATCGCCGAGGCGATGAAGCTTGCGCCTACGATGGGCAAGGACGAGATTCTAATCGTCAACTTGTCCGGCCGCGGCGACAAAGACGTAGAATCGATTCTCGCTTATCAAGCGAAAATAGAGAGCGGGGAGCAGCTATGAGCACGACGACCGTACCGAACGCGATCGATACCGTTTTCGCCGCTTTGAAAGCGAAAGGCGAAACCGCCCTTATCCCGTTCATGACGATGGGCGACCCGAACTTGGAAACTTCGGTGGCGCTCGTGCAAGCCGCCGAGGCAGCAGGCGCGCATATGATCGAGCTTGGCGTGCCTTACTCGGATCCGCTGGCCGACGGCCCGGTCATCCAGCGCGCTTCGGAACGCGCGCTTAAAAACCGCATCGGCTTGCGCGATTGCATGGCGGTGGCCAGTACGGCCAGAAGCCGCGGCGTGAAGATGCCTTTCATCTTGTTCACTTACTATAATCCGGCGTTGCAACTCGGATTGGATAACTTCTTCTCTTTGCTCCGGGAGCATGGCTTTAGCGGCGTTATTATTCCGGATTTGCCGCTCGAGGAAGACGCGGAGGCTAGGGCGATCGCGGAAGCTTCGGGCATTCACCTCATTCCGCTCGTAGCTCCGACTTCGGAAGCGCGCGTAGAGCGCATCGCCGCGCAAGCAAAGGGCTTCGTCTATTGCGTGTCGTCGCTCGGCGTCACCGGCGTACGCTCGACGTTCCACGACGGCATCGACAGCTTCCTTGCCACCGTTCGCAAAGCGGCGAGCGTGCCGATCTGCGTCGGCTTCGGCATCTCCTCGCGCGAGCACGCCGAGCGATTCGCCGGCCAATGCGACGGCGTTATCGTCGGCAGCGCGATCGTACGCAAAGTAGAAGAGGCGTTGCCGCTGCTCACTTCGACGAACGAAACCGAGCGCGAGCAAGGCATTCTTAACGTACAAGCGTTCATCGCCGATCTGAAACCGCGCAAGTAATTCGCGGATTTAAGCTGTACAGCGGTGAAGCAATGCGTCATAATAAGATACACATTTACATTCGGAGCGACGTAGGCTTCGCCGGTAACGGCGAACGCGAACACGCTCCGTTTGCCGTAATCGAGGAGGGTATCCCATGCAAGTGAAACCGAATATCGCTAACCTGCCGGCTTATAAGCCGGGCAAACCCGTGGAAGATGTCAAACGGGAGCTTGGCTTGACGGAAATCATTAAGCTGGCTTCCAACGAAAATCCGTTCGGTTGCTCGCCGAAAGCGAAAGAAGCGATCGAACGAGAATTGAGCGGACTAAGCATCTATCCGGACGGCGCGGGCGTCACTTTGACCAACGCCTTGGCGAAGAAGCACGGCGTGAACGCGGACCAAATCATTCTTGGCGACGGCTCCGACGAAATCATTCTCATGCTGGCGCGCGCGTACTTGTCGCCGGGCGACGAGACGATCATGGCGGATTTGACGTTCTCCCAATATAAGCACAATGCGCAAGTCGAGAACGCGGTGATCGTCGAAGTGCCGATGGCGAACGGCAAGCACGACCTGCCGGCGATGGCGGCGCGCGTTACGGCCAAGACGAAGATCATCTGGGTGTGCAACCCGAACAACCCGACGGGCACGATCGTCACGAAGAACGAACTGGTAGCGTTCCTCGACCAAGTGCCGCAGAACGTCATGGTCGTGCTAGACGAAGCCTACTGCGAATACATCGAAGATCCGACTTACCCGGACGGTCTCGAGCTGCTGCCGAAATATCCGAACCTCGTGCTGCTTCGCACGTTCTCGAAAATTTTCGGTCTCGCGGCGCTGCGCGTCGGATACGGCATCGCCAGCGCGGACATTATTAACGACGTGAACCCGATTCGTCCGCCGTTCAACACGTCGCGCGTCGGTCAAGCGGCTGCGGCGGCCGCGCTCGAGGACGAGGCGTTCATCGCTTACTGCCGCGAGCAGAACAAGAAGGGACTTCAATTCCTGAACGCCGCGTTCGCGGAGATGGGACTTACGCCGTTCCCGGCTTACGGCAACTTCATCATGGTCGACGTGAAGCGGTCCGGCTATGACGTGTACGACGCATTGCTCCGCCGTGGCATCATCGTTAGAGCGGGCTTCGGAGCCAACTACATCCGGATTACGGTCGGCAGCCAGGAGCAGAACGAGAAAGTAATAACGGCACTGAAATCCGTGCTGCAAGAAGTAGAGGTAAAGGTGTGACGGAATGAGCGGCGAGTTTAGCGAGTTTACTAACATGAGCAACGGAGCATCCGATCGAGATCCGGTGAAAGTCGTTATTTTCGGCGTCGGCCTCATCGGGGGTTCGCTCGCGTTGTGCTATAAAGGAAAACCGGGCTTCTACGTTGTCGGTCACTCCGTCAATCCGAAGTCGGTGGAGAAATACGTAGCGCTAGGCGTCGTCGATTATGCGACGACTTCGCTCGAAGAAGCGGCTAAGGACGCGGATTTCATCTTCGTATGCGTGCCGGTCGGCATGCTGGACGATTACATGGAGAGGTTGTCCCGCGTCGCGTTGAAGCCGGGATGCATCATCACGGACGTCGGCAGCACGAAAGCGTCGGTCGTCCATCATGCGTCCAAGCTTTCGCTGCAAGGCGGCGTGTTCATCGGCGGCCATCCGATGGCAGGCGGCGAACGCTCGGGCGTAGAGGCGGCGAGCTCGCATCTGTTCGAGAACGCGTATTACGTCCTCACGCCGACGGCGGATACGCCGCCGGATGCGATGGAGCGTTTGGAGCAGCTAATCAAGATGACCAAAGCGCACATCGTTAAAGTAGACGCGGTGGAGCACGATACGATCGTCGGAGCCATTAGCCATCTGCCTCACGTCATAGCAGCGGCACTCGTGAACCAAGTGGCTGCCTATAACGAGGCGAACGTTTTATACGCGGTGCTGGCCGCGGGAGGCTTCCGTGATATTACGCGTATCGCATCTAGCGATCCGATCATGTGGCGCGATATATTGCTCAACAACCGGGAAGTCGTCCTCAAGCTGATCGAGGATTGGCAGCGGGAAATGAGCCGGTTCGCCGGCCAGATCGCCGCTGGCGACGGGGCGGGCGTAGCCGAACAGTTCCGTACGGCGGGAGAATTCCGCAACAGCTTGCCGGAGCGTCGCAAAGGCGTTATTACATCCATTTATGAATGTTACGTGGACGTACCCGATCATCCGGGCATTATCGGTCAAATTGCGACCGAGCTCGGAGATGCGAAAATCAACCTAAGCAACCTGCAAATCATTGAGAGTCGCGACGACGTGCCGGGCGTACTGCGGTTAAGCTTCAGAAAAGAAGAAGACCTGGATAAAGCGGTTGTTTTGCTGAAATTAATGAATTACACCGTCCATAAGTAACGATCGATCGACCGTCCGGCGCATAAGCCGGGCGGTTTTTCATTTTCTGCCCGAACCGCGCGGTACAAGCAATGAAAACGCTTAAAAAAATCCATTGACATAATGTAAACGTATACATATAATAAAAGTACAGTATGGTTTCTCTCCACTCCTATCCAATCCTAGCACAATGTGCAACCACCCTTTGAGGGTGGTCTTTTTTTGTCCTTTTTCCGATAACCTTTTATTAGATGTTCATCACTGCAGACGTGAAATAGGACAAATTTCCCTATCATATTTGAGAAACTTTTAAGCTCATACAGCCTTTTCCTGTGATACAATAGCAGAGATCATTTGTAAAATACTGGCTTCCTATAGGGAAAATGCGCGGCAACGCGCAACTTTTTCGCTCGCCGTCGGTACAATGTTAGTAATACCGGTTGCGCGCGTTCACCCTTAGATGGGGGAGGGTCGCGAAAGATGATGACCGATTCCCAGTTAATTCGGGAAATCAAAGACGGCAACGTTGAGCTGTACGCAACGTTGATGGGCCGTTATCAGAAGAAAATTATATCCTTCGTATTTCACATGCTTAAGAGCGCCAAGCTCGAATTGCTCGCGGAAGACTTAAGCTCGGAAACGTTCTATAAAGCTTACAGAAGCCTTCACTCCTTCCGGGAAGTAGACGCTTCTTTCTCCACATGGTTATATACGATCGCCCGTAACACGGTGCTTAGCGAGCTTCGCAAGCAGAAGGCGACCCACTTGTCGCTCGACGATTCCACCTACGTTCCCGCTGCGCCCGCCGAAGCGGCGCCGGAGCAGCAATTGCTTCGGAGCGAGAAAGTATCGATGGTAAGGGAAGCGATCAACAGCTTGCCGGAGAAGCAACGATCCGCGTTGATTCTTAGGGAATATGACGGCATGGATTACCAGGAGATCGCCAATATTCTCGGTCAGACGGTTAGTTCCGTTAAATCGTTGCTATTCCGGGCGAGGGCCAGCGTAAAGGCGCAGTTGGAAAACTATTTTGCGGAACCGGCGATTATGAAAGAGTACGAGGAGATGAAACTGCGATGAAATGCGATGAAGCTGGAGAATGGTTCGGGATCTACTGGGATTTGCCGGAGGATTCGCCGGAACGATTAGCCGTTGATTTGCATGTAAGGAGTTGTCCGACCTGCGCGGAGGAGTTCCGCATGTGGGAAGAGAGCGCGGCGATCATTCAAGAATTGCCCGAGGACGATCGCTTGTTCGAAGAGCCTGCTACCGCGCAAATCATGAACGAGAACGTCATGAACCGGATTTATTCGGAACAGAGCTGGTTCTTGCCTCCCGTACGTCGGACGTACGCCTTTTCGTACGGATTCAAACGGAAGATCGCCGCTCTGCTGGCCGGATTGCTGGCCGTATTCGTCAGCGGGTTTCTTTATACGACGATCGGCAACGCCGATCGCTCGGGACATGACTTCTCCGGCGTTATGGATACCGCGAACGCTTTTGCGGCTAGCCATAGCTTCGGTGACAACATGCACCTCGAAGTTCCGGTAGCCGGCTTGAGCGACCCGATCATGCTGAACGTATCGCCGGCCATGCCTCAATATTGGATCGCCCTGTCCATGCTCGGAATCGTCATGACGTTGCTCATCTTGAACTGGTTGTCCCGCGTGCGCGCATGAGTCAGCACAATACGATCGGTTGGATCCGCCACGGCGTTACGGAATGGAACCTGCTAGGTAAAATTCAAGGAACGACGGATACGACGCTAAGCGCCGAAGGGATCGCGCAAGCGAGGCTGCTAGCGGAACGATTGGCGGGAGAAAGCAAACGTTGGAACGGCATCGTCGCGAGCGACTTGAAGCGCGCGGCTACGACGGGGCGAATTATCGCGGATCGTCTAGGTCTTCCATTGCTGACGGACGCAAGGCTACGGGAGCGCTCGTTCGGTCAAGCCGAAGGCACGACGCTACCCGAACGGCTTTCCCGATGGGGCGACGATTGGCGCGCCGTCGTGCCGGACCAGGAGCAGAACGCTTCGGTGGTGGAACGCGGGCAAGCCTTCGTCGATGAGCTCGTTGCGGAATATCCGGGGCAATCTTGGTTAATTGTCACGCACGGCAGTTTTCTAGCGACGATGATCAAGCACATGTGCGGCGAGCTGGACGACAGACATATCCAGAACGTGTCGCTTACGGTATTGGAGCAAGAGGCGAACGGCTGGAAGTCGCTGCTTCACAATTGCACGCTTCATTTGCAAGCTACTTCATAGATCGAATCGAACGAACGCGACTCCCCTTCTTAATGGGGAAGTCGTTTTTTTGTATTTTCCTAACGTTTAAAGCACCACCTTGCTACCGATACTGGACATTAAATGCTCCATGAGGCGGGGAATGCCTATGAACTTAGCCGACATGCTCTGTTACGCGGATATTGCCGAACTTACGGCGATCGCCGAGACGTACGAATGCACGTGCAGCAGCCATTCCAAGAACGAATTGATCCAGTCGATCCTATCGACGGTTCAACGCAGGGACGTGCTCGAGTCGAGAGTCGGCGAAATGACGGCGGCGGATTTGCGCTTTCTGAATTCGCTATTGTTCGAAAGCCGCGTAACTTACAGTCTCGAAGAGTTAAAGGCGCGCGCGCTTGGCGGGGAGTCCGTCAATTCTCCCTTCAACGCGGGCAAACCTCAGGCAGCCGCTCCCGTCGCTCCAACGCCTCCGGCGAAAGGGAGCCGTTCCCGCAAAGGGAAAAACGGGCCCCCGTCAGCTCCCGTCGCTCCGGAAGATATCGCTCGGCATGCGATTTCGCGCTTCAAGAAGTTCGGTTGGCTGTTCAACGGGTTCTCCCAACAAACGCGTTACTTGTATCAAGTACCGGAAGACGTACGAACAAGGTTAAGCGACGCCCTAGAGAAGCGTTACCGGACGATGTTGGACGAAAGAGACGAACCTCCCGCCTATAGAGACGAAGGGACGCTTCTAGTAGGGGATATGACGCAGTTGCTTCGTTTCGTTCGAGACAACGACCTGCAAATTACGTCGGAAGGCGTGCTGTACAAGCGTCAAATCGGTCAAATAATCGAAAGGCTCGCCGTGAACGAGACCGTTCCAACGCGTGGCGGCTGGCGATTCGGTTATGGCAGACACTTTCGCGATTATCCGGACAGAATGTCGTTTCTCTACGATTATGCCTACTATCACAAGCTGATCGAAGAGCGGACCGACCGTCTGACGATTACCGAAGCCGGCCGCGACGTGGCGGACGGAACGTCGCGACTGGAACCGCCCGACCTGTACCGTTTTTGGTTGAGATTGTATAAAGGGCCGATTCCGAACGTAACGACGCTAGTTCAATGGATAACAAGGTTGTCCGCCGAATGGGTGTCGATAGAGTCGCTTTACGCGATTTTGCAGCCGCTCGTTCGTTCCTATTATTATGATACGAGCCGAGACGTATTCGAACGGCGAATACTGACGATGCTTATGCACCTGGGCATGATCAAGTGGGGAGAGACGGCGGGCGGAGAGGGCGTAGTCCGGACGACGACGCAAGGAAAGGCGCTTGTGAAAGGGGTTTCCTCGCCGCTCGAAGATAAGATCATTTTGAATCCTTAACCGAATAGGCTACGGTATATTGATGGGGATAAGGGCATTCGTCTTGTTCTTGGGGATGGAATATGAATATGATTTTAGTGGGGCCTGCGCAACCGTTACCAGGAGGCGCCCTAAACGCCGGATTATTCGGAGGTGCAACGAATGGACAACATGAAAGTCGCCTACGAGACGATGCTGGGATTGGCGGCAGAAATGGTCCTGGACGAAGCGCTGCGCAATTACCGGACGGAGAAGATTTATGACGCAATCGATAAAGCGCTCGCCCATGGAGACGTCGAATCATTTCGGCGATTAACCGATGAATTGAAGACGATACGGCCATAGATCGCGCATTAGACCGTACGCCGGTCATTTCAAAGTTAAGGAAACCCGACCGACTGGTTGGGTTTTTTCTTTTATTGCGGGCGATTTTGGAGTAGGATGGACGTAGCGATAGCGCAAGGAGAGGACATGATGAAATTTAGCGAATTAAGCTCGGAAAGCTGGGACGAGCTGCAACCGTATTTGGATACGTGCCTGCTCCCGATCTCCGGTTTGACGGGCATGGAAGCGCCATGGGAAGCGACGGAACGAATGCTTCGGACCGGCGACTGGTTATCGGTGTTGGAGCAAGCGTTTCACGGGCGAACCGTCACGATGCCCGCGTACCATTACGATCAAGCCGGCCAAGACGCGGCCGCGCGATTGAACGAGCTGTGCGAACGGATGAAATCGAGCGGCTTCCGCTACATAATCGTCGTAAGCGGCCGGCCGGGCGGCGTACCGGAAGACGTATCCGCGGCGAGCCTCTGGATTCAGCCCTGCGAGGAAGGCGAGGAACCGGATTCCGCCGCGATTCGTCAAGCGGTGTCGGCCATGTGGCGCGCGGGTGCCGGCCGGAGCTGAGCGGACGACCGGATCTTGCGCGCGTCACGCATAAAGTAGCGGGCGCCTAGCAAACAATATGGCGAAGAATCCCACGGAGAAATGTGACAATTTGAGAACATTTTGAACGCGCATTTCATGCCGGACGAGGAAACTCGGCGGCCGATTCTTGACGCTATATAACGCGTGGGCTATTATAGTTATGTCCTTGTGAACAAACTGTTAAAGTCCGTACCGGACGCGAGATTGGTGGGGCAAAGGGGGTAGAATGAATGGACCACAATGAGCAGCAAGATACCGCGCATGCGCCGTCCAAGCGTAAGGAAATGACAAGAAGGCAGTTTTTGTCGTATACGCTAGGCGGAGCAGGAGCCTTCATGGCGGGCGGTGCCATTTTACCGATGATCCGCTTTGCTGTAGATCCTATATTGCAAAAGAAGGAAAAGGGTAATTTCATCAAGGTTATCGAAGAGACCAAGGTTACGAACGAGCCTCAAGAGGTGAAGTTCAAAATCCATCAAGTCGATGGCTGGTATGAAAGCGACCCTAAGCTTATCGCATGGATCGCGAAGGGCGACGACGGCAAAGTTTTTGCGCTGTCGCCGATTTGTAAGCACTTGGGCTGTACGGTAAGCTGGAGCGGCGAAGAAGCGCCGAACCTGTACCACTGCCCGTGTCATGGCGCTCGCTATGACAAGAACGGCAAGCACCTGAAGGTTGCGCCGAAATCGCTGGATGAATACGAAGTCAAAATGGACAACGGCTGGGTGTACCTCGGACCGCTTGAGCCGAATAGTCGCGGGTAAGGAGGGAGACTCAGTCCCATGTTCAAAAATATGTACAATTGGATCGACGAGCGTCTGGACATCACACCGATGTGGCGGGATATCGCCGATCACGAAGTACCTGAGCACGTTAACCCGGCGCATCACTTTTCCGCGTTCGTGTATTGCTTCGGCGGCTTGACGTTTTTCATCACCGTCATTCAGATTCTCTCGGGAATGTTCTTGACAATGTATTACGTGCCGGATATTATCAACGCCTACTATAGCGTCGATTACTTGCAGCATCAGGTCGCTTTCGGCGCGATCGTGCGCGGCATGCATCACTGGGGCGCCAGCCTCGTCATCGTAATGATGTTCCTACATACCCTTCGCGTGTTCTTCACGGGCTCCTACAAAGCGCCGCGCGAAATGAACTGGGTCGTCGGTATGTTGATTTTCTTCGTAATGTTAGGCCTTGGTTTCACGGGTTACTTGCTGCCGTGGGATAACAAAGCTTACTACGCAACGAAGGTTGGTCTTGAAATCGCCGGTTCCGTTCCTTTCCTCGGAGAATACATCAAGGAACTGATGAACGGCGGCACGATCGTCGGCGCGCAAACGCTGACGCGGTTTTTCGCTATCCACGTGTTCTTCTTGCCAGGAGCGCTTCTCGCTCTGCTAGCCGGACACTTCATTATGATTCGTAAACAGGGCATCTCCGGGCCGCTGTAACAGAAGGGAGTGGCTAGCGATGGCACATAAACATGATCCTAATGAGAAAATCGTATATGTAGGCGATTCGCGCGTCCGCAAACGGAACCGTTCGCAGGTTGCGCCGCCGGACTTCACCGCGTTCCCGGGCAAGTCCGAGGCGTTCATCCCGAACTTCTTGCTGAAGGAATGGATGGTCGGCGTCGTCGTACTCGTCGGATTCCTCGTGCTCGTTATCGCGGAACCGGCTCCGCTCGGTTATCCGGCGGACCCGCTTAACAGCTCGTTCATTCCGATGCCGGACTGGTACTTCTTGTTCCTGTATCAACTATTGAAGTATCCGTATGCTTCCGGAGATTATATCGTGCTCGGTATTCTCGGACTATCGGGTATTCCGTTCATCGCGCTACTAATGGCTCCGTTCCTCGATACGGGCAAAGAGCGCCGCTTCTATAAGCGTCCGATCGCGTCTTCGTTGATGCTCGTGTCGCTCGTAGCGGTCGCTTACTTGACTTGGGTATCTTGGAACCATTATACCGAAGAGCTGGAATTGAACGGCGTAACGCCTGAGCATATCGAACGCGAAATCAAGTCCGAAGAATCGATCGAGAAAGGTCTCGGACGCTGGATCCCAGGCAAGGAGAAAATCCCGGCCATGGTAGAAGCGGAAGATACCGCTTTCACGGAGACGATGACACAAGCGGCTTGTATTAGCTGCCACGGCGCCGAGCTTGAAGGCGGGGCAGGTCCCGCGCTTCGCGGCGTAGGCGATCGTCATACGAAGGAAGAATTGATCGATATCATCACCAACGGCAAAGGCGACGGCGCGATGCCTTCGTTTAAGACAGACCTTTCCGCCGAACAAATCGAGAAAGTCGCGACCTGGCTGTCGAAGCAAAAAGCGGCAGCGGCAGAGTAACGACCGACATAAGCAAGCTCAAACAGAAATGGTGACGCCGGCAAAAGCAGCGTCACCATTTTTCTTAATTTCAGCTTATAGGGGGAGCTCGATTGAATTGGTTATTGCTGCAATCCAGACAATACTTGCTACATCCTAAGACGTTATGGCTTATGATGCTCATCTACATCCCGGGAACGGCATACGGTTATTATTGGTATAAGGATCAATTAGACTACACTTGGGATATGCACCCGCATTGGCAGATCCCTTTCGTTCCGGATAGCCCGACCGCTTCGCTGCTGTTCGCGATCGCCGTGTTATGGCTTTGGATTCAGCCCGAAAGATCGAGCCGGTCTTCGGTGAACGCGATTCGCGGTATCGTTGAGGCGCTTGGCGTCGTGACTTCGGTCAAATACGGTATATGGGCGACGGCGATCATCTTCATGGGACAAGCGCAAGGCGATATTTTGCAATGGGAGCATTGGATGCTAATTATCGGCCATTCCGCCATGGCCGTAACCGCCTTGTTGTACGCGCGCTTCTTCACGTTCGACGGAATGGCGTTGCTCGCCGCCGCGGCTTGGACTTTCCTTAACGATACGGTCGATTATACGTTCGGCGTATATCCCGATTTGCCTTGGCAGCTCGAAGACAACTTGGTGGCGATCGGTTGGTTCACGTTCTTATTGACGGCTTTCAGCGTAATCGTAGCGGCGCTGGCTAAATATGCGGTGAACGAAGCGAAGTTGGACCAGCCGTTCTAAAGCAGGACATCCCCCCATACGTTTAAAGTAGGAGGGGATGTCCGTGAAATGGCGTTCAAACGCGCGATGGTTTGTATTCCTGACGGCAACGGCGGTCGTCTTGCTGCTTGCGATGCCCGTTACGGTCAGCGGACGCGGCACTGACCCGGTTGTCGGCGCGATTAGCGCGACGACGCAACGGGACGCGGATGTTTCCTCTTCCTCTTCCGAGGACGAATACGATCGCTTCTTGCGTTCCGTCACCGCCTTGTATCATGCGGTCAATAATGATGACGCCGCAGGGATGGCGCAGAGCTTGTCCGTCATTACGTATCGATTCAAGCTGCTTCCGATGTCCGATACCGCATCGCTTGCGGGTATGCAAGCGCTAGCGGATCAATTGACGAAGACGAGCCGATCGCTTGCGCTAGCGAAACCGGACAAGCAGGTGCTGAGGTCGGAAGCGGCTACTTTGTGGCTTGCAGCGGATGCGATGGCACGGCCGGATCAACCGCTATGGCATAACTATCAGCCGGTTCTCGCAGGAGATCTCGAAGCGCTGCAAGGCGCCATTAACTCGAATAACGAGAACGTCGGATACGCATCGGAGTCGGCTAGCGCCATACTTGATCAGTTAAATGCCCATTATGAAATGATTCGGACGGCCGTGTCGATGGGAGATTCCTCTCGGAACGTCGTGCGTGCCGATGCGGTGCTTCATTATGCGAGGACGGTAATCCTTTCCGATCCGTCCAACCAACTGCTTACGGTAAACGTCATACAACCATTACGTGAGGCGATGTTCGACTTGTTTCCAAGTGCTAACGATCAAGAGGAATCGGCCATCGTGCCGGCGGCGGTAGGCGCTTCCTGGGCGTGGCCCGCGATGATGGGCTCGTTCATCGTAACGGTGCTCACATGGGTCGGTTATCGAAGGTATCGGAACGATGGGTATGCCGGTGCATCGGGCAATCGGGGCGCCGCGAATCGCAAAGACGCCGCAGAGAGTTTGCTCGAGCGCTGGAATAACCGTGATAAGAAGTAAGTCGCCCACTCGCGTTATTCTTCGCGGAAACCTTCCCCGAGCACGTCGTGCACATCGTTAATGACTATAAAAGCCCGTTTGTCGTGCAGACGAACGAGGCTTTTTAATTTGCGTATTTCAAAGCGGCTGACGACGCAATAGACGACCGTCTTCGGCTCTCCGGAATAACCGCCGATCGCGGGCATAAGCGTAACGCCTCGATCGAGCTCTTTCGTAATTTCGGCGGCCAGCTTCTCCGGGGAGGCGCAAAGAATAGTGAACGCCTTGGCGGCATAGGCGCCTTCTTGAATGAAGTCGATCACTTTGGAAGCGATGAAGACGCTGACGAGCGTGTAGAGCACTTTTTCCTTCGGTATGAACAATAGGGCTGTGCCAAGAATGAACACATCTAAGACGAGAATGATTTGTCCCATGCTCCATCCGCGGAGCCGATGCAAGATGCGGGCGATAATGTCGACGCCGCCCGTTGTGCCGCCGCCTCGGAACACGAGCCCAAGTCCGATGCCGAGCGTCACCCCGGCATACAGAACGACAAGGATGAAATCTTGCTCGGTACGGAACGGCGTAATCCAGTCGCGTTCCACGCCCAGCTCGGCTAGCCAGAGGAACAACGATAACAGCAACGTGCCGGCAAGCGTATAGACCATGGCGCTCTTGCCGAGCTGTCGCCAGCCCAATAAGAATAGAGGTAGATTGAGGATAAGGGAAGTGAGGTATACCGGCATGTCCGCCGCGTAATTGAGCAAGACGGAAACCCCGGTTACCCCGCCTTCCATAAGCAGATTGGGAATGATGAAATATTGCAGACCGAATGCGTACACGGCCGTCCCAATTACAATAAGGCACCAGCTTTTAAAAGCGTTCCAAGTCAAAATACGATTCATCGTAAAACCTCCAAAAATGCATTTGTTTTCGATAACATCTTACGCTAACATAGGAATGACACCTTCGCGAAAGGAAGAATGCGGATAATGGGAGATTCCCGCATTGCAGGCAAAGCGCTGACAGAGCGGACTTTAGCCGACATCCAAAGAGATGTGGATGCTTATATCGGGCAATTCAAGGAAGGGTACTTCTCCCCGCTCGCGATGCTGGCCAGAATGACCGAGGAAGTCGGCGAACTGGCCCGGGAAGTGAATCACGAGTTCGGCGAGAAGCCTAAAAAACGCGATGAAGCTGACAATTCCATCGAGATGGAATTAGGCGATATTTTATTTATCGTCACTTGCTTCGCAAATGCTTTGGGAATCGATTTAACGGAAGCCCATCGTAAAGTCATGGATAAGTTCAATACGCGCGATGCCAATCGTTGGACGAAGAAGGACACCGATAACCGCTGAATTTCATATGCTGTACCATCCCTGAACGAAGGAGGATGGTCTGCATGGACGGGGAAGTATTCGTCCGGCAAGCATACGAAGCCATCTTACAGGGTGACTTCGAGCTTGCTTTGCACTGGTTTCAACAGGCGATCGCGGCGGAGCCGAGCAATGCGGCGTATTATTATAAAGGTTCCGTAACTTGCGCGCGCAGCGGGAAGTTGCCTCTAGCGATGACCTACGCGCAGAAAGCCGTGGAGTTAAAGCCGGACGATCCGACTTACAAGCTGCATTACCGAACGATCAAAGCGAAGCAACGGATCACGGAAGCTAGATTCAGGCTTCAAACCGCGTTGCCGAATCTCGATAAATGCCTCGACGAGCTGAAGGAAGCGACGGAACTCGATCCACTGTCGGACGAAGCTTTCTTATTGCTCGGCATCGTCTATCGGCTGCGTCGCGATTACCGACAATCGCTCGAATCACTTCGCGAGGCGCTTACGCTCGATCCGCTGAACGAGGAAGCCCGCAGATTGCTTCACGAGGTCAGAGTCGAAAGGCGAAAAGCGCTGAAGGAGCAATATTCCAACCCTCATTCGAAAAGGAACAGGTGATATTTTTGTCGCAGATTAAAGTTGCCGTTGCCGGTGCAAGCGGACGTATGGGCCGAGAAGTCGTAAAAATGGTACTGGAAGATCCGGAGCTCCGGCTAGTCGCCGCGGTTGCGCGGACGGCAGGGCCGGTCGACGCGGGAATGCTGGTCGGCAAACCCGATACCGGAGTTATCGTAGCGTCCGACTTGGCCGAGGCGCTGTCGGCGTCGGATGCCGACGTGCTCGTCGACTTCACGGCTCCGAAGTTCGCTATGCCGAATACGGAGACCGCGATCCGCTTCGGCGTTCGTCCGGTCATGGGGACGACCGGATTTACGCCGGAGCAAATAATCGAATTGGACAAGCAGTGCAAAGATCGCGGAATCGGCGGGTTGATCGCGCCGAATTTCTCGATCGGCGCCATATTGATGATGAAGTTTTCCGCGATGGCTGCCAAGTATTTTCCCCATGTGGAAATCATTGAATACCACGGCGATCAAAAATTAGACGCCCCGTCAGGCACGTCGATCAAAACCGCGGAATGGATATCCGAAGCGAGGCAGGAGCTTCGTCAAGGGAACCCGAACGAGGAAGAAGTGATCGAAGGCGCGAGAGGCGGATATTACAACGGGTTCCGCATACATAGCGTTAGGCTTCCGGGCGTGTTCGCGCAACAGGAAGTCGTGTTCGGCGCATTCGGGCAGACGCTCAAAATCCGCCACGATTCGTACGACCGCGCGGGCTATATGCCGGGCGTCAATACGGCGATCAAAAAAGTAATGTCCACTACGGGCATGGTGTACGGCTTCGAACATTTTCTAGATTAAACGGGCGCAATACCCGGCAGAGGAGAATCCGCACCTATGATGGAAATCGCACTTATCGCGCATGACCGCAAAAAAGACGAGATGGTAAATTTCGCGATCGCCTTCGAGCACGTGCTCAAGCATCACCATCTTTACGCCACGGGAACGACCGGCACTCGCATTATGGAAAATACCGGTTTGTCTGTGCACCGGTTCATGTCGGGACCGCTTGGCGGAGACCAACAGATCGGCGCGCTCGTCGCGGAAAATAAAATGGACTTGATCATCTTTCTGAGAGATCCGCTTATGGCGCAGCCTCACGAGCCCGATATTATCGCGTTGCTTCGTCTGTGCGACGTGCAAGGCATTCCGGTGGCAACGAATATCGCGACCGGCGAGCTGCTCATCAAGGCGCTCGAGCGGGGCGATTTCGCATGGCGCGAGCTCGTGCACAAATATAAACCGGGGATTGACGAATGAGCAACGCAAAGCTGGACATTCTCGTCTTCGCCGCGCATGCGGACGACGCCGAGATCGGCATGGGCGGGACGATCGCGAAGCACGCGCAAGCCGGCTTGCAAGTCGGGATCGTCGATCTGACCCGTGCCGAGATGTCGTCTAACGGGGACGTGGAGACGCGCCTCCGCGAAGCGGCAGCAGCTTCGGAGGTGCTCGGTCTCGCGATTCGCGACAATCTGGGCTTGCCCGATCGGCGTCTGGCCGTCGTGCCGGAGATGATCGACCGCATGGTCGAGGCGATCCGAACGTATCGACCGCGGCTTGTCTTCGCACCTTATGGGATAGATCGGCATCCGGACCACGTCGCTTGCAGCCGGATGGCCGAAGAAGCTGTATTCAGCGCGAAGCTGAGGCGGTATATGCCGGAGATTCCGGCATGGAGTGTCGACCAACTTATTTTTTATTTCATTAACGATGCCCATCCGCCTCAAATGCTTGTCGATATTAGCGACTCGCAGGAGGTCAAGATGAACGCTTTGAAAGCGTACCGTTCGCAATTCATGCCGGCCGGCGAGCAAGCCGACTGGGTGGAGACGCCGCTTACTTCCGCTTATTTGGAAGCCGTCGCCGCCAGGGACCGCTTGCTGGGTCAGCCCAAACGTTATACATACGCGGAAGGCTTCATCTCGAAAGGGCCGATTTCGATCGAGCGCTTCTAACGGATAACCTTTCGCGAATACATTGTTTCGAAGACGGCCGATACGATGCGTACCGCTCGGTCGCTTAGGGTCGTTTCGCAGCTACAAAGGAGGAACGCAGCATGAGTCGTCCGCTCAAGATCGGTATTACCTGCTATCCGTCGCTAGGCGGATCCGGCGTCGTGGCTACGGAGCTAGGCAAGCTACTTGCGGAAAAAGGACACGAAATTCATTTTATAACCCATAGCATCCCGTTTCGACTCGGTAAATTTCATCGGAATATTTATTATCATGAGGTAGAAGTATCGGATTACTACGTGTTCCGGTACCCGCCTTACGACTTATCGTTAGCCAGTAAAATGAATCAAGTCGCGAGGCTTCAGAAGCTCGATATTTTGCACGTGCACTACGCGGTCCCTCATGCGATTTGCGCGTACTTGGCGAAGCAGATGGCGGGGGATGAGCTCAAAGTCGTAACGACGCTGCACGGGACGGACATTACCGTTCTTGCCCAAGACGAGACGCTTAAGGACATTATTCGCCTCGGCATTCGCAAGAGCGATGCGGTCACGGCGGTTAGTCAGGATTTGATCCGGGAGACGCGCGAACTGCTCGATATCAACGAGCCGATCGATTTAACTTATAATTTCGTGGACAAGAGGGTGTATTACCCGCGGAGCTGCTCGGATTTGAGAGCGGATTTCGCAGGTCCCGGCGAGAAAATATTGATGCACATCTCCAATTTCCGTCCGGTCAAAAGAACGGGCGACGTGGTCGATATTTTCGCGCGGGTAAGCGCCAAAATTCCTGCAAAACTGCTCCTGGTCGGGGAAGGTCCGGATTTGCCCAAAATCCAAGCCAAAATTCAACGGTTGGGACTTAGCGAGCGCGTGCATTTCCTCGGCAAACAAGACGACGTCGCGCAGGTGATCTCGATCGCCGACCTCATGCTCCTTCCTTCGGAGAAGGAGAGCTTCGGACTAGTGGCGCTCGAGGCGATGGCTTGCGGCGTGCCGACGATCGGCTCGCAAGCGGGGGGCATACCCGAGCTCGTGGTACACGGCATTACCGGCTATTTGTCGCCGATCGGCCATACGGAAGAGATGGCCGACAACGCCATTCGCTTGCTTTCGGACGACACGCTATACGCGAGCTTCAGGGAAGCAGGATTAAAGCGCGCTCATCAGGAATTTTGTGACGAACGCGTAACGAGACAGTATGAAGATATTTATTACCGGGTGCTCGGACTTCCGGCAAGAGAGCCGGTTCCGGTGTGCCAATCTTAAGGGCACTAGCGTAAGTCGGGAGGAGCGTGCGCGAGATGGGGGAATCGGACGAAAGGCTTTGGGCGGAAGGTTTGAAGCTTCTTCGCACGCTCGCGGACGCCGGACATGAAGCTTATATGGTAGGGGGCTCCGTTCGGGATAGACTGATCGGAAGACCCCTGCACGATATCGATATCGCGACGTCGGCGCTCCCCGAAGCCGTACAGGCGCTATTCCCGCGCACGTTGCCTACGGGCTTGCAGCATGGAACCGTGACGGTCATTGTAGACGGAGATCCGTTCGAGGTGACGACTTACCGGACGGAATCCGGCTATTCGGATTCGCGAAGGCCGGACGAGGTGGCGTTCGTAACTGACGTTCGGGAAGATTTGTCCAGACGAGATTTCACGTTCAACGCTATGGCGGTTGGGCTTGACGGAGCGTTGCTCGATCCGTTCGGCGGCCGGGAGGATTTGAGCGCGGGCATCGTGCGCACCGTCGGAAGAGCGGCGGACCGTTTCGGAGAGGATGCATTGCGTATGCTGCGGGCGATTCGATTCGGCGCGGAATTCGGTTTCGAATTGGCTTCCGATACGTGGGAAGGGATCGCTACGCATAAGCAGCGACTCTCGCATGTCGCGATGGAGCGGGTCGGCGCGGAATGGGACAAGATGATTGCCGGTCAGGGACCGGATCAAGCTTGCGCTTGGCTGCAGCATAGCGGCTTGCTCGTTCACTTGAAGGAGCGATTGCCTTCGTTGACTGCGGCGCGAATCGATGGATGGGGATTAGCGAACGCCCGAGCGATAAGACTTGCCGCGATCGATGGCATCGATGTGCGCTGGGCGGCTTACTGGATCGGCGTAGGCGCTTCGGAAGCGGATGCGCTCTCGGCATGCAAGACGCTGCGCATGAGCGGTAAGAGATCGGCGCGCATCGCTGCCGCCGTCGGTTTCGAGCGTAGGCTTGCCGATGGCCGCACGGGAGGGCCAGCCTTGCTAGAAGGCTGCGATCAACGGAACTGGATCGAAGCCGTACTAGACTATGGCGTGCCAGCCGCCGAGGATTGGCTTGCGATCGAAGTCTCGGTCCGCGGCTTCGAGGGGCTCGCCGAACGCGATTGGCTTGCCGCGATGCCGATTACGCGCGTCGGACAGCTAGCCGTACGCGGGGACGAGCTATCCAAGTTGCTGGGGCGATCGCCCGGACCTTGGGTGGCGAGGCTGCTCCGCGCGTTGCTCTCGGAAGTTGCTCACGGTAAGCTGCCGAACGAGAAAGCGGATCTTACCTTAGCCGCGCGCAATTGGATTACAAGGATGCTACCTCCGGAAATGGGGAAATGAAGTGAGTAACGTAACTTTGCTCGGTTTGCTGGAAGCGGAACCCGGCGCATTCGTGTCGGGGGAGGAAATCAGCAAAAAGCTTAACGTAAGCCGCACGGCGATCTGGAAGCAAGTCCGTAAGCTGGAAGCGGAAGGATACGTGATCGAAGCGACACCTCGCCTCGGTTACCGTTTGAAGGACAAGCCTTCACGGCTTACGATACAGGAATTGCTTCCAAAGCTGAACACGAATAGCTTCGGGCGTAATATTCGCGTGCACGCCGTCGTCGGGTCTACGCAAGACGAGCTGAGAGCGCTCGCGGAGCAAGGTGCGCCGGAAGGCACGCTCGTTATCGCCGAGCAGCAGACGAGCGGCCGTGGCAGAATGGGGCGCGCATGGGTGTCTCCGGCAGGCAAAGGCGTGTGGATGAGCTTGCTCCTTCGCCCGATCGTTCCGTTGCCTTTAACGCCGCAGCTAACTTTGCTTGCCGCCGTAGCGCTTAGCCGCGCGATCACGCGTGTCGTGCCGCTCGAAATCGGCATCAAATGGCCGAACGACTTGCTCGTGAACGGCCGAAAAATCAGCGGCATTTTGCTGGAATCCGCCGCGGAGGACGAACGGCTGCGTTACGTAATCGTCGGACTGGGCATTTCCGTCAATTTAGACGCCGAAGATTATCCCGAGGAGCTGCTGCAAAAAGCGGTATCGCTCAAAATGGCCGCGGGACATGCGATTTCGCGCAGCGATCTGATCGCCGCCGTGCTGGAGCAGTTCGAGCAGCTATACGCGCTCTATCAAGAACAAGGATTCGCTCCGATCCGGGCGCTATGGGAAGCGCATTCCGTCACGTTGAACCGTCCGGTGACGCTGTATACGCCCCAAGGCGTCATCGAGGGCGTACCGCGCGGACTAGACGATATGGGCGGCTTGCAAGTCGAGTTGTCGGACGGAAATATCCGTACCGTATACTCCGCCGAAGTGGGCGCCGGGGGCTAACGAAGCCTCGGCTGCCTTGGCCTTAACCTCATAGACTTAGTCGACGAAATGTGCTACAATTGACATGCAAGGCGGTATCCGACGGAACCGCACTCGCGGATGGGCACGCTAACGACTAAGCAATTGAATACCGCAAAGTTTTCGCGGCGGATTCTGCTCTGAGCCGAAAGGACCGAGACAGAAGGACGTGAAGGACGTTCTATGTTGAATGGAAACCTTTTTTGCTCATGGGCAGAAAGAGGTTTTTTTGTTTGTTTCTATATTTTACAAACTTAGGAGGGTACTCCCATGAAGCAAGCTTTGACCCTACCTCGCTTGAAAGCGATGAAAAACAACAACAAACCGATCGCCATGGTGACCGCTTACGATTACCCGTCGGCCATGCTGGCGGAAGAAGCCGGAGTCGATATGATCTTGGTCGGCGATTCGCTCGGCAACGTGGTGCTCGGATACGATACGACGGTTCCCGTTAAGCTGGAAGATATGATTTACCATACGCGCGCGGTCGTTCGCGGAGCGCCGGGGACGATGATCGTCGCAGACATGCCGTTCGCGACGTATCGGCTTGGACCCGCGGACACTTTGCGCAACGCGGCGAGACTGATGCAAGACGGCGGAGCCCACGCGGTGAAGCTCGAAGGCGGCGCGGAATTGGCGGATGAAATCCGGCTGCTTACGCAAGCCGGCATCCCCGTCCTTGGACATATCGGCTTGACGCCGCAATCCGTTCATCAGATCGGCGGCTACAAGGTTCAGGGCAAGAGCAGCGCGGAGGCGGAGAAGATGCTGCAGGACGCGAAGACGCTCGAGCAAGCCGGCGCTTTCGGCATCGTGCTGGAGCTCGTAACGGAGGAGTTGGCCGCCGCGGTGTCCCGCTCGCTGAGCGTTCCGACGATCGGCATTGGGGCAGGTCGTGGCTGCGACGGTCAAGTGCTCGTGTTCCATGATTTGCTCAGGTACGGATCGGGCATTCGCGACAAACGGTTCGTCAAGAGCTACGCGAACATCGGGGATACGATCCGCGACGCCATTGCCGAATACGTGAACGACGTGAAATCGAAAGCTTTTCCGGAGGAGAAACACGGTTTCCCTCTTCAAGATAGCAATAACGCAAGTCAAGCCATGCCCGCCAAAATGTACGGGGGAGAGGGTAAGCCATGACGCGGACTCCGAAAATCATCAGAACGATTTCCGAATTGCGCAAGGAAGTATCTGCCTATAGAAGAACGGCTTCCGAGGAAGCGACGGTAGGCTTCGTGCCTACGATGGGATATTTGCACGAAGGCCATGCCAGCCTTCTTAAGCGTTCGGTATCCGAGAACGGACTGACGGTGCTCAGCATCTTCGTTAATCCGCTTCAATTCGGCCCTAACGAAGATTTGACCAGATATCCGCGAGACGAGCAACGCGATATTTCGCTTGCCGCGAACAACGGCGTCGACATCGTGTTTTTGCCGGCCGTGGAGGAGATGTATCCGCAATATCCGCTGCTGACGAACATCTCGGTATCGTCCGTGACGGATCATCTGTGCGGAGCTAGCCGTCCCGGACATTTCGACGGGGTCGCGGTCGTCGTGACGAAGCTGTTCAACATCGTGCAGCCCGATCGCGCTTACTTCGGGTTAAAGGATGCGCAGCAAATCGCGGTCATTACGCGCATGGTGAACGATCTAAGCATACCGGTGGAAATCGTCCCTTGCCCGATCGTACGGGAACAGGACGGGCTAGCGCTGAGCTCCCGTAACGTCTACCTCGACGCCGAGGAACGGGCGCAGTCGCTCGCGCTCTCGCGTTCGTTAGCGAAGGCCGAAGCCTGGATCTCGGAAGGCGCATCGGCAAACGAGCTTGCACGGCTGTTGTCGGATGAAATTCGCAAATCGCCGTCCGCGGATATCGATTACGTGGAAATCGTTTCTTATCCCGACATGCAACCGATCGAGGGAATCGATCCCTTACGCAACGCGCGGAACGCTATCTTAATCGCGCTCGCCGTAAGATACGGCCGTACTCGTCTAATCGACAATAAACTCGTGAATCCTATAGAAGCAGGTGAACTCGTATGTTCCGCCAAATGATGAAAGCTAAAATCCATCGCGCTACCGTAACGGAAGCGAATTTGAATTATGTCGGCAGCATTACGATCGACCAAGATTTGCTGGAAATGGTCGATATTTTGCCGGACGAGAAAGTACAAATCGTCAATAATAATAACGGCGCGCGTTTCGAGACGTACACGATTCCGGGGCCTCGGGGCTCCGGCGTCATTTGCCTGAACGGCGCAGCGGCGCGACTCGTGCAGCCGGGCGACCAAGTCATAATTATTAGTTACGGGTATATGACGGACGAGGAAGCGCACAAACATCATCCGCGCGTCGCGATAATGGATGAACATAATCATGTTGTTAAATTGTTGGCGGAGGAGCCGCATTCGACCGTTATGTAACGCGTATGAAACACCCCCCGAGAACGCAGAATGAGCAGTACAGTTCGAGTTAGAGGGGGAACACAGCCATGATCCGCCAATGGTTTGCGACCATGAACGAAATGCTCGACGAACTCATCATCAGGTATCCGCACGCATCCGGCGAGGAAAAAGAACATCTTCAGGAACAATGGAACATGCTCAAAACGTTAAGTGATGATATTATTGAATCATGGTTGCAATTCGAGGACCGCATGGCGTTTTATCGCGATCTTCAGAACCAGCCGTCCGCCCAGCAACCGGAACACGATCCGCAACTGTTAATGGGTCCTTTCGTTAAGGGGCAAGGCTACTTCAAGCTACACATGTTCGCGCAGGCCTCGCAGCAACTCGAGGAAGCGATAACCCAATATCCCGATTTTATCGGCGCGCGGTTGTTTCTGGCCATGTCGCGCATGCACATGAAGGAATGGTGCGAAGCGCAACGCCATTTTCAGCTTATCGCCGCCGTTACGGAAGAGAACAAGCTGCGTGCGATCGCGTACAATGCGCTAGGGTGCATTCAGGCGGTCTTCGCGCATCTAGATCAGGCGCAAAGTTATTTTCGCCAAGCGATCGATACGGATCCGTCGTTCGACGATCCGAAACGCAACCTTGAATGCTGCCAGCAAGGCATTGGTCAGCTTCAGCTTCAATTCGGAAGCGCGGAGTTGCAGGCGATCGTTCATTAGCAAGATGAGCCCGAGGCTAGATCGGAAAGGAAGTCAGGCATGAAATTCGCCGTCCTCGATTTTGAGACAACGGGCTTGTCGTCCGACAAAGACCATATTATTCAAGTTGGACTCGCGCTTGTCGATGAGACGGGCGCGATACATTCTACTTACGGGAGCTACGTTAAGCCTCCGGTACCGATACCGGCGGACATAACCCGGCTCACCGGCATCAAGGACGCTGACGTCGCGTCGGCGCCGGAGATCGAGGAAATGCTAAGCGAGCTGGTGCCGCATCTGCAGGGCGCCATCCTGGTCGGTCATAGCGTAGAATTCGATACCCATTTTTTGCAAGCCGCCCTCGATAGGAGCGGCTATTTACCGTTCGCGGGCAGGTTGCTCGATACGCTCGAGCTTAGCCGGTTGCTTTTCCCGACGCAGTCGTCGTATTCGCTTAGCTCTTTGACCCAATCGCTTGGCATCACGCACGATCGACCCCATCAAGCCGACAGCGATGCAACGGCTACGGCTGAGTTGTTCGCATTCTGCTTGAATAAATTGCGCGGCTTGCCCATGTTTACGTTGCAACGGCTGAACGGGATGTTCGATCCCGATCGTTCCGATCTCGGCTGGTTTATCGCGCATACGTTAGCTTGGCGCGAGACCCAACCTTTCGTCCACGAGACGGACCTGCATCATTTCCGCCAATTCGCCATGAAGGTGACGGATTGGGGCGAAGAGGGAACGGATCGCGATCGCGAGAAAGACGCGGCTGCGGCGATGGAAATTTTACGCGAAATGTCTTTCGACGAGTACGTGGACCAAGTTCGAGACAATTTGCGAGAGCTGCTTCCCGCCTATGAGGCGAGAGAAGGGCAATCGATCATGTTCCGAGAAGTCATGGAGGCGCTTCAGGACGATGCGCATCTGCTTGTCGAAGCGGGAACGGGTACGGGTAAATCGCTAGGTTATTTGCTTCCTTCTCTCTATTATGGGCTGAAGGAGTCGAAAAAAATCGTAGTCAGCACCCATACGATCCAGCTTCAGGAGCAACTAAGGGAAAGAGACTTGCCTTTGCTTCAGAAGGTGCTGCCGATGCCGTTCCAAGCGGCCGTCTTCAAAGGACGCAACAACTACTTATGCTTGCGTAAATTCGAAAATAGGCAGCATATGCCGGAGCATGCCCTTAACCGGGAGGACGCGATTATCCGGGGCGGCATGACGGTCTGGTTAGGAGAGACGCTAAGAGGCGAAGCCGAGGAGCTTAACATAGGCGGACGGAACAAGGACGAGTGGGACATCGTCGCGAGCGACGCCGCTTCCTGCTTGAACCGGGCGTGTCCGTGGTTCCGCAAATGCTTTTACCATCGAGCGAGGTTCGATGCCGGCAAAGCGGACCTCGTCATTACGAACCATGCGCTCCTGTTCACGGATTTAAGAGCCGAGCATCGTCTGCTGCCCGCCTACGAGCGATTGATCGTCGACGAGGCGCATCATTTGGAAGACGTAGCGAGCCAACATCTTGGTCAAAAGACGGGTCACTCCGCGCTTGCCATTCCGTTGCAACGGCTATGGAAAGACGCCAGAACGGGACTCGTACCTCAGTTGATCAGCGCCATCTCGGCTACGAGCGTCGTAGAAGCGACCGAATGGGTAGAGAAGCTGGAGCTGATCACGCCGAAGCTTCACGAAATTCGCGAAGCATGGGAGCGTTGGATGGAAGCGCTATACGGTTTGCTCGCCGCATACGCGGCAGCGGACGAGTCCGGCAACCTGACGCTCAGAATTAAGCCGGAGGAGCTTCCAAAAGAATGGGAGAGCTTGTCGGTGGACGGCAATAACGTCATCCAGCTGTTGTCCGATCTCATCCGGCCGCTAGATAAGCTTGCTTCCGAAATTCGCGAATCGACGGACGAGCTTACGATGCAAGGGATGATTACGGACTTGTCGGGCGTATTAAAGGACTTGCAAGGTATTCGTACCGACGCGCAGTCGTTCGTGGCGCTCGGCAAGCCCGAATTCGTCTATTGGCTGGAAGGGCATTCGCAGTATCGCGGCCGATCCGTATGGATTTACGGAGCGCCGGCAGACGTCAGCGGTTTGCTTAAGGAAGGCGTGTTCGACCGCAAATCGAGCGTTGTCATGACTTCCGCGACGCTCACCGTCGACAAGTCGTTCCGTTACGTGACGGAGCAGCTCGGTCTAGATAGCGCGGAGCGCGACGGCAAGCTGAAGACCGCTCTGCTGCCTTCGCCGTTTAAATACCGGGAGCAGGCGCTCGTCCTGATCCCGCGCGATTTTCCGAACATCAAAGGACGCGACGGCGACGCTAAGTTCATTAGCGCTCTCACGGAATCGCTTGCCGAAGCCGCCAAGACGGTCGGGGGACGCATGCTAGTCCTGTTCACCTCGCATCGGATGCTTAGAACGGTATATGACCCGCTCAAGGCGATGCTCGAGCCGTCCAGCATCCAGGTGCTAGGCCAAGGCGTCGACGCGGGAAGCCGCAGCAGGCTGACGCAGCAGTTCACGAACAATCCCGCGTCGGTCTTGCTTGGAACGAGCAGCTTCTGGGAAGGGATCGATTTGCCGGGCGATACGCTGACCTGCCTTGCGATCGTCAGGCTGCCCTTCCAACCGCCGAACCATCCGGTCGCCGAAGCGAAGGCGGAGAAGCTGCAGGCGGAGAACAAGAGCCCGTTCATGAAGCTGTCGCTTCCGCAAGCGGTCATCAAGTTCAAGCAAGGTTTCGGACGGCTGGTGCGTACGACGACCGATCGCGGCATCGTGCTGCTGTACGACACCCGCGTCATCGATACGAATTACGGCAAATACTTTTTGTACTCGTTGCCCGGACCGAAAATGGAGCATTTGCCGACCGCCGGCATTCCGTCGAGAATCCGCGCCTGGCTTACGCCGGATGTTAACGTAGAGGAGGGGGCTCCATCTTGAAGTCGTTCAAAATATCGGAAGCCGTCATTCGCCGCCTGCCGATCTATCTAAGGTTTCTGAACGATCTGAGCCAAAGCGGCATTCAGACCGTGTCTTCGCAGGATCTCGGAGAAAAGCTCGATCTCAATCCGGCTCAAATCCGCAAGGATCTCGCTTATTTCGGCGAGTTCGGACGCAAAGGCGTCGGCTATAACGTCGATTACTTGATCGAGAAAATCCGCCATATCCTGAAGCTGGACAAACCGATGAACGTCGCGCTCGTCGGCACGGGTAACCTCGGACGCGCGCTGTGCAATTATAATATGTATTTGAAAGATAATATGAAGATCGTCGCCGTCTTCGACGCCGACGAGAGTAAGAGCGGAACGTTAATTAACCATTTGACCGTTCAGCCGATGAGGGAACTGACTTCGGTCGTGAAGGAGCTCGACATTTCCGTCGGTATCATTACGGTGCCCGCACCGGAAGCGCAGAACGTCGCCGATCAGTTCATCACGGCCGGCGTACGGGGCATCCTTAACTTTGCTCCGGTCGTATTGAAAGCCCATTCGGGAGTTCGCATTCATCATGTGGATTTTACGGCGGAGCTGCTGAGCTTGGCATACTATATGGATCATATTCAGGAGAAAAGCGAAGGTGTGTTCGAATGAAAAGATGGCTGATCAATAACGGAACCTTTCTTACGATGGACGAGCTTCAACCGCAATTTACGGGGTGGCTGGCCGTCGACGGTACGCGCATCGTGGCTATGGGCGAAGGACCTGCTCCGCAACATGAACTAAACGCGGCTGCCGAGATTATCGACGGAACCGGCTATTTGTATATGCCGGGACTCGTTAATACGCACGGGCACGCCGCGATGTCGCTGCTGCGCGGCGTAGGCGGAGATCTTGCGCTGCAGGATTGGCTGCAAAACCATATGTGGCCGATGGAAGCGAAGTTTACCGGAGACGACGTCTATTGGGGTACCGCTTTGTCCGCCGTCGAAATGATCAAGAGCGGTACGACGACATTCGTCGATATGTATGACCATATGAACCGCGTTGCCGAAGTCGTCGAGACGTCCGGCATGCGCGCAAGCTTGACCCGCGGCGTCATCGGCTTATGTCCGGAAGACGTGCAACGCGCGAAGCTGGCGGATGCGATCGGCTTCGCCAAAGATTGGCACGGCGCGGCGGACGGACGCATCCGCGTCATGATTTCGCCTCATGCACCGTATACTTGCCCGCCCGACTTCATCACGAAGTTCGTCCAAGCCGCGCATGACTTGGATTTGCCGATGCATACGCACATGTCAGAGACGATCGCCGAAGTCGAGCAAAACGTGCGCGATTACGGTTGCCGACCGGTGGAGCACCTGGATCGCCTCGGCATGTTTTCCCGTCCGACGCTCGTCGCTCACGGCGTGCATTTGACGGACGAAGAGATCGCTTTACTGGCCGAACGCAAAGTCGCTGTGTCGCACAACCCCGTCAGCAACTTAAAGCTGGCGAGTGGCGTAGCGCGAGTGCCGGATTTGCTGAAAGCCGGCGTAACGGTGTCGCTCGGCACCGACGGCGCCGCGAGCAACAACAATCTCAATTTGTTCCAAGAAATCACGACCGCCGCGCTCATTCATAAAGGCGTATCCGGAGACCCGACGGTTATTCCGGCTTCCGAAGCTTTGCGCATGGGGACGCTATACGGAGCGAGATCGATCGGTCTAGAAGGCGTAACCGGACAGCTTAAGCCAGGCTTGAAAGCCGATATCATCGCGCTTTCGACGAACAAATCGCATTTCGTTCCCCATACGGATCTTATTTCGCATGTCGTATACGGATCTACCGGCAACGACGTCTCGCACGTATGGGTCGACGGTCGTCAGCTGCTGCGTAACGGGCAGCTGCTTACGCTGGACGAGGAGCGCATTATGGCGGAAGCCCAACGTTGTTACGAGAGGCTGCGCGGATGAATTTAAGCCGAAGCGAAAGCTTTCGTAGAATGCCTCGGATTTCATGGCTGCGTTGGATTATCGTAATCTTCGGTTTTATCGTCTTCCTCCTCGTATCGTTAGCGCTATATATTCGTTCGGCCGATTCCGATTATCGGCACGAGGAAAGAAGAGCGGTCGCCATCGCGAAGCAGCAAGGCGAGCTTACGGACATCGACAGCGCCGATCTTCATACGTGGCAAGAAAAAGTATGGATCGTTACCGGCGACGATGCGCAAGGCGAGACGTGGATGATCTGGGAGCGTCAGTCCGAGCTTCTGAAGCTCAAAGTGAGCGAGAACGTCTCCAAAACCCGAATGATCAATAAGTTCGCCGAATCGCATGCCGGCGAACAGCCGAACCGGATTTTGCCCGGTTGGTTCCAAGGCGCTCCCGCATGGGAAATCCGCTATTGGAGCGAAACCGGCAACCATCACGAGGCGATCGATTTCTACTCCTTCAAAGACGGAACGAAGCTTAAGACGTACGAGCTGCCGACGCAACGATCATAAACATAATGTTGAAGCTTGAAGCCGCCCGTGGGCGGCTTTTTTGCTGTGTTTGCGCAGAATGCCAAGTGACTCCGCGTTTACCAACGATCATCTAACGATTCGTCTATCACTTTCTGATATACTCATGTATGTATTCTTCGTATGGCGATAAGATAAACACCTTGCGTTCCACTCCAACATACCGCTCACATTCGCACTATGAGGAGGACAACATATTGAAACTTAAAATACTACCTTTAACGATAACGGCCGCATTGACCGCGGCGCTGCTATTCGGCGGATGGTTCGCTTACCGCCATTACGGAATCGAGAAGCCGCTCGACCGTCTCGCCGGGGCCGTACCCGGAGTAACATCCGCCGTCGTCACGACGACGAACGGCCAAGTAAACATCGACGTCCGTCTGAAGCAAGACGCCGACGTCAGCGAAGTTTACCGCAAAGTGAAATCGGACGGCGCTTCCGAAATCGGCGGCAAGAAGTTCACGTTAACCGCTGAAGGCCAGACCAACGAACGGCTCGACAAAGCCTGGAGCTACGCGCTCTTCGACGTTGCGCAAGCGATGGAAAATCGTCAATACACCGGCATTCGCGAGGCAATGAACAAGCTTTCCGAACAGTTCCCCGGCATGACGGCGGATACGTCGATGGATGAAGACAACGTATATGTAACGCTTCGAGACGGCACGGCAGCGAAGTTCGTTATCTTGCCTCGTCAACCTGCGACTTTGGAGGTGTGGCCGAATGCGTAATTTAACGAAATACGGCAAAGAGATCGCGATTGGAATCGTTCCGGTCGCGTTTGTGTTTCTGATCTACGTAGGATTCCCTCCGGCGGTGCTCGTTATGAGCGTGCTCATGGTCAGCGCCTTGTTCCTGTTCTCGCGAGCCCGCGGGGGCGGGCTTGCCGTGGGGGCAGCCGGCAAAAAAGCAGCTACGCGCAAGCCTTCGTTCCTAAACTTCGAGGACATCGGCGGTCAAGAGCAGCCGAAGCGCGAGCTTAAGGAAGCGCTCGAATTTCTCGTGGAGCGCGAACGGATCGCTAAGTTAGGCATCCGACCGCTTAAGGGCATTCTGCTCACGGGGCCTCCGGGCACCGGCAAAACGTTGCTGGCCAAAGCGGCGGCGCAGCATACGCAATCCGCGTTCGTAGCGGCGTCGGGTAGCGAATTCGTCGAAATGTACGTCGGGGTCGGCGCGGGCCGCATCCGCGATTTGTTCAAGGAAGCGCGCCAGCTGGCGGTTAAGCAAAAGCGCGAAAGCGCGATTATATTCATCGACGAGATCGACGCGATCGGCGGCAAACGCGACGGCGGCGGCCAGCATCGGGAATACGATCAAACGTTGAACCAACTATTGACCGAGATGGACGGTATTCAAGGCGACGAGAGCGTTCGCGTGCTGCTTATCGCCGCAACGAACCGCAAGGAACTGCTCGATTCCGCGTTGCTTCGTCCCGGCCGCTTCGACCGACACATCCAAGTCGATTTACCGGACAAAACGGGCCGCGAGCATATTTTGAACATTCATGCCCGCAACAAGCCGGTTGATCCGGAAGCTTCGCTCACCAAAATCGCAGAAGAAACGTTCGGTTTCTCCGGCGCGCAGCTCGAGAGCGTCATGAACGAAGGTGCGATCTACGCGATGCGCGACCAGTCTGAATTGATCCGGATGCCGCATCTGTCCCAAGCGATCGACAAAGTGATGATGGGCGAGCGGATGGACCGCGAAACAACGCGCGAAGAACGCGAACGCGTAGCGATCCACGAGCTTGGCCATGCAATCGTCGCCGAAAGCGTACGTCCGGGAAGCGTCGCGCAAGTGTCGCTTACGCCGCGAGGTCAAGCGCTCGGCTATGTCCGCCATCATCCGCAGCAAGACAGTTATCTGTACACGAAGCGCGTGCTCGAAGAGCAGATTATGATCGCGCTCGGCGGCGCAGTGGCAGAAGAGCTTCATTACGGCGGTCGCAGCACCGGTTCCCGCGGCGACTTCGAGCAAGCGACGAATATCGTAAGAACGTTGATCGAATCGGGCATGTCCGATCTGGGCATCATTCATCCCCAAGCGCTTACGCAGGACATGTGGTCCAAAGAAAACGGCGCGATTTTGGAAGCTCTGACCGAGCAGACTAGAAAGCTTCTCGGCGCGCATATGGAGACGTTCCGTCACATGCTGGCGCATCTTATTCAGGAAGAGACGCTGTCCGGCGAGCAGCTTCGCAATCGTATGAAGCAGTTAGTCGCATAATCGAATATCGTTGCCCTCGCTTGTCGGTTTCCGTCGAGCGGGGGCTTTTTTTAGGTAGCCTTTAACTTAATAATTTGAAAGTATGATAGATTGAACTTATGTCTAATATCGTTCGTTTATAGGAATAGAGGTGGCAATGTTGGATCCGCAGCATAATTTCGATTTTCTTAAATATAGACTAGATCCGAGCGACGACAAGGAATTGTTGAACGAACTGATGACGGCGTACGGCAAAGATGTTTGGAACTACGCCTTTAGCATAACCCGCAAGTGGGATCTCGCCGACGATATAACGCAGGAAGTATTTATTAAAGTATTCCGCAATATGCACGCCTTCCGCAGGGACGCCTCGGTCAAGACGTGGCTGCTTACGATTACCCGGAATACGGCGATCGACTTCAAGCGTTCGGCGTTTTTACGCAAAGTCACTTTAACCGATACTTACGAGGAGCACGGAAGCCGGCAATCGGCCGAAAGAGAATCGCTGGAGCAGCTTGCGGTGAACGATCTGTGGAAGCATGTGCTGCAACTGCCGATAAAATACCGGGAAGTCATCATCCTGTTCGCGCACCATCAATTATCGCTCAAGGAAATCGCCCAGATGCTCGGCGTATCCGAGGGGACGGTCAAATCGCGAATGTTCCATGCCCGGCAGAAACTGACGAAAATGAAGGAGGCGAGCCTATAGTGGACGACAAAGAACTTCGAGATCAACTTACACGAGGTCCACTGGCCAGGAACGGCTTCGACGAAGCGTTACGCAGACGAATTCATGAGGAAATAAATAACCCGCGCAGACGCAGGCCTAAGCTGTGGATGATGCCATGGGCGAGGTTTGGGGCGGCCTTTACGATGCTTGTCGCCGTGCTCGCGGGGATTTGGATGTGGTATTCGCAGACCATCGAGCCGAGCGCGATGCATAGCGATCAGGCGAATCTTGCGGGAGCAACCGCGACGAACGAAACGATGGCGTCCATCTATACGAAGGACGATCCGCGTTCAGCCATGCTGATCGGCATTCGCGACGATATTCCCGAAGGGGAGGAGGGCGGTCCTTCGAGCTCGTACCGGACTTTGCTCATTGCGCCCGAGGACGGGGAACTGCAGGTGAACGCGAGCTTGGAAGGCATCTACATGCCCTTTAAGATGAAGTTCTACCGGCTCGACGCGGTCGGCGACTCGCTCGGCAAAGGGGTGCAGACGATCGCGTCCGTGCCCGCTGGAGAGGCGCTTCCGCCAGCGATCGCGACGGACTCGGCCTACCGCACGAACGAGAAACTGCTGTTTGCGGGCAACAAGTACGTGTCGCTGCTGCAGACGAAAACCGAAGCGAACACGGGCGAGACGACGTCCCGCGTGTGGGTGAAGGATATCGAGCAGTTGGCGCCGAAGCTTCGCGAGAGCGCCGCCAAGTCGGCGGATGAACCGCATTACGAGTTGACCCGGCTCGTTCTCGCATCAAGCTTGTACACGGACGAATGGACGATTGCAAGGCAAACGGGACAGTGGGTCATCAAGGTGCCTGGCACGGCTGAAAGCTCGGAGCAATTGCTTACTAGAATCTCAAACTCAACGGGGATCGGACCGAAGCTGCCGACGGAAGTCGCTTCCTATGACAAGCTGTGGCTGAACTGGGACGATATTCGCAAGCGCGAGCCGTCCGCGGAAGACGCGTTCACGTCGCCTACGGAAGACTTGCTGGCCGTCAAGACGAAAGACGCGATCGAAGTGTTCGCTTACCGGATGAAAGACGAGGACATGAAGCCGCTGACAATCGAGCTCGGCGAACGCGAAAGCATCGTCATGGTGCAATGGGCGCAGGACGGATACGTGAACAATTGGAAGCAGATGCTCGGTCAATGGATTGGCACAACTAACCAGAACCGATTATGATAAAATGAAGATACCCGCGAACACTAGAGGGTATCTTCTTTTTATTTCAAGGCGGGCAACTGGAGGCTACGTTCATATGTTTCGTGTAATCGGCGTCGTGGGCGCAGGAACGATGGGGCAGAGCATCGCGGAAATGCTCGCCGTAAAAGGGATGGACGTCCATCTCGTGGAAAAAACGCCGGAGCGTCTTCAGCATGCGTTGGATATGCTGGAAGCGAGCCTGGATCGGCAAATGGAACGTTGGGCCATTACGGCCGCGGAGAAAAAATTAATGTTAAATCGCATACATATGGAAACATCTCTTTATCATTTGGCAAGCTGCGAGCTCGTCATCGAGACGATCAGCGAGGATTTGGACAGTAAAAAAGCGGTCATTCAACAATTGGACGGCATCCTATCCAAAGACGCCATCATCGCAAGCAATACGTCCACATTAAGCTTGACGGAGCTGGCTGGCGCGTCCCAATATCCGGAGCGCGTCATCGGCATGCATTTCGTCTATCCGACGTCCAGAATCGACGTCGTCGAGATCATTCGCGGCTTGCAAACGTCGGACGATACGTTTAATCGGACGAAGGCGTTCGTAGAGGAGGCGCTCACTAAAGAAGGCGTCATGGTATACGAATCGCCGGGCTTCGTGACGACGCGGCTCATATGCCTGCTGATCAACGAATCTTTGCACGTGCTCGAGGAAGGCGTCGCGTCGCCCGAGGATATCGACACCGCTATGCGCCTCGGCTATCAGTTCGAACACGGTCCGCTGGAAATGGCCGACCGATTCGGTCTCGATTCTGTTCTGGCGGCGTTGGAGCGCATGTTCCGGGAATTCGGGGAGCTCAAGTACCGGCCGTCGTTCCTGCTTAAGAAGAAAGTCCGCGCGGGACATCTCGGGGTTAAGTCCGGCATCGGATTTTTCAAGTACAACAAGGACGGTGAGCGGTTATGAACATTCTCGTCATTAACGCCGGAAGCTCGTCCCTGAAATACCAGCTGTACGAAATATCCACGGAGACCGTGCTCGCGAAAGGGCGCGTGGAGCGGATCGGCATGGACTCCTCCATACTGACGCACGAGGTGGACGGGCAGCCGGAGGTCAAAGAAGTCAGCGAAATTCTCGACCATACGACCGCGATAAAAAAAGTGCTCGACATGCTGACACACCGCAAAGTCGGCGTTCTTAGCAACATTACGGACATTAAAGGGGTCGGCCACCGCGTCGTGCACGGCGGCGAGTCGTTCAGCGAATCGGTGCTGATCGATCAGCAAGTGAAGCTGGAGATCCGCAAGCTGTTCGACCTCGCGCCATTGCACAACCCGGCACATATGATGGGCATTGCGGCGGTGGAGGCTAACTTGCCGGACGTGCCGCAGACGGTCGTCTTCGATACCGCGTTTCACCAGACGATGCCGAAAATGACGTACATGTATGCCATTCCGAAGGTGTTGTACCGCAAGCACAAAATTCGCAAATACGGCTTCCACGGTACGTCTCACGATTACGTCAGCAAACGCGCGGCTGAGTTTCTCGGCCGTCCGTTACGAGAGCTTAAGCTCATAAGCTGCCATATCGGCAACGGGGCAAGCTGCACGGCGATTATGGATGGCAAGTCGTTCGACACGAGTATGGGCATGACGCCGCTGGAAGGGCTTATGATGGGGACGCGCAGCGGCGACCTTGACCCGGCGGTCGTGCCTTTTACGATCAACAAAGAAGATTTGACTTTAAACGAAGTCAATTCGATGCTGAACAAGCATAGCGGTTTGCTCGCCGTCTCCGGCATCAGCAGCGACATGCGGGAAGTGGTCGAGGCTATGAACGAAGGCGATGCCAACGCGAAGCTCGCGTTCGATATGTACGCTTATCGCATTCGCAAATATATCGGCGCTTACGCGGCGGCGATGAACGGGCTCGACGCGATTATTTTCACGGCGGGCGTCGGAGAAAATTCGGACGTGTTGCGCAAAGCAATATGCGAGCAATTGACTTTCTTCGGGGTACAGTTGGACGAGGCGCGTAACAGTGTTCGTTCGCCGGAGCCGCGTCGCATTACGACGGACGAATCCAAGGTCGAAGTTCTCGTCGTTCCGACCAACGAAGAACTGCTTATCGCGCGTGATACGTATACCATCGTTAAAGAGTTGCAACGCAACTAAGCCTAATTGAAGGGGGATTTCATTTAATGACGATATCAGGTTCGAATAAGGTGACGATATCGACGATAGGCGGTTTCGTCGGACAAACGGTTACGTTCGGCGGCTGGCTCGCGCGCAAGCGGTCCAGCGGAAAGATTCAATTTTTGCAGCTACGGGACGGTACGGGCTACATACAAGGCGTGCTCGTTAAAGAGGAAGCGGACGAAGCAACTTGGGAAAACGCAGGCAAGCTGACGCAAGAGAGCTCGCTGTACGTAACCGGCGTCGTGCGGGAAGAGCCGCGCAGTCCGTCCGGCTACGAGCTTGCGGTTACCGGCATCGAGATCATTCAAATTACGCAAAATTACCCGATAACGCCGAAGGAGCACGGCGTAGACTTCTTGATGGATCACCGTCATTTGTGGCTGCGCGCGCCTCGTCAACGGGCGATCCTGCGCATTCGGGCGCAAATTATTTCGGCGATCCAAACCTTTTTCGACGAAAGAGGCTTCACGCTCGTCGATCCGCCGATATTGACGCCTTCGTCGGCGGAAGGAACGACGAACCTGTTCCACATTAAGTACTTTGATGAAGACGCTTATTTGACGCAGAGCGGTCAACTGTACATGGAAGCGGCCGCGATGGCGCTTGGCAAAGTGTATTCGTTCGGTCCCACGTTCCGTGCCGAAAAGTCGAAAACGCGCCGTCATTTAATCGAGTTCTGGATGATCGAGCCGGAGATGGCGTTCGTCGATCACGAGGAAAACTTGCGCGTGCAGGAGCAGTTCGTGGCTCATGTCGTCGGAAGCGTGCTTGAGCATTGCCGGCCGGAGCTGGCGACGCTGGAGCGGGACGTTACCGCGCTCGAGCGGGTGCTGCCGCCGTTCCCGCGTATCACGTATGACGAAGCGATCGATTTGCTGAAGGAAATCGGCATGGACTTGCCATGGGGCGAAGACTTCGGCGCGCCGCACGAAACCGCGATCGCCGAGAAGTTCGACCGTCCGGTGTTCATAACGCACTATCCGGCCAGCTTCAAAGCGTTCTATATGAAGCCGGATCCTAATCGGCCGGAAGTCGTTCTATGCGCGGATATGATCGCTCCGGAAGGCTATGGGGAAATAATCGGAGGTTCGCAGCGGATCGACGATCCGGAGCTGATGGCTTCGCGCTTTGAAGAGCATAATCTGTCCGAGGAAGCTTACAAGTGGTATATGGACTTGCGTCGTTACGGCACGGTGCCGCATTCCGGCTTCGGACTCGGGCTAGAGCGTACGGTTGCCTGGATTTGCGGCTTGGACCACGTCCGGGAGACGATTCCGTTCCCTCGTATGCTCTACAGGCTCTATCCTTAAGATGTGACGTTTGCTCATCCACACGAGAGAGGTGAACCGGGCGATGAACGAACGAAACGAATACGCGCGCGGCATGGCGGAAGCTTATATGGACGGAGCAGTCAGCATTCCCTATTCGCTGCTGCGTTCGTACCGCGCGTTGAAATTGAACGATACGGAAGCGATGCTGCTGATGCAGCTTCTCGCGTTTCGTCAGCTCGAGCAGAACGAATTCCCGACGATCGAACAGCTGATGGAGCGTATCGGCTCCTCGTCATCGGTCGTCGGACAAGCGGTGCAAAATCTGATGAAGCTTGGCTTCGTCACGATCGACGAAGTATACGATCCGGCTACCGGCGTTCAGTCCGAGAAGTATAATCTCGCAGGATTGTTCCAGAAAATCGCTCTATATATCGCGTCTGGCGAGCGGCCGGCGGAGTCATCCGGTGCCGCCGGGGCGGTCGGCAGGGGAGGCAGCGGTTCGGGAGCGTCCGAAGTCGCAACGACGGCGAGCGCGGGGAGAACGATTCCCGTCCTTGCCAAAGGGACTCATAGCATCTTCGTCCTCTTCGAGCAAGAGTTCGGCCGTCCGCTCACTCCTATGGAGTACGAGACGATCAACAGCTGGCTCGATCAGGACCAGTACGCGGAAGAGCTAATCCGGTTCGCGCTCAAGGAGTCGGTGTTCGCCGGCAAGCTCCACTTCCGTTACATCGACCGCATCCTGCTGGAGTGGAGCCGCAACCGCGTGACGAACGTGGAAGAGGCGCGGCTGCACGCTCAGAAGTTCCGGACGGGGCGGTAAGTGAAGGAATAAAAAGCTTCGACCTGCTAGGCAATGTGCCTGCTCGTCGAAGCTTTTTTATGTAGGGGCAAATCTGCCTCTATTTTACGAGAAACACACGATTCATCGTCAACAGGGGCAAATCTGCCTCTATTTCGCGATAAACCAACGATCTGCCGCAATTAGGGGCATATATACCTCTATTAACGGGTAACCGATTGCATACTCGAGGCCTGGTTTAGCGCCCGCGATTCAGCAGCTCCCACTTGTAAGCGTACTCGAACAAAAACTCGAATGCTTCAAGGTGGCGTTTCGCTTCGAAAGCGTCCTTGCCCCAAGCGCATAAGCCGTGCTTGCGGATGAGAAGGCCGGGAATGCGCGGATTCAAGTTCGCCGTAATTTCGGGTACGATGCGTGGCACATCCGCGTAGTTAGGCAAAATCGGAATCTCGATAACCGCGTCTTCGTCCCAAATATCGAACGCTTTGATCAGCTCGACACCGTCAATGCGAACCGAACGCCGTTCCCAGAACAGCTCGGAGACGAGGTTGTTGTGGACGGAATGAATATGGAAGATGGCGCCTGCACCGGTTAATCGGTAAATCTCGCGATGCAGAGACGTTTCCGCCGAAGGCTTCAATGCTGTCGCCTCGCTGCGATTGCCGTCTTGGTCCACGAACAGGAAATCCTCCGGCGTGGACTTCGTTTTGTCTTTTCCGCTCGCCGTTACGGCGAAATGAAATTGCTCGGGAGTGAAAGGACCGACACGCATCGACAGGTTGCCGCTCGTGCCCGGAAACCAGCCGCGCGAGGCGAAATCCGCTTTTACCTCGGTAAATTCACGCAGCACCCGCTGCTTGTCCTCTAACATAATGTCCGCGAAACTCATGAGGATATGCCTCCTTGCTCCAAGTGACGGATAATATCGTGGAACGTATCGAACGGAATATGCGGCAGACCGAGCTCGATGCAACGGTCGGTAAGATGGGACCGCGAGAAGACGAGGTCGACCAGCTTGGCGCCTTCGAAGTCGGTAATGCTGTCGCCGATAAGAATTCGGAAATATTCATCCCGCGGGAACCGGCGAATGACTGTCGTCTTGCACATGCCGCACGCGCCGTTCGCGCATTCGTCGTCGCATTCATGCGGCCACGTAATGCGGATGCCATCGCCGCTGAAGTCGCTGCCGTTGCAGTAAATGTGATCGGCCGGAATGCCGAACGGAGCGAGGAGCGGCTCGATGAAAAAGTCGATGCCACCGCTCGTTACGTAGAACGGAACGTCATGGTCTTTGCACCACTGGAGCAGCTCGGGGAATCCGGCGCGAATGCCAGCGGTCGTAAGAATGTAGTCGGTGACTTCCTGCTTCATGGAAGAAGGGAAGAGCGCGAACATTTCGCCTACGCCGACTTGAAGCGACTTGCGTCCTCCGACGATATCGCTAACGATCGTCTCCCAGCCGGGCGGATTGAAGTGTTTCATAACGGCGACGATGTTGTCGCTTAGCGTGATCGTTCCGTCGAAATCGCAAAATAAGACGGGCGGACGCGGAAAGGCTACTTTGCTGTTCGTGTTGTCGTTGCTCAAGACGTGCGTACCCCCCAGCGTTCGATCGCGATGCGCAGTTCTTCATGTTGCTTGCCGTGTTCTTCTAAAGAAACGCCTTGCTTCACGGCGTCTACGGCCTGCCGGAAAGCGCGTCCGCCGGCAGCCGCGCCGAGCGGGTGACCATGCACGCCGCCTCCGGCGTTGACGACGACATCGGGTCCGAAATCTTGCAAAATCAACGGGACAAGGCCTGGGTGGATGCCCGCGGAAGGTACCGGGAACGCCGCTGCCTGAGGCAAAGACGGCGTAAGCAACGCTTCCTTCACGGCTAAGTTCTCGGCTTTCGGCATGACGACGGAGCCGTACGGCGAAGGGAAAAGACTAAGATCCGCGCCGGCGATCCGCATCAGCTTGCCTAGCAATAGCGCGGCGGACATGCCATGATATTGTGACGGATAAATAGCGCCGGCAAGCGATGGATGCGCAGCGATCGGCACGTTGATGTCCGGATCGGAGGCAAGCTCAGCTAAAGCGTCGAATCCATAGGCAAGTACGTTAAACAGCAAGCCGTTCGCGCCCGCGGCGATCGCGCGTTTGGCGTTCGCTTTCAGTTGGAACGTCGAGCCGGTCAAATTAGTGAAATAGAGCAGTTTCTGGCCGGTTGTTTGCTCCGCTTCGCGGGCCGCGTCCATGCAAGCTTCTACGCGCGCTTCGAGCGGCGTAAGCGGGTTCTCGAACAAAATTTCGTCGTCCTTGATTAGATCGACGCCGCCGAGCGCTTGCTGGAGGAACTGTTCGCGCAAACCGGCAAGATCATGGCCGATGACCGATTTGAAAATGCTCATGACTAGCGGACGATTGTGCACGCCGAGTAAATCGCGGACGCCATGCAGACCGAACTTCGGTCCAGGGAACGCGGAAAGGAAATCCGCGGACGGCTGCAGATCGATGAGCTTGATTTTCCCGTCCATCGACAATTTGCCGAATGCGGTGACGAGCAGGGCAGGAATATCTCTGCTGAAGTTTACGTCGGGGTAGGCGATCGTGATGTCGGCGTAGCGTTGACTTGCTTCTCCTTCATGTACGTCGACGGACACGACTTGGCCTAAATGCTGCTGCATTTGCGCTCTAGCCGCTTCCGGCAGCTCGGTCCAGCTTCCGACGGTCAGCCCGACCGCGATGCCGAGCGCTTTTTTATCGAAATCCGCTTTGTCGTCGTATAGACGATACGTTGCTAAGCTATATTTGGCGTAATCCATCGCGTGTATTCCTTCTTTCTATTGACGTGGCTCGGAAGCGGAGGCTTCCGCCCGAATCGCTTCGCCCATCTCTCTGGCGCGTTCCGCGCAGCGGAGAATCGCCTTGTTCATGCCTTCCTGGAAGCCGAACTGCCGCATCAATTCGAGCGCGGCGAACGTCGTTCCGTTCGGCGAAGTGACTTTGCGCCGAAGCTCGCTTGGATCTTCGCCCGTGAGCTTCACCATTTCGCCGGCGCCGCGAACGGTTTGCGCGGTTAGCGCGGTTGCGGCTTCGCGGGAAAGTCCGAGCTGTACGCCCGCGTCGATCATCGCTTCCATCATGAAGTAAATATAAGCTGGTCCGCTGCCCGACACGCCGTTAACCGCTTCGATCAGCGGTTCGTCGACGACGACGCTCATGCCGACCGCATCGAAGATGGCCAGCGAAAGCGCGCGCTGCGTTTCGGATACCGTCTCCGAGAAGCTGATGCCCGTGGCGCCGAGGCCAATGGTGCTCGACGTATTCGGCATCGTGCGAACGACCGGCTGGGGGCGATCGAGCAACTGGTGCATCGTCGCGATGGACAGTCCGGCGATAACCGAGATGATCAATTGCTCCGGACGGAGCAAAGGACGCAGGGAGGCGATCGCGCTTGCGGCGTCTTTCGGTTTCATGCCGAGAAGGATGACGTCCGCGTTTTTAAGCGCATCTAGCTTCTGGTTGTCTTCGATCGCCGGAACGACGCCGTAAGCTTCCGATAGCCCGCGAAGCCGTTCGGCGTTCTGGCGGTTCACGACGGTGATTTTGGATGGCTCGGTTAGCTTCACTTCCACGAGGCCGCGCAAAATCGCTTCCGCCATCGAACCTGCGCCGAAAAACGTTATGGATACTTGGGATAATTTATTATTGTCGGTCATATCGGTATGCTCCTATGTTCGAATTTGCCCGTTGCCGAGCACCCGGTACTTCGTAGAGGTTAAAGCAGGCAAGCCCATCGGTCCGCGCACGTGAAGCTTCTGCGTGCTGATGCCGATTTCCGCGCCGTAGCCGAACTCGAAGCCGTCCGTGAACCGCGTGGACGCGTTATGATAGACGGCCGCTGCGTCCACGTCCTGCATGAAGCGCTCGGCATGGTCCGCGTTCTCGGTAACGATGCATTCCGAGTGCATCGTGCCGAAGCGGCGGATATGGTCGATCGCCTCATCAAGCGAGTCGACGACGCGGACGTTAAGAATGTAGTCGTTGTATTCCGTGGCGAAGTCTTCGTCGGTTGCGACTTTGGCTTCGCCGATGAGCTCGAGCGTCGTGCCGCAGCCTCTGAGCTCGACGCTCGCCGCGCGCATAGCGTCCGCAAGCGACGCAAGATGCCGGACTGCGAACGCACGATGAACGAGCAGCGTCTCCATCGAGTTACATACGGAAGGACGCTGAGCTTTCGCGTTCACCGCGATCGCGGTAGCCATTCCGGCGTCGGCGGTTTCGTCCACGAAAGTATGGCAGATGCCTGCGCCGGTCTCGATGACCGGGACGGTCGCGTTTTGGACGACGTTCTGGATCAAGGATGCTCCGCCTCGCGGAATGATGACGTCCAGCAAGCCGTTCAGCTTCAACATCTCGTCCACGGAGCTGCGGCTAGCATCTTCGATCAGCTGAAGCGCGTCAGCTGGCATCGCGGAGTGTGTTAAAGCTTGGCGTAACACGTTAACAATATAGCGATTGGAGCTGAGGGCGGCCGATCCGCCGCGCAGCACGACGGCGTTGCCCGTCTTCAAGCACAGCGCGGCCGCGTCGACGGTAACGTTCGGTCTAGCTTCGTAGATTATGCCAACGACGCCGATCGGCACGCGGCGCTTTTCGATGAACAGGCCGTTCGGTCGATGGCCGGACTCGAGCACCTCGCCTACCGGATCGGGAAGAGCGACGATTTGGCGGATACCTTCCGCTATGCCGGCTATGCGGTCAGGGGTCAGCTTGATCCGGTCAAGCAGGGCAGGAGACGTGCCGTTGTCTCTGCCGCGCGCGAGATCCTCGGCGTTAGCCGCGATAATACCGTCATGATCGGCCATTAACGCGTCGGCCATGATCATTAATGCTTCGTTCTTTTGCGCTGTAGTCAGCTTGCCCAAAATGACGGTCGTTGCTTTGGCCGCCTTCGTTTTTGCTATCACTTCGCTCATGCGTGATCCGCCTCCTTAACGATCGTAGACGCGACCCATTCGTCGCGGTGAATGATTTCGACTCGCGCAACTTCGATTCTGCGCATGACTTCCTCGCTGGACAGACCGGCTACCGCGGTCACTTGCCAAGCGGCGTAATGGGTGACGCCGCGCCCGAGCAACCGGCCGTCGGAATTGACGACTTCGACGACGTCGCCGGGATGGAAGTCTCCCGATGCGGCGATAACGCCTGCCGGCAGCAAGCTGCGCCCGTTGTTCATAAGCGCGGTTTCGGCACCATTATCGACGATGATTCGACCTTGCGGAACGGAAAGGAAACCGACCCATTGTTTCTTGGATGACAGCGAATGATGCGACGATGCGAAATAAGTGCCTCTGCCCGTTCCGGCTACCGCGTCGGAGAGATCTCCCGGCTCGGATACCCGGCCTACGAAGAGAGGCACTCCGCCTTGCATCGCAATGCGAGCAGCTTCGATCTTGGAGCGCATGCCGCCCGTTCCAACCGCCGTGCCGGCGCCTCCGGCTACGCGATAAAGCTCATCCGTGAGCACTTCGATTCGCTCGAACTTTATCGCGTCCGGCTCCTTGCGAGGGTCCGCGGAGTAGACGCCGTCCATGTCCGTCAGGATGTATAGGCCGTCGGCTCTGACCAAGTTGGCCACGAGCGCGGATAACGAGTCGTTGTCGCCGAATTTGATTTCGTCGACCGCGACGGTATCGTTCTCGTTAATGATCGGCAGCGCCCGTTGCTTGAGCAGTTCTTCGATCGTCCGTTGCGCGTTTTGGGCGCGTCCGCGGTTGCTGAAGTCGGGGCGCGTGAGCAAAATCTGCGCGACGGCGATGCCGCGCGTCAAGAACGCTTCCTGGTACGCTTGCATGAGCAACGCTTGACCTACCGCGGCTGCCGCTTGCTTCTCGTGGATGATTTTCGGCTTGACCGGATAACCGAGCTTGCGAAAGCCCGCCGCTTGGGCGCCAGATGTAACGAGCAGCACTTGATGGCCGGCTTGATGCAACGCGGCGAGTTCGCCCGCGAAAAATTGCACTTGCTCGCGGTTCAGGCCACCTTCCTCGGAAGTGAGGGAGCTGCTGCCGATTTTGACGACGATACGCTGACCTGACATTCACAACAACTCCTTGATGAAGAAGTGATAGTTTCGATTGCGATGGTTCGAATCCTCGTGCCGCTATCGGGCCGGTGTCGGCGCGAATCCGCGCAATAGCGGAACGAGGTGCCTCTAACCGGGCTCGGTGACACTGTGGATCCGCGAAGTGACCCCAAACAAGTGTTGAAATGTACGCAAAAAAGCTTCCATCCTAATCAAAGGACGGAAGCCTAGCATCCGCGGTACCACCTTCGTTGACGGGGGCGACGTTAAGTCGCGATCCGTCCGCTCAAAGCCCTGGTAACGGCAGGGGCCGTACGGCTCATCGCCGTCCGCTCGGGGATTGGGAGAAGCGGGGACAGGGTAAATTCTCTCAGCCTAGAAATTTACTCTCTGGACATGTCCGGTTCCGGTTCGGTTCCCGTCATTGCGTTGCTATCGTGCAAGCGCGCCGAAATGCCATCGACGCGTAATATATTTACAATACCATGCGGCATAAGGGATGTAAAGGAACGAAAGGCCTTGTCTGCCAAGCGTTTTCGCCTTAGAACAGTTTCAGCTTGCCGATTCTCTCCGCAACTTCCTTGAGCCGTTCTTCCGACGTCAGCAAGCCGAGTCTCACGTAGCCTTCGCCGCTTGCGCCGAAGCCGGTGCCGGGGGCGACTACGATGTCCGCTTGCTCGAGCAGCAGATCGGAAAACGCCACGGAAGTATATCCTTTCGGAACCGGTAGCCAGCAGAAGAACGAACCCGGGGGCTTAGGCGCATCCCAGCCGATTTCCGATAAGGCTCCGTAAAGCGTGTTGCGACGGTTTTCGTACGTAGCGACAAGCTGCGCCACGGACTGTTGGGAGCCGGTCAATGCTTCTGCAGCCGCTTCTTGAATGCCGCCGAACAAGCTGCAATACATGTGGTCTTGAATCAAGTTGATCATCTCTACGATTTTGGCGTTGCCGAGGGCGAAGCCAACGCGCCAGCCGGCCATGTTGTACGTCTTGGACAGCGTATAGAACTCGATGCCGACTTCCTTCGCTCCCGGAGTCTGCAAGAAGCTGACTGGGCGTTTGCCGTCGAAGCCGATCGCGCCGTAAGCGAAGTCGCTGGCGACTACGATGCCGTTCTTTTCCGCGAAAGCAACGGTATCTTCATAGAAGGAAAGGTCGGCCGTCGCGGCGGTCGGATTGTTCGGGTAGTTCAGGAACAAAAGCTTCGCGCGTTGCAGCTTGTCCGGAGCGATGCTCGAATAGTCCGGGAGGAACGCGTTGTCCGCCTTGAGCGGCATGAACGACATCTCCGCGCCCGCAAGCGCGACGCCCGACCAGTAATCGGGGTATCCGGGGTCCGGAACGAGACAGACGTCGCCAGGGTTGAGCAAACATTGACTTAACTCGACGAGTCCGGTTTTGCCGCCGAACAAGATCGCGACTTCGGTATCCGGGTCGAGGTCGACGCCGTAATCTTCCTTGTAGCGCTTGGCGACGGCTTGCTTCAAGAAAGGGTACCCGCGGAACGGGGGATATTTATGATAGAGCGGATTGTCCGCGGCTTGCTTGAGCCGCTCGACGATCGCCGCTGGCGTTGGTTGATCGGGATTGCCTTGGCCTAGATTGATTACGTCGCGTCCGCTGGCCGCGCGCGCGTTCGCCTTGGCGACGAGCGATGCGAAAAATTGTTCGGGCAATGTCTGAAGACGATTAGCGGAAGTAATAGTAAAAGACATGGAAACTCGTTCAACTCCGTCATTCGTAGGATAGGTTGAATGTAGCACAATTGCGTCGCCGTCGGCAAACGGCTGTTGCCCTGGACAGGACGATGCAGTAACATATGAGCAATAGTGAAATAGGAGTGGATTTATCGATGGCAACCCCGCTGCGTATCGCAATCGTACAAATGAACATAGAAGCAGGCAATCCGGAGGCAAACTTCGCGAAGATGGCCGCCAAGCTGGAGGAAGCCGCGACGGCCAATCCGAAGCCGGATTTGATCGTGCTTCCGGAAATGTGGAACACCGGATACGCGCTAGACCGCATTCAGTCGCTTGCCGATCCGGACGGAACGAGAACGAAGGCATTCATGTCCGCATTTTGCCGCAAGCACGGCGTGAGCGTGCATGCGGGTTCCATCGCGCGCTTAAACGGAACGACCGTAACGAACACGACTTACATTTTCGACACGCAAGGCGAAGAAATCGGACAATATTCGAAAATCCATCTGTTCCAGCTCATGAACGAGCATTTGCATCTCGATGCCGGAGAGTCGCTTGGACGCTTCGAGCTCGGCGGCGTTCCCGCGGGGACGATGATCTGCTACGATATCCGGTTCCCGGAGCTGGCGCGCAAGCTGGCGCTTGACGGCGCCCGAATATTGTTCGTTCCCGCGGAATGGCCGCACCCGCGCCTTCATCATTGGCGGACGCTGCTGCAAGCTCGCGCGATCGAGAACCAAATGTACGTCGTCTCCTGCAACACGGTAGGAGAGAGCGGAGCTTCTACGTTCTTCGGCCATTCGATGGTCATCGACCCATGGGGCGAAGTAATCGCCGAGGCGGAGGAAGTAGAGATGACCCTAACAGCGGAAATTAACCTTGCGCTCGTCGACGAAGTAAGAGGACGCATCCCGGTATTCGCCGATCGGCGTCCGTCGCTATATCAATAAACCAACATTGAGCCGGCACCCGTTGCCGGCTCAATGTATAATCGTCTCTTGGCGCAGTCTGAACTCGATCGAAGGCACGATGTCGACTTGTTGCATCGTAGGGCGATCGCGCATGCGAAGATGTTGCGGGGAGGCGTCGATTAAGCTTGAATGCCTACGAGCGTCTGCCTGAACGTCGAGATGAACGCTTCCGCGGCGTTGGACAAATATCTTCCTTTACGATAGGCGATGACGAGGGTACGCGTCGGTCGATCGGCGAGCGTCAAGTAAACGGGAGCGCGGCCGTGCCAATCGGCGTGTCGCATCATCGTAGGCACGAAAGCGATGCCCATTCCCGCCGCGACGAGCGATTGGACGGTGTTGATGTTGCCGCTTTCGAAAACGATTTTCGGCTCAAAGCCGGCTTGTCGGCACAGATCGTGCGCGATGGCGCGAAAGCCTTGACCTTTCTTGAGGAGAACGAACGGTTCGTCGGCTAGCTCCGAGATCGGTAGCGGATCGGCTGGATTGCGACGGGCAATCGGACTGTCGGGCGGGACGGCTAGACATATCTCTTCGTCAATTAGAGGTTGATACGCGAGCGACTGTTCTTCGAGCGGCAGTGTAAGCAAGCTGACGTCGGTGCCGCCGCTTGCGGTCAGATGTTCCAAATTACGCGTAGACTCCTCGATGAGCACGATCTCGATGTCGGGATACGCTTCGCGGAACACGGGCAGCACGTACGGTAGCACGTGAGCGCCGGTCATCGGCAAGCTCCCGACGACTAGTCGTCCTTTGCGCATGTCGGCGATATCCTCCATTTCCCTGCGGAGTTGATCGGCCATATCGATGATTTGCTGCGCTTTGTCGACGAAGACGGAGCCGGCATACGTAAGCTCGACGGAGTTCGTGCTGCGCTTGAACAGAAGCACGCCAAGCTCCTTTTCCAGCTTGGAAAGCTGCTGGCTAAGAGAAGGTTGGGCGATATGAAGCTTATCCGCGGCGCGGGAAAAGTTGCGTTCGGCGGCGATTTGGATCGCGTATTGCAATTGGCGGAATTCCATATGGGCGGACATCTCCTTTTTTACCATTATAGTCTGGAACTATTAACCTTATAGATATTATATCTTGGAACAATGAATGTTCCAATGGTATGATGGATTCAAGCTAATAGAGTCATTATTGGGGTGAATCGAGACATGAGTAAACAAACGATGTTCGAGAAAATTTGGAACAATCACGTCATTGTCGCCGAGCAAGGCAAACCTAGCATTTTGTATATCGACTTGCATCTGGTGCATGAAGTGACTTCCCCGCAAGCGTTCGAAGGCTTGCGTCTGACCGGCCGCAAAGTGCGCCGTCCTGAACTGACATTCGCAACGATGGACCACAACGTACCGACCAAAGACCGTTTCAACATTAAAGATCCGATCTCCAAGCAACAAGTCGACACGCTGACGGACAACTGCCGCGAGTTCGGCGTTAAGCTATACGATCTCGATACGATCGATCAAGGCGTCGTTCACGTAATGGGCCCTGAACTCGGCCTTACGCACCCGGGCAAGACGATCGTGTGCGGCGACAGCCATACTTCGACGCACGGCGCGTTCGGCGCTCTCGCGTTCGGTATCGGAACGAGCGAAGTCGAGCACGTGCTCGCGACGCAATGCTTGCAGCAATCGAAAGCGAAGACGATGCTCATCCGCTTCAACGGCGCTCGCAAGCCTGGCATTACGGCAAAGGACTTGATCCTCGGCCTGATCGCGAAATACGGCACCGACTTCGGTACCGGCTATGTTATGGAATACAGCGGCGAAGCAATTCGCACGCTTACGATGGAAGAACGGATGACCGTCTGCAACATGTCGATCGAAGCCGGCGCTCGCGCGGGTCTGATCGCACCTGACCAAACGACGTTCGACTACTTGCGCGGACGCGAGTACGTACCGCAAGGCGCTGCGTTCGACGCGGCGGTCGAGCAATGGAAAGCGCTCTGCTCCGACGAAGGCGCCGAGTACGACACCGTTCTCGACTTCGACGTTAACACGCTCGTTCCGCAAGTAACGTGGGGCACGAGCCCAGGCATGGGTACGGGCATTACGTCTTCCGTTCCCGTACCTGAGCAACTACCTACCGAGAACGAACGCAAAGCCGCGATGAGCGCGCTCGAGTACATGGGCCTCAAACCGGGAACGCCGATGACGGAAATCGAAATCGACTACGTCTTCATCGGCTCCTGCACGAACGGACGCATCGAAGACTTGCGCGCGGCGGCATCGATCGCTCGCGGCTACAAAGTCAGCCCTAACGTTACGGCGATCGTCGTTCCGGGATCCGGACGCGTTAAGCTGCAAGCGGAGAAGGAAGGCTTGGACAAAATTTTCACCGCCGCCGGATTCGAATGGCGCGACGCGGGATGCAGCATGTGCCTCGCGATGAACCCGGACGTGCTTCAACCGGGACAACGCTGCGCATCGACATCGAACCGCAACTTCGAAGGTCGTCAAGGCCGCGGCGGACGCACGCACCTTGTATCGCCTGAGATGGCTGCAGCGGCGGCCGTGCAAGGCCGTTTCGTCGACGTGCGCAATTGGGAACTTAAGTCCGAAGTGACGGCGTAAAGGAGAGCGATAGATATGCAACCATTTATCAAATTGAACGGTCTGGTCGCACCGGTCGACCGCGTTAACGTAGATACCGACGCTATTATTCCAAAACAGTTTTTGAAGCGGATCGAGAGAAGCGGCTTCGGCCAATTCCTGTTCTTCGAGTGGAGATGGGATGAGCAAGGCAACGTCATTCCCGAGTTCAACCTGAACAAGCCGCGTTACCAAGGCGCTTCCGTCTTGTTGTCCCGCGCCAACTTCGGTTGCGGCTCGTCCCGCGAGCATGCGCCGTGGGCGATTCTGGACTACGGATTCCGCTGCGTGATCGCGCCGTCGTTCGCCGATATTTTCTACAACAACTGCTTCAAGAACGGCATCCTACCGATCAAGCTCAGCGAAGAGCAAGTCGAAGACTTGTTCCAACGCACGAACGCTCAAGAAGGCTATACGCTGAACGTCGATCTTGAAAATAACATCATCACCGACGACAATGGCTTGAGCATTTCGTTCGACCTCGACGAGCATCGCCGCCAGTTTTTGCTGCAAGGCTTGGACGACATCGGCTTGACGTTGAAGCACGAAGAAGCGATCACCGCGTACGAAGCAAAACGCGCGGCTGCCGTAAACGCGTAAGCTTCCGATTAAACGCAAGATCTAATAGGCCTTTCGACCCTAATTCGCCAGAATTCGGGACGAAGGGTCTTTTTTTCCTCTATTACGCAACTTTTCATAGGGAAACTCGTCTAATGATGCGTGGACAAACTGATAGACTTACATACAAGATTTAATTGCTAACGTCCGCAAATCTACTCCCATCGAGGTGAAGCATGAGTAAGTGGTTGCCCTTGTTGTTCGTCGTCACCGTCATGCTATTCCTTAGTGCCGGTATGGCTTATGCCGAGAAGGCAACGGTTATTCCCAAGCTGATACTGGACGGCAAAGTACTGCAACCGCAGGTGCCCCCGACCATCATGAACAACTTCGTGATGGTACCCGTACGGATCGTTACGGAGAGCTTAGGGTACAAAGTCGATTACGTTAACGCTAACAAACAAGTTACGGTATCGGGCGGCAACAAGAAAATCGTCATGTCGGTAGACAAGAAGACGGCTATCGTCGACGGTAAATCGAAAATGATGGACATGCCCCCGACCATGCAATCCAATAGCGTCCTCATTCCATTACGATTTTTGAGCGAATCGGTCGGCATTCAAGTGTTCTGGGACAATCCGACCAAGTCCGTGTTTCTTTATTCTCCGGAAGCTCCGAATACCGGTAGCGGATCCGAAGGTGTGGAAGCGGTTCCTCCTGCCACCGGCAATGGTTCGGATACCGGAACGACGCCGGGAACGCCAACGGGCGGCGATGGAAGCACGACCCCGGGAACAACGCCGGGAACGACTCCGGGAACAACGCCGGGAACGACTCCAGGCGATACCGGTTCTACTACGCCAGGAACGACACCGGGTACGACGCCAGGTACGTTACCAGGCACGACACCAGGAGATAGCGGATCGACGACTCCGGGCGGCGAAGTGCCGCAAGAAGTCGCCGGCAAGCTTTACGAAATCCGCTACGTCGCCGATCAAGTCCGCATGAAGTATAGCGGAACGATCGCGCCGAAAGTAACGACGCTGACGAATCCGGACCGAATCGTGATCGATTTCCCGAGCGCGGATTTCGATACCGCGTTTTATCCGCCGCTCACGACGGATCCGTCGCTTGGCAAGCTGGGCGAATTCCCGGTGACCGGCCAAGATTCGCTTCAGAAGGTTCGTTATTCGCTCTACTCTAGCAATCCGCGTACGGTAAGAGTCGTGCTAGATTTGAACAAGCCGACCCAGTACGACGTCATCCAGGATCCGACCGTCGGCGACTTCATTATCGCTTTGAAGAAATCGGCGCCGGACAAGTCGTTGTACACCATCGTGCTCGACGCGGGACACGGCGGCAAAGATCCGGGAGCGCAAGGCTTAAGCGGACGCTGGGAAAAAGATTTCAACTTGGCGATCGTGCTTAAAGTGCAGAAGATTTTGGCAACCGACGAGCGAATCAAGCTCGTGCTTACGAGATCGGACGATTCGTATCCGACGCTCGAGGATCGGGTCAAGGTCGCGAACGATTTGAAAGCGGATTTGTTCCTGTCCGTTCATGCGAACAGTTATACGGCTTCTACCAACGGTACGGAAACGTACTATACAAGATCCGATAGCTTGGCATTCGCGAACGCGATGCATGCGGCCTTAATTCCGGCCACGAAGCTCAAAGATAATGGCGTGCGCAGCAAAAACCTTCACGTCACGCGCGAGACGACGATGCCGGCCACGCTGCTCGAGATCGGTTACTTATCTAATAAGACCGATGAGCCGCAAATGTGGACGGAAGAGTTCCAGAACCGCGTCGCGCAAGCGATCGCAGCCGGATTGAAGCAATATTTGAAATTAAGTTAAATTGACCGGCCCTCTTCGGGGGGCCGGCATGCTTGTATAAGGGAGAGGATTTTGGGGATGAATCCAAACGTTAAGAAGTGGGTTTCCAGCGTCGTTATCGCCTCCGTCGTATGGTCGGGAGCCACTTGGACGACGCAGACGGCAAGCGCCGCCGCTACGCCGTTCAGCGACGTCGTCGCCGGTCATTGGGCGGAGAAGCATATCGCCAAGCTGGCGTTGCAAGGCATTCTTAAAGGCAGCAACGGCAAATTCAATCCGAACAACTCCGTTAGCCGCCAGGAAGCCGTCATCATCGCCTTAAGGTTCATGGGTCTCGAAGACGAAGTCGATTCGTCGGCCGCCACGGTCATACCGGCGGCGTTGAACGTCAAGACAGACTATACGAAATACATAAATTTGGCGCTTCAGAAAAAGCTGCTTCTAATCGGCGAAGAGACGGCGCTTGCCAAGAGCGAGCCGGGCAAAAGCTGGGGCGCGAGTCCGGCGACGCGCGAGTGGATGGCGAAGCTGCTCGTCCGGGCGATCGGGAAAGACGCCGACGCTGTCGCGGCGGCCGATCAGGTTACGTCGTTCGCGGACGACTCAAAAATCGACGCGAAGCTGAAAGCGTACGTGAAGGTTGCGGTCGACAACGGTCTCGTTAACGGCGTAACCACGACGGTTAAAGGCGCGACGGTGACCGAGTTCAAGCCGGTCGATCTAGTGACGCGCGCAACGGCATCGACGCTGTTCAGTCGCGCGGAATCGAAAATTTCCGTTCCGTACAACGGGCAAGTGGAAGGCGTCCTCCTCAACATTACGGCGGACAAGCTGACGCTGCTGCATCCGGACGGTTCGACCCGCGATTATCCGATTACGGACAATACGGCCTACTACCGCAAAGACGTAGATACGCCGATTACGCTGGGCGCGCTTCGTCTGTACGGCAAAGCCTTGCTCATAACCGGCTCCGACGGCAAAGTCGGCTACGCGGAAATGACCGACGAAACGCCGCAAGTGAAAACGGTCGAAGGCAAGCTTACGCTGTATACGCCTCCGAAATATCAATTCGCACTATTAATCGGAGACGAATATAAGTACTATACCTACGATCCGTCTCGCGTGCCTACGATTACGGACGCTGCGGGACAGCCGATCAGCTTGGCGAATTTGCCGCTGAACGTGGACGTAAAGCTGACCGTGAGAGCGGACGACAAAGTCGTCGCGCTAACGGTGAAGCAGACGATCATTAACAAAACCGGCAGCGGAACGGTGTCTGCTTGGAACCCGCAGGCGTTGTCCTTAGAAGTGAAAGACGCAACGGGCAAAGCGGAGACGTTCCCGGTTGCTAGCAATGCGCCGATCAAGCTGAACGGAACGGTTAATCTGTCCGTGGATCAACTGCTCGTAAGCGATACGATTTCTTACGAAGTTAAGAACGGCAACGTGACTAGCATTATCGTAGTGCGCGCCGACAAGCCGATTACGTCGGTATCCGGTACGCTAGCGACCATCAACAAGACGGACAATTCGATCCAGTATACGGCTGAAAGCAAGCTGGAAGCCGAATATCTATCGGAGAACGTCGCGGTGAAAATCCAAGGCTTCGTTGATCCGACGCTGGACGATTTGGTCAAAGGCGACGCGGTTATGCTCACGCTGGACAACAACCGCAAAGTAACGTTGATCACGGTCACGAATCGCTCCGTAACGACGCTCGTCGGCGCGACGATCGGAAGCTATGTCGCTTCCGAGAAGACACTCATTGTCTATGACACGGCCGGCGTGAAATACAACTTGGACATTAACGCGGGAACGAGATTCGATCTTAACGGAACGAAAGTGACGCTGGAAGCGGCGATTCCTTATATTTCCGTGAAGGGGAAAAGACTAACGGTCGGCTTTAGCGGTACGAACGCGATCTATGTATCCGTCGTGTCGAAGTATACGGGCACCGTAACCGAGAACAACGCGGTTACCAAAACTTTGAAGCTAGCGCTGGAAACCGGCGGCAGCATCTCGTTTCCGTATACGTCGCCGCTAGTCGAAATTTACGGCATGAACAGCGAGACGACCGCGGACGTGAAAGCAGGCGATCGCGTTACGATTCTAATGAATGCGATGCAAGATCAAGTCGGCAGCGTACTCGTTTACAAAAACGCGCAATTCGAAGTCGTTTCCACGGATAGCACTTTGAAGAAAATTACGTTGAAAATTCCGGGAAGCACGACGAACGAGACGTATACGCTAAATTCCGACTTTACTATTCAAGACGATAGCGGCACGGCGATCACGCTAGGTTCGCTTGCGGCGGGTTCGCTCGTCAACGTGAAAATGCAAGGCAATACGCCGGTCGCTATTCGCGCGGTTGCCGTCGTCTCCGGTAAAGTCGTATCGGTCAACTCTTCTCTAGGCAGCATTACGTACACGTCTTCGACCGGCGAAGCCGTAACGAAGACGGTAGGTGCATCCCCGCTAGTGAAGCGCGATAACGTGACGCTCGCATCGATGGCGGTCATTCAGCCGGGCGATCTGATCGAAATCAGCAAGGACGAGAACGACCGTGCTGTCATCGAGCTTGCGACCGTCGTGAATCGTACGTTCTGGAAGGTCGACGCGATTACTAAAGTGTTTTATGTGAAGAACGTCACTATGGGCGACAAAAACTACTTTACGATTTCTCCTACGGCGTACGTTCATCAAGGCGCGACGACGATCAGCATCACCGCTTTGAAAGACGGCGACGCGATCACGTTGTACGTGCTCAGGGGCAAAGTAGTCGAGATTGCCAAATAAAACGATAGCTAGAAGAGAAGGGCTGCCGCGAGGCGGCCCTTCTTCGCGCGCGGCAAACTATTGCCGGGTCGGTCATCTTTCGGTACACTGAGTTATGACTTTGTTAGGATGAGGAGAAACCATGAACGCGAAGACGATACGGCAGACGTTGGATACGATAGCCGAGATGTTCCCGGATGCGAGATGCGAGCTTAACCATAGCAATCCGTTCGAGCTCACGATCGCGGTACTGTTATCCGCGCAATGCACGGACGAGACGGTGAATAAGGTTACGGTCGATTTATTTCGCAAATACCGTAAGCCCGAAGACTACTTGAGCGTACCGCTAGAAGAACTAGAGAACGATATCCGCCGAATCGGATTGTTCCGTAATAAGGCGGCACACATACAGAAGCTATGCAAGCTCGTCATCGATAAGCACGGCGGAGAAATTCCGCGCGAGCATAGCTTGCTGACCGAATTGCCGGGCGTCGGACGGAAGACGGCCAATGTCGTCATGTCCAATGCGTTCGACGTTCCCGCGATAGCGGTCGATACGCACGTCGAGCGCGTCTCTAAGCGTCTGGGTATCGCATTGCCGGACGATTCGGTGCTAGAAGTAGAGAAGAAGTTGATGCGTAAAGTGCCGCAGGACGAGTGGACGATTACGCATCACCGGCTTATTTTCTTCGGACGTTACCACTGCAAGGCGCAAAATCCGAAATGCGAAGTTTGTCCGCTAGTCATGCATTGCAAGGAAGGGAAAGCCCGCATGAAGCCGGCGACCAAGAAGAGGAGCGTAACCAAGTGAACAGCAACATAGAAGCAAGAGCTCCTATCCCCATAACGAACGAGCATGGAGCCAGCCTGGCTAGTTATCGGGAAGCGCTCGTGCGCATGGCCGGACAAACGAAAACGAAAGGAGACGCCATCCAAGCCGACAAATACCGCGAGTTAAGCGAGAAGCTCGGCAGCGGACGAATGACCTTTGCGTTCTGCGGCCACTTCTCGGCGGGGAAATCGACGCTCGTGAACGCGCTGTGCGGGGCGGAGCTGCTCCCATCGTCGCCGATTCCGACAAGCGCGAACGTAGTTACGATCGTTAACGGCGAACCTTACGCCGAGACGATCTTCCAGGATGCGGCCGGGCAAGTGCACGAAGCGCGGCGCATCGGCGTCGAAGAGCTTCATAGTTACGCGGTAGACGGCGAAGGCGTATCGACGATTCGCGTCTCTTACCCGATTCCGCTGCTAGGCGGGCAAATGGCGCTCGTCGATACGCCGGGCGTCGATTCGACGGACGGCTCGCATCGCGCGGCGACCGAATCGGCGTTGCATCTGGCCGACGTCGTGTTCTACGTGACGGATTATAACCACGTGCAATCCGAAGTGAACTTCCGCTTCCTGCGCAGCTTGGCCAGATGGGGCAAGCCGACCTACGTCATCGTTAACCAGATCGACAAGCATCGCGAAGATCAGCTGACGTTCGCGGAATTCGAGTCCAGCTTGCGGCAGGCGCTCAAGCAATGGGATATCGAGCCTGCGGGTTTGCTATTCCTTTCCTTAAGAGAGAAGAACCACCCGCTGTCGCAGTGGGAAGAGCTGCTAAAGCTTCTATGCGACTTGCAGCCGCTCGCGACTCCGCTCATGCTACGCAGCGCGGAGCGTTCCGCTATCTATCTCGCGGAGCAATTCAAAGAGACGCTGCGCGCGAACAGCCGGGAAGACAGAGAGCGGCTGCAGCAGCACGTAGGAGAAGCGTCCGATTCGGAGCGAGAGCAGGCTAAGGCGCAGTTCAACGCGCAGCTCGAGGATGCCAAGCATGCCGGGGATCGCAGCAGGGAAGCGATGCGCAAGGAGCTCGACCGGCTGCTAGGCAACGCGAACTTGACGCCTGCGGAAACCCGGGAAAAAGCGCAGCATGTGCTTGAGGCGATGCAACCCGGATTTAAAGCGGGGTGGTTAGCTGGCGCAGCAAAGACCGATGCGGAGCGAAATCGTAGATTGACGCTGCTTGCGGACGACTTCAACGGACAAATCGCCGCCCATCTTGCCGGACACGTGCGCGACATGCTTAGGCAAGTAGCCAAAGATGCCGGAATCGAAGGCGTGCAGCTGGAACAGTCGCTCGACGCCGTTCTACTTCCCGTAACCGCCGATTGGATCAAATCGCTCGTCAAGCCGGGCGCAGGCGCGGACGGCCAAGCGACGCTCCATTATGCGGCGGAAATAAGCACGGAATTGAAATCCGTGTACCGGAAAGCGGCTATGCTCGTATTCGACGATTTGGAGGCGGGCAGAAAAGTCGAACGCGAAGCATTGATCGCTTCGATCCGGCAACGGTTGTCGGAGCTCGACCGACAAGATGCCGCGGCCGCGGACATCGAGAAGCTGGAGGAAGCCGCGCGCGAGGAAGAACGTCGCTTGCTGTCCGAGTTGCCTGCTCGGCATGCGGACGGAGCGATCGATTTGCCTGTCCCGCCTGCGGTAAAGCCGGAATGTATCGAGAAGCTTGCCGAATCTGCTCAAGTAAAAGGAACGATGCAAAATGGGCTCGCGCATGCCGAGGGGAACAAGGCAGCAAGCGAGTCGAATAGCGATCCGGCTGAAGTGGCTTCAGAATCGACTTCTCAACGCGCCGGCGACCCGCAAGGCGCGGCCGAGCTGCTGGAGCGTGCCGCGGCTCAGTTGCGCCGGCAGCCGGCGCTCAGCGGCATGGCGGACAGTCTCGCGGCCAAAGCCGAGCGGTTCCGCGACAAGCGGTTCACGATCGCGCTGTTCGGCGCGTTCAGCGCAGGCAAATCTTCGTTCGCCAACGTTCTCGTCGGCAAACCGGTGCTTCCCGTGTCGCCGAACCCGACCACGTCGGCGATCAATCGCATTCTAGCTCCGGCAGATGGCGACGTCGCAGGCACGGCGCGCATTACGATGAAGTCCAAGGAAGCGTTCGCCGAGGACGTTAAGCTGTCGCTGAAGCGAATCGGCATCGATAAATCGGAGCTGAACGACGCCGGCGATAACATCGAGCGCATGCTCGCCTTAAAGGTGCGCATTTCCGCCGACGAGCTGCATCCTCGCGGCCGTCCGCATTTGGCGTTCTTGAACGCCGCGGAGAGCGGGTGGTCCGAGTACGGCAAGCTGCTGGGCACCGATTTCGTCGTCGACGAGCCAACGTACCGCAAATACGCGGCGGCGGAGCAGGCGGCGTGCTACGTATCGGAAATCGATCTGTACATCGATTCCCCGCTTACGAGAAGCGGCGCCGTGCTCGTCGATACGCCGGGGGCGGATTCGATCAACGCCCGCCATACGGGCGTAGCGTTCCAGTACATTAAGAACGCCGACGCCGTCTTGTTCGTCACTTATTACAACCATGCTTTCACCGAAGCCGACCGCGAGTTTTTGAATCAACTGGGCAGCGTGAAGGACGTATTCGAACTCGATAAAATGTTTTTCGTTATCAATGCCTCGGACTTGGCATCATCGAGTGAGGAGCTCGATTCGGTGTGCAATCACGTCGGTACGCAATTATCGAAGCACGGCATCCGCAACCCGAGATTGTTCCCGGTATCGAGCTTGGCCGGCATCGAAGCGAAACAGCGCGGGGACCGCGAAGCGCTAACAAGCGCCGGTATAACCGCGTTCGAGCAAGCTTTCCAAGCGTTCTCCGAGCAGGAGCTCGGCGGTCTGGCGCTTGCCGCCGCCCGCAAGGAGCTCGAGCGGACGGGCAAGCTGCTGGACAGTTGGCTCGCCAACGCGAACGCCGACGCCGCCACACGCGACGCCAAGGCGCTAAGACTGCAGCAAGAGGCGCAGTCTTGGCTCGCGCAAGGCGAGGCGATGCTGCCGCCTGCGGCCGTGCAGCCGCTATTGCAGGAAGCGGGAGAGCAACTGTACCATTTGCGCCAGCGCGTGCGGTTCCGGTTTAACGCTCATTTCCAATCGGCGTTCCATCCTTCCGTGCTGCAAGACGACGGGCGCGATTTGAAAAAGCTGATGCTCGCGTGCTACGGCGACCTTCAGCGGGCGATCGGCGACGACTTGCTCCAAGAGCTGCGTTCCGCCGGACTCCGGCTCGAAGGCACGCTGAACAACATTATCGAAGGCGTCATCCAGAAGAAGTCGGAGGAAGGCGGCATGGCCGCCGAAGGGTTCACGCCAGAGCCGATGTCGCGCGCGGTCTTGGAGCTGCCGTTGTTCGAACCGTTTTCGAACGGACCGCACGCGGACGGCAAAAAGCTATGGAACGCCTTCCGCTCGCCGAAGCAATTTTTCGAGAATGACGGAAAATCCGCGCTTAGAGACGAATTGCTCGAGCAGCTGTTCCAAGAAATCGATCGGCAGTTCGCAGAATTGAAAACGCAATGGGAAGCTACGGCGTCCGATACGCTGTATGAAGCGCTTCGTACGGCATCCCGCGGGTTAGCCGCCCAGTTGGCGGCGTTCGCGTCCAGCTTAAGCCAGACGCTTCGCGAACCGGGGGAAGAACTTGTGCTCTCCGACGTGTTAACGCAGTGGCGCGCATTGCGGCAATAGGGTGAATATTGGGCCTTCTTTTATCGCCATCGGCGATGAAAGGGGGCCTTTGCTCATAAATACGGCAAAATGCTCTCGTTTACTATAGAACCTCTTGATATTGGGTAAGATTTCCGATCATTATGGCGTTATCGGGAGAATATGGCGAAATGATGGCGGCTACGACGAACTTAGAAGTGTATAACGGCTTTTAACGAGATTGCCGATCGGTTTTTAATGCGTTAAACTGCCGAGGTAACCCACGAGAGGAGGATTTTCTTGGACGTTTTTCGCGCTTTGAAAAGGTTCTTTTGGCAAGACAAACGATTCCTGCTCGGGTCAGTCATCGGGCTCGCGATCGCAACGGCATTAGGCTTGGTATATCCTCTTCTACTCAAAACTTTGATCGACGACATGATTATTCCCGGCAAATACGGCGGCGTAACCGGATTGGCATTCGGCGCGGTCGGCATTATCGTCGTAAAAGCCTGCTTTCAATATGTACACGGTTTCAGCGGCTCGCGCGTAGGCAACAGGCTCGCCTACCGATTGCGCAACAGTAGCTACGAGAAGCTTCAGCAATTATCGTTCACGTATTACGATTCCGCGAGAACGGGAGACCTGATGTCCCGGCTAACCGCCGATATCGAAGGGATCCGCAACTTTATCGGGTTCGGGTTGGCTCAGCTATTGAATACGTTTTTCCTCCTGCTGTTCGGATTCGCGATGATGTTCTTCGTCGATTGGAAGCTTACGCTCATGGTCATGGTGACGGTGCCGGTCATCGGCTTCATCGCCATCCGCTTCGAGCAAAACATTCACCCCGTATTCCGTTCGATCCGCGCTGCGGTCAGCCGGCTGACGGTCAGCGTGCAAGAGAATATTACCGGCGTCAGAACGGTTAAGTCGTTCGCGCGGGAGCCGTTCGAGCTGAAGAAGTTCGCGAAAGGCAACGAAGACTATCGGGACAATCATCTTGGACTCGCGCGCGTCTGGGCTAAATATTTTCCGCTCATCGAGTTTATCGCTAACTTAAGCGTGGCGATCTTGTTGCTGGCCGGCGGCTGGCGGGTTATCCAAGGCAGCTTGACGCTCGGAGAGCTGGTCGCGTTGAACGGTATGCTGGGCATGGTAGTCGCGCCTCTCTGGGGACTCGGCTTCCAAATCAACAACTACACGCAATCGAAGGCGTCGGGCGAGCGGCTGCTGGAGCTGTTAAACCAACACGTATCGATCAAAAACGCGGATCATGCGCTCGTGCTGGAAGAGGAAGCGATCAAAGGACATATCCGTTACGACGACGTCAGCTTCCGGTACGCGAACCGGAACAATCAGCCGTCCGCGTTGATCGGCTTCCAGCTCGACGTACCGCCGGGCTCGGTGGTCGGCATGCTCGGAGGGACCGGCTCGGGCAAGACGAGCGCCGTCTCGCTGCTGCTGCGGGCCTACGACGTAGGCGAAGGGGCGATAACGATCGACGGCGTCGACGTGCGCCATATCGAGCTTGAAAGCTTGCGCCGCCATATTGCGATCGTCTTCCAAGAATCGTTCCTTTTCTCGACGACGATCAAAGAAAATATAAGCTACGGCATTCCCGACGCTTCGATGGAAGAGATCGAGGAGGCGGCGAGATTGGCGCAAGCGGACGGGTTTATCCGCGAATTGCCGCTCGGCTACGAGACGATCGTCGGAGAACGGGGCATGGGCTTATCGGGCGGACAAAAACAACGGATCGCGATCGCCCGCGCGCTGCTGCGCAAGCCGAAGGTGCTTATCCTAGACGACGCGACGAGCGCGCTCGACATGGAAACCGAGCATCTCATCCAGCAATCGATTCGCCAAGTGATGACCGGACGCACCGTGTTCGTCATCGCTCACCGGATTTCGTCTTTGCGGCATGCCGATGAAGTCATCGTGCTCGATCGCGGAAGAATCGTACAGCGCGGCGTCCACGATAAACTGATCAGACAACCGGGCTTGTACCGGGAGACGTACCGGATTCAATACGCGGATCGTCCGGAAGAGCTGGGCGCGGAGCAGGATGCGCAAGCTAGCGGCATGGAAAGGCGGGTGACGGGATGAGTCGCCAATTCGTCTATCAAGACGACGACACGATCGAAACGCCTTTTAACTGGAAGCAGATCGGCAGACTGTTCGCTTTCGTGCGTCCCTATCGGAAAGAAGTCATTAGCGTAACGTTCGTCATGACGGTGTTCGGCATGCTTTCGCGCCTGGCGATCCCGTTTCTGACGTATAAGGCGATCGATCAAGCGATCCAGCCGGAGAACGGAGAAGGCAGCACGAGCTTGCTCGTCATTCTCGTTGTCGCGATGCTCGCCATGTACGGAATGCGATGGTGGGCACAGCGGTATACGATTCAAAAGACGAACGAAATCGGGCAAAAAGTTATTTTCGACCTGCGGGCGGCGCTGTTCAAGCATATTCAATCGCTATCGTTCCGTTTCTTCGATAAACGTCCGGCCGGCTCCGTCCTCGTGCGGGTGACCAACGACGTTAACTCGCTGCAGGACGTATTCACGAACGGCGTCATAAATACGGTTATCGATATTATTCAATTAATCGGGATTACGATTATTTTGCTCTTCTTAGAACCTAAGCTCGGTCTTGCCGTAATGATTACGGTGCCGATCATGTTCCTCGTCTCCTCGAAGCTGCGGCGCACGATCCGCCATGCTTGGCAAGTCGTCCGGATCAAGCAATCCCGCATTAACGCGCATCTGAACGAGAGCATTCAAGGGATTCGGGTCACGCAGGCGTTCGCGCAAGAGCGCGAAAACATCGGATACTTCGACGGGATGAACTCCAGCAACATTCGCTCTTGGAACCGCGCCTCGGCGTTCAACCAATTGTTCGGACCGGTTATCGAGGTGACGTCGGCGATCGGAACGCTCGTGCTGTTGTTGTACGGTACGTATTTGATTAAATCCGATGCGATGACGGTCGGCGTGCTCGTCGCTTTCATTACTTACGTCGGCAGCTTCTGGGAGCCGATCACGCGCCTGGGCATGATGTACTCCCAATTGCTTATCTCGATGTCCTCGGCGGAACGCATCTTCGAGTTCATGGACGAGAAGCCGGCCGTTCCGGAGAAGGAAGACGCGACTCGGCTAACCGAGCTTGAAGGCCGGGTGAGATTGGATAACGTCACGTTCGGATACGAAACCGACCGTCCGGCGCTCAAAGGCATTAACTTGGACGTGAAGCCCGGCATGTCGGTCGCACTGGTCGGGCATACCGGCTCAGGAAAAAGCACGATCGTTAACCTGTTATGTCGGTTTTACGATACGGTGGAAGGCCGCGTGCTGCTGGACGGCATCGACGTACGCGACGTAACGATCGAGAGCTTGCGCTCGCAAATCGGCATCGTGCTGCAAGATACGTTCATCTTCTCCGGCACGATTCGGGACAATATCCGGTACGGACGCCCAGGCGCCACGGACGCGGAAGTCGAGGCGGCGGCCCGTTCGGTCAGAGCGCACGATTTCATCGCGAATTTGCCCGACGGATACGATACGGAAGTGCAGGAGAGAGGCAACGCCTTATCCGTCGGACAAAGGCAACTGCTATCGTTCGCGCGGGCGCTCCTCGCGAACCCGCGTATTCTCGTGCTGGACGAAGCGACGGCAAGCATCGACACCGAGACCGAGCTTCGCATCCAAGAAGCGCTAGGGACGCTGCTTGAAGAACGTACTTCCTTTATCGTCGCCCACCGGCTCTCCACGATCCGGCATGCGGATATGATCGTCGTGCTCGATCACGGCGTCATCGTCGATCAAGGCAACCACGACGAGCTGATGAAGCGCCCGGGCCACTACCGGAGTTTGGTCGAGGCGCAGTACAGATATTTATCTGCGTAAGCGCGTTTGCTACGAACGCCTGGAAGCGAGTCATCGCTTTCGGGCGTTTTTGCTTGATTTGAAAAACCGCGCGAGAACCGTTATCGTGTAGATGAGAAGGATAATATCGGAAAATCAGGCGAGCCGAGCGTTTGGACGCGTAAGGGGAGAAGCGGATGAAATCGGGTAACTGGTTATGGCGAGCGTTAGGGCTGACGACGCTGGCGTGCCTATGCGCGCTGCTTGTCGGGTTCGGTTGGGCGCTCAGAGATACGTGGTTTCCGCAAGACGGGCTCGCGATTCCGGAGTCGCCGGAAGCATCTACGGCAACGGGCGGCGCTTGGGCGGACAAGCCCGAGCTATTCGTTACGTCGCTCGGAGACTCGCTGACGTACGGCGTCGGCGATACGACCGGCCAAGGCTACGTCAAACGGGTCACGGATCGGTTGGCGGATACGCTGAACAAACCCGTTACGCTCGTGAACAATTTGGCGGTCAACGGGTCGCAGACGAAGCAATTGCTAGCAAGCTTCGAGCAAAGCGGCGTCAAATACGCGATCGGCAAAGCCGATATCGTGTTGCTCACGATCGGCGGCAACGATCTGTTCCAAATCGCGCAGGAGGGCGGATCGATCGCCGAGGGCGGCGACGTCTCGCCCGAGCTTTTGGAGGCGCGTTTGCCGGAGGCGACTCCGAGACTCGAAGCCTTGTTCAAGAAGCTTAGGTCGCTTAACGCTAACGCCCGCATCGTGTACGTCGGCTTATACAATCCGTTCTACGACTTGCCGGAGATGCGCAGCGGCAGCGGAATCGTCGCGAAGTGGAACGCCGCCGCGTACGCGCTTGCTGAAGCCGACGGTAACGCGACGGTCGTCCCGACGTACGATTTATTCGAGACGAACATTAAGCGCTACTTGTCGGGAGACCATTTTCACCCGAATGCGGAAGGTTATGACCGTATAGCGGAACGAATCGTGCAAGCGTTGAATTAGACTCGTTAGGGGAGGAGAGGGCACAATGACCGCGACCGCAACAACGCCGACGGCCAGGGACATCGTATTGTCCGTTCAGGGCTTAAAGAAGAACATCGGCCGCAAACCGATTATCCGCAATGTATCGTTCGACGTATTCGCGGGAGAAATTTTCGGATTTCTAGGACCGAACGGCTCGGGCAAAACGACGACGATCCGCATGCTCGTCGATCTCGTTAAGCCGACGGAAGGCCGCATCTTGATCTGCGGAGACGATATCGGCGATCATCCCGAACGCGCGCTTTCCCATATCGGCTGCATCGTCGAAAATCCGGAAATGTACACGTTCATGACCGGATGGGAAAACCTGGAGCAATTCGCTCGCATGCAGTCCGGCATCTCGCGAGAGAGAATCGCCGAAGTCGTGGCCATCGTCGGACTCGATCAACGCATCCACGATAAAGTAAAGACGTACTCGCTCGGCATGCGCCAGAGGCTCGGCATCGCCCAAGCGCTCTTGTGCAAACCGAAGCTGCTTATTCTCGACGAACCTACGAACGGTCTTGATCCGAAAGGAATCAAAGAGCTCAGGGAGTTTATCCGCATGCTCTCCGCAACGGGAATGAGCTTATTCATCTCGAGCCATTTGCTTAGCGAAATTCAGCTGATGTGCGACAGAGTCGCGATAATCGCTCATGGCGAAGTCATTGCGGTCGGCGAAGTGGACGAGCTGGTGTCTCAAGCGGGCGCGTATACGGTGTGGCAAGTCGACAAGCCGGCGGAAGCGCGCGAGTTGTTCGCCAAGCAGCCGGACATTCGCGTCGTTGCGGACGACGAGCATCGGATCGACGAATCGCTTCAAAGCACGTGGCGGGAAGCGATCGTGACCGTTATGGACGAGGAACTCGTCCCTGAATGGGTGGGCAAGCTGGTAGCCGCGGGAATCGGCGTTCGCGCGGTACAGCGCGTCGCGCCTTCGCTAGAGGAGTTATTCCTGAAGCTGACGGAGGGTGAGACGATTGGGTAACATGCTTGCGCTCGTGCAGAACGAGACGCTCAAAGTGTGGAAAAAGAAACGGTTTGCCGTCATCGTCCTTATTCTGCTAATCCTCATCCCGGTTTTCGTGTACGCGCAAATGAAAATTTCCCAAAATAGCGCCAGCAAATACAAGGAGGATTGGCGCGCCGAGCTGCAAAGCCGCATATCCGACAATACGCGGGCGTTAAGCAGCGACCGGATTCCGGAGGAATGGAAGAAGTGGCGGCGAGCGCTAGTGCAACAGCTGCAATATTATCTCGACCACGACGTCAATCCGCAGACGCCTAACGGCGTAACGTTCACGAAGACGTTCATGGATAACGCAGTTAACCTGTTCATCCCGCTGATGGTGCTGGCGATCGCTTCCGACCTCGTGTCCTCGGAACGCTCCTCCGGCACGATCAAGATGCTGCTTACGAGACCGGTGCGACGATGGCGGATTCTATTGTCCAAGCTGTTGACGCTGTCGTTGTACGTATCTCTCATCATCGTTACGACGATCACGCTCAGTTACTTGATCTCGGGATTGCTATTCGGCTATTCCGGATGGGAGGAGCCCGTATTCGTCGGCTTCAAGGTTAACGGCGCGGACGTGGACACTTCCAACGTTCACGCGGTTACGCAGGGCGTCTACGTGCTCATGCAAGCCGGGCTTATCTGGTTTTCGGCGATGATCGTATCGATAATCGCGTTGATGGTATCCGTCCTCGTGCGCAGCACGGCCGCGAGCTTCGTCACGATGATGGCGACGATAATAGCGGGGACGATTTTATCCGCGATGGCCTCGTCGTGGACGAACGCCAAATATTTATTTAACGTAAATCTGGAGATCAGCGCGTACTTGCGCGGAACGCCGCCGCCGATCGAAGGGATGACGCTCGGGTTTTCGCTTGCGGTGCTCGGGATATGGGGGATGGCCGCGCTTTTCGTATCTTTCTTCGTTTTTACGAGGCAAGACGTGTTGAATTGAGGCGTGGCCGCACGATTCGCGCGATCCGCACGATCGAAATCCTCTTCCGTCCGCGGGAGGGGATTTCCTGATTTAACCTTCGTTACGCGTCCATTCGACATTTTCGTCTATCGCATCCTATCTTCTGTGGTAGAATAAACCGTGACTCGGAAGTTGGCTGTACGGACTTATTGAACATTAGTATCTTTATGAATTAGAATGATACGGTAACGCGTCCGCGAGACGGACGCTTCAGACTAGCAAGGGGGATCATCCTTGACGGATCAATTGGACCTGTTCACGGCTACTGCCAGTACGGCAGACAGCGGATACGGCGCAGACGACATTCAAGTGCTCGAAGGCTTGACCGCAGTCCGCAAAAGACCGGGGATGTACATCGGTAGCACGACGTCGTCCGGTTTGCATCACTTGCTCTGGGAAATCGTCGACAACGCGGTGGACGAGCATCTCGGCAAATACTGTTCCAAGATCGACGTAACCGTACATAAAGATAATTCCGTTACCGTTCAGGATAACGGGCGGGGCATCCCGACCGGCATGCACAAAGCCGGCATTCCGACGCCGCAGGTCGTCTTCACGATGCTGCACGCGGGCGGTAAATTCGGCGGCGGGGGATACAAGAAATCAGGCGGCTTGCACGGGGTCGGCGCATCCGTGACGAACGCGCTGTCGGAGTGGCTGGAAGTCGAAATTTACCGCGAAGGCAAAATCCACAAGATGCGTTTTGAGACGTGGGTCGACGCTAACGGTAAAGAACACGTCGGCGAGACGGTCGGCGGCTTGCAGGTCATCGGCAATACGAACCGGACCGGCACGAAGGTGACGTTCAAGCCGGACGTGAAAGTATTCCACGGCCATATTAGCATGAGCTATGACACGCTCTCGGAGCGGTTGCAGGAGATCGCCTTCCTGAACTCGGGTCTCAAGGTGATTTTGAAGGACGAGCGTTCCGGCAAAGAAGACACGTTCCATTACGACGGCGGCGCGCGTCAATTCGTCCAGTTTTTGAACGAGGAGAAGACGGTGCTTCACGACGTCATCCACTTTATGTCGGAGAAGGACGATATCGAGGTAGAGATCGCGCTCCAATATAACGACGGCTATACGGAGACGTTAGCCTCGTTCGTCAACTCGATTCCGACCCGTGGCGGCGGTACGCATGAAACCGGCTTCAAGACGGCGTATACGCGCGTTTTGAACGAGTACGCGAGGAAGATCGGACAGCTCAAGGAGAAAGACAAAAACCTAGAGGGAAACGATCTTCGCGAAGGGCTCATGGCCGTCATCAATATTAAGATGTCGGAAGTCGAATTCGTCGGCCAGACGAAGGACCAGCTCGGCAGCGCCTCCGCGCGCAGCGTCGTCGACGCGATCGTCGCAGAGAAGATGGCCGTATTCCTGGAGGAGAACCCGCAAGTCGGCGGTCAACTCATCCGCAAATCTGTACAAGCGTCCAAAGCCCGCGAAGCGGCCCGCAAAGCGCGCGAGGAAATCCGCAGCGGCAAGAAGAAGAGCGAGAGCGCGAGTCTCGGCGGCAAGCTGTCGCCGGCGCAATCGAAGGATCATACCCGCAACGAGCTGTTCATCGTCGAAGGCGATTCTGCCGGCGGATCGGCTAAGCAAGGCCGCGATTCGAAGTTCCAAGCGATTTTGCCGCTGAAGGGCAAGCCGATGAATCCGGAGAAGGCGAAGCTGCTCGACATTTTGAAGAACGACGAGTACAAAGCGATCATCGCCGCCATCGGCGCGGGCATCGGTTCGGAGTTCGACGTCGAGGAATGCAACTACGCCAAAATCGTCATCATGACCGACGCGGATACGGACGGCGCGCACATTCAGGTGCTGCTGCTTACTTTCTTCTACCGGTACATGAAGCCGCTGATCGACGCGGGCAAAGTGTTCATCGCCCAACCGCCGCTTTATAAAATTACCCGCAAATCGGGCAAGCTGGAAACGATAAGGTATGCGTGGACGGACGAACAGCTGAGCAACTATTTGAAGGAGTTCGGCAAAAACGCGGAGCTGCAGCGTTATAAAGGACTCGGCGAGATGAATCCCGACCAGCTGTGGGATACGACGATGAATCCGGAGACGCGCACGTTCCTGCAAGTGCAAATCGAGGACGCCGCCAAGGCGGAGCGCCGCGTAACGACGCTAATGGGCGACAAGGTCGACCCTCGCAAGCGTTGGATCATCGAAAATGTAGATTTTACAGAATTTGAAGAATAGTGGATTCGGCGTCGTATGGCGCTTCGGAGTTTAAATATCCATTCCGCCGCTGTTTTCGTCAAGTTGCTTCGAATGATTAGGCAGGTGTAGCAACTTGACTCAAAAGGCGGCCGCTCCGCTCTCCATGGACATTTAACTCCTACACGCCTTCGAGCCGAATCAAGCGATTTCAAATTCCGTAAAGTTGAGGGGGAAGGTCAGTGAGTCTGCTAGAAAACTTTTTGCCCGCGTTCCTCGAGGAGGTCGTCGGCGACCGCTTCGGACGCTATTCTAAATATATTATTCAAGACCGCGCCATTCCCGACGTACGCGATGGATTGAAGCCCGTTCAACGGCGCATCCTGTACGCGATGTACGACTCCGGCAACACGCCGGACAAAGGCTACCGCAAATCGGCGAAGACGGTCGGCGACGTTATGGGCAATTACCATCCGCATGGCGACTCCTCGATCTATGAGGGCATGGTACGGATGGCTCAGCCGTGGAAAATGGCGCACATGCTCGTCGACGGCCACGGCAACTGGGGCTCGATGGACGATGATCCGGCTGCGGCTATGCGGTATACGGAGGCGCGGCTGTCCTGGATCGCCATGGAGCTGCTGCGCGATATCGAGAAACGCACCGTACTGTTCAAAGATAACTTCGACAACACGACCAAGGAACCGGTCGTGCTTCCCGCGCGTTATCCGAACTTGCTCGTTAACGGCGTAAGCGGCATTTCGTCCGGATTCGCGACGGAAATTCCGACGCACAACTTGCGCGAAGTGATCGACGCTTGCATCGCCATCATGAATAAGCCCGACATTACGGTCGCCGAGCTGATGACGATCGTCCGCGGACCCGATTTTCCGACGGGCGGGCTCATTATGGGCGAGGACGGCATCCGGGAAGCTTACGAAACCGGCAAAGGCCGAATCTATTTGCGCTCGAAGACGGCGATCGAAGATTTGCGGGGCGGCAAGCAACAAATCGTAGTAACGGAAATTCCGTACCAGGTCGTAAAGTCGAAGCTCGTTAACGCGATCGATAACCTTCGGATGGAGAAGAAGGTCGAAGGGATCGCCGAAGTACGCGACGAGAGCGGCCGCAACGGTCTGCGCATCGTCGTCGAGCTGAAGAAGGACGCCGACGCGGAAGGCATTCTGGCGTTTTTGCTGAAGAAAACCGACCTGCAGACGACTTATAACTTCAACATGGTCGCGATCGTCAACAAGGCGCCGCAGCAGCTCGGTATCAAAGCTATGCTGGACGCGTACATCGAGCACCAGAAGGAAGTCGTGACGCACCGTACCCAATACGACTTGGAAAAGGCGGAAGACCGCGCGCACGTGTTGGAAGGTCTGGTCAAAGCGCTTAACATTCTCGACCAAGTAATCGAGACGATCAAGGCTTCGAAAAACCGCCAAGACGCGCAAAACAACTTGGTCGCGCAATACGGCTTCTCCGAGCGCCAAGCGGACGCGATCCTGACGCTCCAACTGTACCGGCTTACGAATCTCGAGATTACGCAGCTAGAGAAAGAGCACGGCGACATGCTGAAGAAGATCGCGCAGCTTCGCGCGATCTTGGAAAGCCCGCGCAAGCTGCTCGGCGTCATTAAAGACGAGCTGACGGAAATCCGCGACAAGTTCGGCATCGATCGCCGCTCGCTCATCAAGGGCGAAGTCGAAGAAATAAAAGTGAACCTCGAAGTGACTGTGCCTGCGGAAGACGTCATTGTAACGTTAAGCCGCGAAGGGTACGCGAAGCGGACGAGCTTGCTATCGTTCACGCGTTCGGGCGGGGAGATGGACAGCGCCGGTGTCAAGGAAGGCGACGTCATCCGCTACAGCCTTGGCGTAAGCACGCTGGATCCGCTCTTGATCTTCACGCAAAAGGGACAATATTACTTGTTGCCGGTGCATCAAATTCCGGAGTTCAAGTGGAAGGATACCGGTACGGCCATCGTCAATCTGCTGCCCGGACTCGCGAAAGACGACCGCATCGTCGGCGTCATTACGGCGAAAACGGCGGAATTGACGCAGACGGCATCGACGGCGGCGGAAGGCGATTCCACGGGCGATCAGGGAGGACCTGTACTCGTCTTCGTAACGAGACGAGGCCAAGTGAAACGCACGTCGCTCATCGAGTATGCGACGACGCGCAATATGGCGATCGCGGCCTGCAAAGTCGCCGACGGAGACGAGATCATACGGGTATTCCGCTCGGACGAGCCGGCCGATCTGCTTCTCGTTACGGAGCAAGGCATGAGCATTCGCTTCAGCGAATCGGACGTAAGCCTGCAAGGCAAAGTCGCGGGCGGCGTAAGAGGCATCCTCTTGAAAGAGAACGATGCGCTCGCCGATGCGTTCCAAGTGACCGGCGACGAAGGCGAAGTTCTCGTCATCTCCGACCACGGTTATGCCAAACGCTCGCTGCTGCTCGATTATCCGATCCAAGGACGCGGAGGCAAAGGCATCCAGACGTTCGAGTTCAAGGAAGGCAAGCGCGTGAAGCCGAACGGCACGAAGCTGATCGCGGGCTTCCTTGTCAAAGAAGCCGCCATGCTGCTTACGCTGTCCGCTAGCGGGACGTTGTCGGAGTTTTCCTCGGAAGGAACGCCGATCGACGATCGCAGGGGGCAAGGCAAGCAGATGACGGCGATAGAACGAGGCGATGCGCTCGTCGATACGTTCAGGAAACCGTTATCGGCGCTGAAGACGGCGAACGATTAATCGTAAGGGCCGTTTCCCGGCTCGCTCCGATCGATCCATCGCAATAGCAAATCCAACACGACCCATAGCGGCACCGGCTCCCCGAGCCGGTCGAGCCACTGTGGGTCTTCTATTAACCCTGCGTTTTGCGCCATGCTTCCAATCATTTTGATCCTCTCATCCATAGAAGACATCTTACAAGCCTCCCTGCTTATCCTACGCGTTTCTCCACATTCTCCTATTAGCATATGTCACGAATTGTCGTAGCGTTCGCGAACATGGAGGACGTTGTCGGAAATATTTAATCGCGTTAATCTATCTTTCGACATGGCCCCTGCGTATAATAAAAAGAGAGGCAATGTTCGGGATGAAAGGGGCGTACCCATGGAAAATGCGGCGGATTTTGTGAAAAGCTGGTCAAAGCTCACGAAGGATTGGAATACGCAGATGGAAGAGGAGTTAGCGCCTCAGCTGACCGTTGGCCAACTGGAAGTATTGGAGTTGCTGCAAGCCTACGAGCCGATGAAGCCGTCGGACTTATTGCCCCACCTGGAGACGACGCCTGCGGCGATCACGACGCTTTTGGATCGCATGGAGCGTAACGGATTGGTCGAACGGAATAGAGACGAGGGAGATCGGCGCATCGTGTGGGTTACTATGACGGCGGTAGGCCGCACGGAGGTCGAGCGGGGCGTGAGAGTACGCAACGCGATCGTTGGTCGATCGCTAGATCGCGTATCTAGCCATAACCGGCAGCTGCTCGTGTACTTGTTCGGCAAAGTCGCCGGCACGCGCGATACGGCATCGGCCGCGAAGCAGCAACCGGCCGGAGATGCGGCGGAAGCCGCGAACGAGACGAAGGAAGACGGCATAGAATCGTCGGCGATATAACGCCATATTGAAAGGGGTTGTCCCGGTAGGTTGAACGTTAACCTGCAGGGACAACCCCTTATTTGATTTGCTCTGAGCACGGTACGGGAACACAGCTTTACTTGGTCGTGCCGACAGGCTGCGTAAGATGCTCATTGATGCCGTCTAAAAGCCGCTTCATCTTATCGTAGTCTTGCGGGGAGAGCGTAGCATTGTTGCGTTCGGCAAGCGCCTGAGCCATTGGGATAACGGTATAATGGCGTTGTTTGGCTATCGTCTGAATATGAACCCAAGTTGGCGTTGTCGTTACCTGCGTTATTTCGGTCGCTGACGTTCCGTCGGGCTGTTCCGTCTTCTTGACGCCGACTCCGAAGATCAGTCCGACGTCTTTCCAGTCGCCGGATTGGTTCGATATGAAATTACCCATCGAGTAGATGACGACGCCGTTACGTTCTACGCCGTCTGCGCTTTCCGATGCGGGCACATGCACGCGTTCGTAAGGCTGCACGACGTGCGGATGCGAGCCAAGCACAATGTCCGATCCAGCCGCGATTAACTCGTGCGCCAGCCCGATTTGCGCGTCGCTGGGCATGCGATGATATTCGAGCCCGAAGTGGAGCGACACGGTGACGACATCGGCGCCCGCGCGCCTGAGCTCGGCGATCGATTCGCGCATGGCGGCTGAATCGATGAGGTTGACGGCGAACGGCTTGTCTTCCGGAATCGGAATCCCGTTCGTTCCGTACGTGTAAGCCATAAATCCCATTCGGATCCCATTCCGTTCCTCGATCGTAATTCGCTTTGCATCGTTCGGATCGGATGCGGTACCTACCGGAACGAGACCGGCTTTCCTTACGTTTGCAAGCGTTCGAGTGACGCCGGGGAATCCCCGATCCATCGTGTGGTTGTTGGCCGTAGAGACGATCTGAAATCCGGCTCCGGCAATCGCGTCGGCGAGCTCCGCGGGCGCGTTAAAGCGCGGGTAGCCCGAATATTTCAGTTCTGCCCCGGCCAGCGGCGTTTCGATGTTGCCGAACACCCAGTCGCCTGCCTGAAGAATCGGCTTCACTTGATCGAACCACGGATCGAACGTATACCGGTTGCTCTCGTGATCGTAATAAGCGGGCAGCTGAGGGGAATGTGCCATAATATCCCCTACGGCTAGCAATGTCGCCTCCCGGATTGTCGGCTCCTTCGCTTGCTCCGTTGGCGATTCCGACGGAACCGGCTTAGCATTCGGTGTCGCAGATGCCGAAGGCGATACATCGGAAGGAGATGCCCGTTCGCTAGCGGGTGGTGCGGGGCTTGGGGTTGCTTCCGAGCAAGCGCTCATCAGCAGCGCCGAGAGCATCATGCCGGTCCAAGCAAACTTGCGGGTGTACTTCACGACTCACGCTCCAACGGACGACTTGGAAATCTATTAATGTTCGCTTTCCCATCGACCGTAAATCCCGCAAGGCAGCGTCAACCCGCTGCGCGTAATCGGCAATCCGATTTCGCCGCAGTCAAGCTTGCCTCCGAATTTGCGGCCGATGGACATATGCAGCAAGTTGCTAAGCACGGTAGGCGAGAGCCCCGTCGTATACGAGTTGACCAAGATGAACAACGGGCGATCGGACAGAATCGATAGGCAAGATTCGAGGAAAGGGAACAAATTCTCTTCCAGCTTCCACATTTCGCCGTTAGGTCCGCGACCGTACGACGGCGGATCCATAATGATCGCTTCGTATTGGCGGCCGCGTCTTTCTTCGCGCTGCACGAATTTGAACACATCGTCCGTAATGTATCGAATAGGGGCATCGGCTAGACCGGACAGTTCGGCGTTTTCCTTCGCCCATTGCACCATGCCTTTGGCGGCATCCACGTGAACGACGTCGGCACCCGCGGCTGCCGCCGCGACGGTTGCGCCTCCGGTGTACGCGAATAAGTTAAGCACCCGGATAGGGCGTCCCGCCGAGCGGATCTTGTCCATCATCCAGCTCCAGTTCACCGCTTGCTCGGGGAATAGACCCGTGTGTTTGAAGCTGGTCGGCTTAATATGGAATCTTAACGGACCGTACGCAATGCTCCAACGCTCGGGCAGCGTCTTGCGGAACGTCCATTGTCCGCCGCCGCTCGTGCTGCGGTGGTAATGTCCGTCCGCCTTCCGCCAGGCGTCGTTCTCGTTCGTCAGCGGCCAAATAATTTGCGGGTCCGGGCGGCGGAGGATGACGTCGCCCCAACGCTCGAGCTTTTCTCCGTTACCGGTATCGAGAAGTTCATAGTCTTGCCAATCGCGTGCCATCTGCATAGTGTGTTAACTTCCTTTTCATTCATCGTCTGTCGGATGATTTATGGTCATGCGTTCCGTTCATTAGGCGCATGTTCGCTTGCCTCGTCGTCCGCCAGGCTGTCGGGCGTAAACCGGTAGCCGAAGCCGCGAACGGTGCGGATCCAGCGAGGTCTGGACGGGTCGGCTTCGAGCTTCTTCCGTAAGTTGCTAATATGTACCATCAGCGTACGCGTGTCACCCATGCTCTCGGTTTGCCATACGCGGCGGTAGAGCTCCTCGAGCGGAAAAACGCGGTTAGGATCTCTGGCCAGTACGGACAACAGTTCGAATTCTTTGACGGATAAGTTCAACCGTTCTCCGTTCAGCCGAACTTCCAACGTGCGATAATCGATTTCCATGCCGCTATAGTGGATCGTCATTGCCGGATCGTCCGCGCTCTTCTCCCGGGTGCGTCGCCTGCGCAAGTGGGCTTGCACTCTCGCGACGAGCTGACTCGGACTGAACGGCTTCGTAATATAGTCGTCCCCGCCTTCCGACAAGCCCCGAATGATGTCGATATCCTCGCTCTTGCAGCTCAGGAATACGATCGGAACGTCGGAACAGGCTCCGGCTCTAAGGTGCTGGCATACTTCGATGCCATCCATGCGCCCGAGAGATACATCGAGGATGATGAGATCCGGAAGCAACAGTTCGGCTATTCGCAACGCATCTTCGCCGTTATGCGCGACGTGGACGCCGAAGCCTTCTCTTTGTAAATATAAGGAAATTAAATCGGTAATCTCTTGTTCGTCATCCACGACAAGAATTGTGGCCGTAGATTCCCGCATCGCGATTCCCCCGTATCGATTTGTCGCACTATCAGCTTATTATAACGAAAGCGTTGACGAGTAAGCAATCCACCGTTACAATGACGTTCGAATGGAAACGGCGACAAGTTCTGGCTTTCGAGGGAGAGTGTAGAAGTGAAAGCTCGGTATAGCGTCTCGCGGCTTGCGAAGATTGGCTTGCAGGTGGTGCTTTGGGTCGCGTTCGTTATCGTATTCGCGGGATGCTCGGCATCCAACGAACAACGGAACGCACCGGAAGCCGAACAAGGCGTAATCGATTTCGCGAATTGGAATTGGAAGCAGGACGGGGTCGTGCCGTTAAACGGGGAATGGCGATTCAGCTGGGTGGGGAAATCGGCGAACGTGGCAACAGGCAAGTATGACTCGGCGACTACGTTTCCGGTGCCGGGCACGTGGGGGAACACGCCGACGGGAGACGGACAAACGATCGACGATCAAGGACATGCCACGTATCGGCTTAAGTTGAACAATCTACCCCGGCGTCAGCTTATGGCAATTCGTTTGCCTAACATCTCGACGGCGTATCAATTATATATAGACGGTAAATTATCGGTGTCCCGCGGGGTAGCCGGACTAAACGCGGAGACGACGACGCCGTATCAAATACCGGCGACCGTCTATTTCGAGGCGAATAAAGAAGAGACCGACCTGACGTTGTTCGTCTCTAACTACGACTTCCGCAAAGGCGGTATCCGGACGGAGCTTGTCATCGGTCTCGAACAGCAAATTAAGCGGCTGGACATAAGGCACGAAGCACAAGAAATGATCGTGTTCGGTTGCTTGATAATGATTGGATTTTATCATTTCGGCTTGTTCATTTTGCGGAGGAAAGAACTGGCTAATCTGTTTTTCGCGCTTTTATGCTTGTTCGTGGCGCTAAGGATGGGCATGCTCGGAGAAGGCTTCATCGTGCAATGGATTCCGGGATATACGTGGAGCTTAGCGATGCGAACCGAATATATTTCGTTCGTGCTAAGCGGCTGGGCGGGGTTCGGGTATTTCTATCGGATGTATCCGGAGGAATTTAGACACTTCAGCTTTAAACTATCGAGCGCGTGCGCCGGTATTCTTGTTCTAATAACGGCGGTCGCACCGCCGGTAGTCTTCACGTCATTGCTGATCGGCTATCAGCTTTATATTCTCGTCTTTAGCTTGGGCACGTTGTATACGTTAGTGTTAGCCGGCATTAGGAGGCGCGAAGGCGCTAAGCTTGCAATGATCGGCGTAGCCGGATTCGTGCTGACGATCGTCAACGATATGTTGTTTTACAACGGCTGGTGGAAATCGTTCGATTTGGTGCCGTTCGGTCTATTGTTTCTGATTATAATGAATTCGTTCATCATCTCGCTGCGGTTCTCGCAAACGTACGAACGGGTCGAGCAAATGTCCGCCGAGCTTAAAGATTGGAACAATTCGTTGGAGCTCAAAATTGCGGAGCGAACAGAGGAGCTGCAACGCTCGTACGCAACGGTGGAGAACGCGAAATCGGAGCTGGAGCGGATGGAATACGCGCGAACGCAACTGGTCAGCAATATCTCCCATGATTTGCGCACGCCGATAACGTTGCTTCAAGGTTACCTTGAAGCGCTCCGCGACCGGGTCATCACGGACGAGCAGCAGCGGGACGCGACGATCCGGCTCATGTTAACGAAGGTCGAGGGCCTGAACTCGCTCATTCAGGACTTGTTCGAAATTTCCGTGCTCGAGGCGAGAAAAGTAGAGCTGATGGTGGAGAGGCTAACGCTCGCGGATTGGCGGGAGAGTCTGCTTGCGCAGTACGGATTGGAAATGAGACAGCGGGGGATTGATTACGATTGCAGGCTGGACAACGCGTCGATAGCGACGCTAACGGTGTCGATCGATATTCATCGCATGAATCGCGTATTCGCGAATTTGATTTATAACGCCTTGCGTTATACACCGGAAGGCGGGACAATCGAAATTATGATAATGGCGGACGTGCAGAACAATAACGTTAAGTTAGCCATTACGGACAGCGGAATCGGCGTTCATCCAGCCGACTTGCCGTTTATATTCGATCGGTTCTATAAAATCGATAAATCCCGACATTCTCAGTCGGGTGGCAGCGGTCTAGGTCTTGCGATCGTCAAAGAAATCGTCGAACTTCACGGAGGGACGATCCGTGCATCCAACGGGCATGAAGGAGGCTGTAGGTTCGAGATCTCGTTGCCGTTAGCGAGCGGCGAAGCAAGGCATGCGGGCTAACGTTAACTGCTCTCTTCAGACCGTTGTTCCTGGTGCATCATGTCCTTCAATAGATGAAGCGATTGCTCCCGTTGTTCCTGGCTCATGTGCTGAAGCAGGGCAAGCACTTCCCGGGTATGCGGGGCGACGGCCAAGTCCGTTTTGGATTTGCCGGTCGTACCGCCTATAATATAATCCAAAGACACATCGAAGTAAGCCGCCAGCTTGATTAATGTATCGTAGACCGGCTGCCTGTTATTGATTTCATAGTGGCTATACGCCGAACGTGTAATTCCGATGTAGCGCGCGACTTCTTCCTGAGAAATCTTTTTGTGAAGCCGCAAAGCTCTCAACCGTTCTCCCATAGTCATTATAGATAACCCCTTGAACCTAAGTAACTAACTTTTCTATTCCCAATTTATGATACAAAACGTATCGTGTCAAGAGGGGTGGAAGCGTTTCCTGGCTACAATTAAAAATAATTTTATGATTTCGGGCAAATTACGGTGAAAACCGGTTCGTTTCTAACGATATCTTGGGTTGCTCGGAATAACAAGCTCTATCTGTAGTTACAATATGTATCTATATCAAGGAGACGTGACGCATGAACGTACAAGTGTTGAGCGCAAAAATGAGCTTTAGCGAGGATAAAGGATATATCGGGCAAGTATTATTTTCCGTGGAAAACCATAAGCAACCGTACGAACTAACGCTTCAAAGCGACAAAGGCAATTTCGATTGGAATTACGCGCTTAATTTCAGCGACGAGCCGGGTAGCGAAGAGGAAATTTTGTTGGTAGACGAGCGGTTGGAAACGGACGACGATCTGTTCGACATGCTGGTCGACGCGGCCAAGGAAGCGATGTCGCAACAATAAAAGAGACCCTGTATGGGGGTCTCTTCGGTATTATATCGCTTCGTAATCGATCTCTAGAAACTTCTCGACTTCCTGCTCCCAGCGCTCGCTGACGAACGCGGCATGGGCGGGATGGTTATTGTAGGTTTCATAATCGGTCCTATCGTTGAAAACCATCGAAAAGCCGAAGTCGTAATCGTTCTTGGGACTGACTTGGCGGAATACTTGAAAGTCGTTCACGACCGGAATGCTAGTCAGGATGGTTCTTCCGTCTTCAAGAAATCGCCTTTCTTGCTCTGAGCCTTGGGAGTGCTTCAAGCTGAATAGGACGGAGTGAATAATGCGCGCCGCGCTACTGTTCATCGTACATTCTCCTTCGCGGGAATCTATAGTCATACCTGCTATTGTAAAAAGTAGGAGATCGATTGTCCAGTCGACCTCGTTCAGTAGTCGGCGCTAGTAGCTTGCTGCTTGCGGTATTGACCTGGCGTGCAGCCGAAGCGTTGACGGAAGACGACGTTGAAGTAACTTAAGTTGTTGAAGCCGACGTCCAACGCGATCTGCATCACTTTATCGTCGGATTGCCGCAATCGGACCGCCGCTTGCTGGACGCGGTAGCCGTTCATGTATTCGACGGGGCTTTGGGTCGTGATGCGCTTGAAAATACGGCAAAAGTACGAATCGCTCATGCACGCGACGCTAGACAATTGCTGCAACGTGATCGGCTCGGCGTAACGTTGCTCGATGTAGGCGATGACGGCTTTTAATCTTTCGATGCGATAGCCGTCATTGTCCCGTTTTAAGCCGGTCATAGGCTCGCTAATTTCCAGCAGCTTCGATACGCAATAGAATAGCAGGCCTTTGATTTGCATCTCCGAAGCCAACCGCTTACTGCGGTTGGCTTCTTTCATTTGTCCGAGCGCTCCCAGGATGTCGCCCATCGGCCCCTCTTGCAGGTGGATGTGCACGGGTATCCGAACATTCTGGCCGATTAGAGGGACGATATATTGGTCGTATAAGTAGTCGATCGAGCCGTTGCCGAACAAGCTGGCATGGAAGACAACAGCCACGAACGAGCAAGGTTCATCCGAGGCGACGGAGCCGGAATGGAGCAGCCCGGAGTTGACGAAGATCGCTTCGCCGGCGTTCAGCTCGTAGTCGCTGGCATCGACGCGGAAGGTCGCGCGGCCTTCCGTAACGAGCAAAAACTCGAGCTCGTCGTGCCAATGGAGGTCCAACAGCGGATGGTCGGGGGAACACGTGATTTCGTATAAGCTGACAGGATAGTTCGAAGTTCCGTGCCTTCGCTCTTCTTTTAGCACCAATTTGTTCATATCGGTAGTCTGCTCCTACTATCAGCATAAGGGGATAGGACAAAATCGTATTACTAAAGGACAATATATGCACAGTAATCGCCGAATGAAGACAATATCATTATATCATACGGTGCTAGCCTATTAAGGAGGAATACTAATGAAGTTTACGGACGGTTATTGGCAAACCCGCGAGGGAGTAGAAATTCAGTATCCGATCGACGTACGCGAAGTACGGGAGAAAGATTCCGCGCTTACGGTATATAACGCGGTCAAGCCTATTCAAATCAAGGGCGACACGCTTAACGGCACGATGCTGACGGCAGAGGTAAGCTCCCCGGTGCCGGACGTCATTCGCGTGCGCTGGGTCCATCATGCGGGTCGCAAAAATGTCGGACCTCATTTCCAGATCAACGTGGATGAGAACGTACAAGCGGTAATCGAACAATCGGCCGAATATGCGACGCTGCAAAGCGGCAACCTGACCGCTAAAATTCGCAAAGCTCCGTCATGGGGGCTAACCTTCTCGTACGAGGGTCGCAAGCTGACGGGTACCGCCCATAAAGCCGCGGCGTACATTAAAGACACGGACGGCACGCCGTACTTCCGCGAAATGCTCGACCTTGGCGTTGGAGAACAAATCTACGGCCTCGGCGAGCGGTTCACACCATTTATCAAAAACGGCCAGGTCGTCGATTGTTGGAACGAAGACGGCGGAACGAGCAGCGAGCAAGCTTATAAGAACGTACCGTTCTACTTATCGAGCGCCGGATACGGCGTGTTCGTCAACCATCCCGAGCGCGTATCGTTCGAAGTCGCATCCGAGGTCGTCTCCAAAGTCGGCTTCAGCGTGCCGGGCGAATCGCTCGAATATTTCATCGTCGGCGGTAAGACGTTGAAGGACGTACTTAACAACTATACGAAGCTGACCGGCAAACCCGCGCTTCCGCCGGCTTGGTCGTTCGGTCTTTGGCTGACGACTTCTTTCACGACCGATTACGACGAAGCGACCGTGGGCAGCTTCATCGAAGGGATGGCGGAACGTCGCATTCCGCTTCACGTGTTCCACTTCGATTGCTTCTGGATGAAGGAATACGAATGGTGCAACTTCGAATGGGACACGGATATGTTCCCCGATCCGGAAGGGATGATCCGCCGGTTGAAGGAACGCGGATTGCGAATTTGCGTATGGATCAATTCCTACATCGCGCAGAAATCCCCGCTGTTCCAAGAAGGCATGGACAACGGTTATCTCGTGCTGACGAAAGACGGCAGCGTGTGGCAATGGGACAAATGGCAAGCCGGCATGGGTCTCGTCGATTTTACGAACCCGGCCGCTGTCGAGTGGTTCCAAAGCAAGCTGAAAAGACTGATGGATATGGGCGTCGATTGCTTCAAGACCGACTTCGGCGAACGGATACCGACCGACGTCGTCTACCACGACGGCTCCGATCCGATGCGGATGCACAACTATTACACGCAATTGTACAACAAAGCGGTGTTCGACGTGCTCGAGCAACATCGCGGGAAAAACGAAGCGATGCTGTTCGCGCGTTCGGCTACGGCAGGCGGACAGATGTTCCCGGTTCACTGGGGCGGCGACTGCTCCGCGAACTACGATTCGATGGCCGAATCGCTGCGCGGCGGATTATCGCTCGGCTTGTCCGGGTTCGGCTTCTGGAGCCACGATATTAGCGGCTTCGAGCGCACCGCGCCGGCCGACATTTACAAACGTTGGGTAGCGTTCGGCATGCTGAGCTCGCATAGCCGTCTCCACGGCAATGAAACGTATCGCGTGCCATGGCTGTTCGACGAAGAATCCGTAGACGTGCTGAGGTCCTTCACGGAACTGAAGAGCAGTTTGATGCCGTATTTGTTCAGCTATGCGGTCGAAGCAAGCGAGAAAGGCTTGCCGATGATGCGCGCTATGCTGCTCGAATTCCCGGAAGATCCGACGACGCATTACTTGGACAGACAATATATGCTCGGCGAGCGTCTTCTCGTCGCGCCAATCTTCAACGAAGACGGCATCGCCAAATACTATGTGCCTGCGGGCAAATGGACGAGCTTGCTGGACGGCAAGACGGTAATCGGCGGCAAATGGGTAGAAGAGAAGCACGGTTACAGCTCGATTCCTCTCTTGGTTCGTCCGAATTCGCTAATCGCGATCGGCAACAACGATCAGCGTCCGGATTACGATTACGCGGACGGCGTAACGTTGCATCTGTTCGAGCTTGAAGACGGCCATACGGCTTCGGCGACGATCCATGACTTGAACGGCATTCCGCAAGCGACCGCTACCGCTTCGCGTAAAGGCGATACGATCACGTTAACGATGACGGGCACGGATAAGCCATGGCAAGTCGTCCTTCGCGGTATTGAGAGCGTTGTCTCCGCGGAAGTGGCCGAAGCGCAAAACAGCCCGGATGGCGTGAGGCTAATGCCGCACGGCGTATCCGGGCCGGGAAGTCAATCGCAAACGATCGTAAAAGTCGTACTATAAAGGAAGGAAGACCGATTAATGACCGAAGCGGAACCAGCCAAGCTTGGCCTCGCCTTGCACGACCAGGAAGACGCTTCGGTAGCCTTCGGCACCTTCGATCGCGGACGTAGCCGTCTGCCATCCGGCTTGCGCCGCTTGGAGCGTGCAACTTCCGACAAGCGGTCCGTCGGCTGCATTCAGTCGAATGTCGACGGTCGCGCCAGCAATACTGGAGGCGCGAAGCTCGAACAATCGAATGTCGTTCGTCAGATCGACGTCATCGAACCGAATCCATGAGTCGTCATTGGCGGCAGCGGCAACGCTGTCGCCGCCCTCCGTATTATCGGAGATGAATACGTTAGCGTAATCGTCGTAGTTCGTCGCCCGCGTCACGCGGCGCAAATCGCGCGGCGGTATCGTTTCCCCGCGAACGGACAGCGAGCGCTCTAAACGAATATCGCCGGAAGACGAGCCGACCATGAACGCGTATTCTCCCGATTCAAGGCACATCTTGTCCCGGGTCACGTCCCAGAAGGCGAGATCGGAGGCGGGAAGCTCGAAGCGTACGTCAACCGATTCACCGGCGGCCAGCGCCAATCGCTTGAAGCCTTGAAGCTGCTTAAGCGGACGCTTGACTCTGGAAGCGAGCGCGCGCGTATACAGTTGGACGACTTCTTCGCCGGCTACCGTTCCAACGTTCGTGACGCGAAGATTGACGGCGATTCGATCCGTCATCGACCCGGGGTTGCCTTCGAAGCTTAAATTATCGTAACGGAAGGCTGCATAGCTAAGGCCGTGTCCGAACGGATAAAGCGGAGCGCCGGCAAAATATTGGTAAGTTCGTTCGCTCTTAATAATGTCGTAATCCATGAAGGCGCCGAGTTGGTTAACCGACTCATACCAAGTCATATTCAATCGTCCCGCCGGATTGTAATCGCCGAATAGCACGTCCGCAAGCGCGTTGCCGAGCTCTTGGCCGGCGTGCGAGGAATAAAGGATCGAAGGAACGTGTTGTTGGACCCACGGAATCGCGTAAGGATAGCTGCCGACGATGACGACGATCGTGTTCGGGTTTACGTTGAACACTTCCCGGATCAACCGCTCTTGATAGTCGGCAAGCGTAAGATCGGGGCGATCGATCGTCTCCTTGCCGTTAATGAGCGGGTGGTTGCCTACGAAGACGAGAGCGGTATCCGCTTCGCGAGCCGCGTTAATCGCTTCTTGCAAGCCGTCCGTCACTTTCTCGATCGTGAAGCGTTCCGCGTCGTTGTCCGAACCGTCGCGTACCGTTACCGCGCCGGACCCGGCGTCGACCGTTACGGGACGATAGTTCCAAGTCGTGAATAGCGCCGTGTCGTCGCTTTGCGGACGCACATGGAACACTTCCTTCGTGAACCATTCCCAAATATGTTCGGACGAAGCGGTGACGCGGGCGTCGTCGGTCGTCAAATAAAGCGAATTCGCTTCGGCGATGAGCGTGTGGCTATCCCAGCCCCAGTCGGTTTTCTCGAAAATGCTCGCTTCTGCGGCAGATGGGCCTGAAGCCGCTAACGGTTGCTTCTCGTCGGCCGTTAAGCGCACGTATCGACCGTTGGACTTGGATTTGAGCTTGATCCGGTCGCTGCCGCTAGCGAAAGTGACCGATTGCGCGTTGTTGCCAAGCTTGGAGCGCACGCCTTCGAGCGGCGTAACGGCGTAAGGAAGCAAGCCGCTGTACCAGTCGCGATAGACTTTGCCGCCGAGCGGACCGATGACCGCAACTTTGCCGGTCTTGTCCGCTTTGAGCGGAAGAGCGCCGTCGTTTTTGAGCAGGACGATGCTTTTGCGTACCGCCTCCAGAGAGAGAGCCGCATGTTCGGGACGCATGATGGCGGATTCATCGATCGCCGCGTATGGATTTCGGCTGTCGGGATCGAATTCACCGAGCCGGAACCGGACGCGGAACGTGTTGCGAAGCGCGTTGTCCAGATCGTTCTCCGAGAGAAGACCGTCGGAAAGAGCGTCGCGTAGCGCTTGCTTGGAGATCGGGTGATCGTCGGTAATGCTGTCGACGCCCGCTTTGATCGTTAGCGCGACCGCTTCCTTGTAGGACTCGACATACTTATGATCGTTAACGGTGCCGAGAACGTCGCCCGCGTCGCTGACGACGAAGCCGTTCATGCCCCATTCGCGCTTCACGATGTCGTTAACGTCGGGATTAACGTTGGCCGGCGCTCCGTTGACGGAGTTGTACGCGGTCATCATCGACAGCGCGCCGCCTTCTTTGAACGGAATTTCGAACGCTTTCAAATAATATTCCCGTTTGTTGCGGGGATCGAGACTGACGGAGCATTCACCGCGGTCTACCTCGTTGTTGTTGCCGATAAAGTGCTTCAAAGAAGCGACCGCTTTCACGTAGAAAGGATCGTCGCCTTGAATGCCTTGAACGAGCGCGGACGTTAATTTGCCCGCCAGATGGGGGTCTTCGCCGTAAGCTTCTTCGGTTCTTCCCCAACGCGGATCGCGCTCCATGTCGACGGTCGGCGCCCAAAGGGTCAAGCCGTTCATCGCCGGGTTTTTCGCGTAAAAGCCGCGGGCTTCGTCCCCGATCACGCTGCCGATTCGTTTCATCAGCTCGGCGTCCCACGTGCAGGCAAGCCCGATCGGTTGCGGGAACGTCGTGGCTTCGCCTAGCCAAGCCATGCCGTGAGCCGCTTCGGTGCCGTGTTTATAAGCTTTGACGCCGAGACGAGGAATCTCGTCTTGATACTGGCACATAAGGTTGATTTTTTCGTCCAGCGTAAAACGGTTAACCAAGTCGTTCACCCGTTGTTCCAACGGCAAATCTGGGTTTTGAAACGGGAAATCCCAATTGTCGGACATTAGAGAACAGCTCCTTGAGTAAATAAGAGTTTGATCGATTTTACCATACGCGATAAGGACGAGAATACCCGAGGAATTAGTGAAGTAATCCACGCCGAGCACGCGAACTTCTTTCACTATTTGATCGAGGAGGATGTCAATGTATAAAGCGCAGATTGTCGATGACGACGGGCTAGCTGCGGCGGACAAGCAAATGGCAAAGATGATCGATCTGATTAACCGCAACTATCGGGAGAACCTGAAGCTGGAGAAATTGGCGGAGCTATTCAACTACAATAGCGGCTACCTTGGCAAGCTGTTCAAGAGCGCGACCGGCGAACATTTCAACACGTATCTCGACAAAGTCCGCATCGAGAACGCCAAGTCGTTATTGGAGCAAGGGATGAAGGTTTATCAAGTCGCGGAAAAGGTCGGCTATTCGAACGTCGATTATTTTCATAGCAAATTCCTCAAATACGCAGGGGGATCTCCTTCCGCTTATAAGAAGAAACGAATCTTGGTGCAGCTGGAAGAGTTCGATAAAATTCGGGATGCTTAAGGGAGCTGTGCGAGTGAACTGGCGATTAATGTACGACAGGCCTGCGAGCGTCTGGGAGGAAGCGTTGCCGATCGGCAACGGCAGGCTCGGGGCGATGGTATTCGGCGGAACGTCCGCCGAACGCATCGAATTGAACGAGGATACGCTGTGGGCAGGTTTCGCCCGCGATCCCGTCAACTATGAAGCGCAAAGACATCTGGCAAAGGTTAGGGAGCTCGTGTTCGCGGGGCGATACGTCGAAGCGCAGCGGCTGATCGATGGCAAAATGCTAGGGAGAGATGTCGAGCCGTATTTGCCGCTAGGTTGCTTGAACTTGACGCATGCGGGCGATAGGGCGAAAGTTGCCGATTATCGCAGGGAGCTCGATCTTGCCGACGGCATCGCATCGGTGCAGTATCGTCTGGGCGCGACGACCGTACGCGGCGAAATGCTGGCAAGCGTACCGGATCAGGCGATCACCGTCCATTATAAGACTGTTGGCGGCAACATAGACATGGATATTGGGCTCGATTCCAAGCTTCGCCATAACGTCATCGCAAAAGACGGAGAGATCGTGTTGCGCGGACGCGCGCCAAGCCATATCGCGGACAATTATCGGGAGGATCATCCATCTCCCATCCTGTACGAAGAAGGCTTGGGCCTCCCGTTCGAGGCGCGAATCGCCGTTCGTACGGATGGCGAACGCATGGCGGCGAGTGATCGGATAGCCGTAAAGGATGCATCATGGGTTACGTTGTACATCGTTGCCGAAACCGGGTTCGCGGGATATGATGCAGCGCCTGACGAGGCAGGGATGTCCGCTCGTTGCGTTGATCGACTAATGCATGCGTCGGCAAGTTCATTCGAATCTATCAAGGCGCGCCACGTACAAGAGCACCGGAAGCTGTTCGAGCGCGTGTCGTTGACGTTAGGCTCGGAGAACGACGATGAACGTTCGCTGATGCCTACGGATGTTCGATTGCTCCGCTATCAGGCGGGGGAAGCCGACCTTCAATTGGAGGCGCTCTATTATCAGTACGGCCGGTATTTGCTCATGGGCTCTTCGCGGCCAGGAACCCAGCCGGCGAACTTGCAAGGGATATGGAATCCGCACGTTCAGCCGCCATGGCATAGCGACTATACGGTTAACATTAATACGCAGATGAATTATTGGCACGCGGAGAGCAGCAACTTGAGCGAATGCCATGAGCCGCTGTTCGACATGCTCGCCGATCTCAGCGTAACCGGTCAACGCACCGCGCTCGTTCACTATGGCAGCAGAGGCTGGACGACGCATCATAACGTCGATTTGTGGCGCATGTCGACTCCGACCGGCGGAAGCGCGATGTGGGCGTTTTGGCCGCTCGGCGGGGCATGGTTGGTTCGTCATCTGTGGGATCGTTATTTGTTCGGCGGAGATGAGCGATTCCTCCGGGAACAAGCTTTCCCGGTCATGAAAGGCGCGGCGTTGTTCTGCCTGGATTGGCTGGTGGAAGGACCGGACGACGTGCTCGTGACGAACCCGTCCACGTCGCCGGAGAACGAATTTCTAACCGCGAACGGCGAGCGCTGCAGCGTATCGCTGGCTTCGACGATGGATATCGCGATCATTCGAGAGTTGTTCGATAGCTGCCTTGCGGCTATAACGATCATAGGCGGAGACGAAGATTTCCGCGATGAGATCGCTGCCGCGCTTGCGAAGCTGCCGCCTTACAAGATCGGGCGCCATGGACAATTGCAGGAATGGTTCGAGGATTTCGAGGAAGCCGAGCCTGGTCATCGTCACGTCTCGCATTTATACGGGCTCTATCCGGGCAACCAAATTCACGAGGGGACGCCGGAGTTGTTCGAAGCCGCGTCCAAGACGCTGAATCGCCGACTTGCCCATGGGGGCGGCCATACCGGCTGGAGCTGCGCGTGGCTCATCAATCTGTTCGCAAGACTGAAAGACGGCGAGCAAGCCTACGGCGCCGTTCGCACGTTGCTTGCCAAGTCGACGTATCCGAATTTGTTAGATGCGCATCCGCCGTTCCAAATCGACGGTAACTTCGGAGGAGCTGCAGGCGTTGTCGAGATGCTGCTCCAGTCGCAGCATGGCGTAATCGAGTTGCTTCCGGCGCTGCCGGTTGTTTGGAGAGACGGATCGATCAGCGGCCTGCGGGCAAGAGGCGGCATCGGTGTCGATATCGTCTGGCGCGAAGGGACTTTGCAACATGCGTTGATCCGCGCGGACCGTGACGGCAGGATAAGCGTTCGATATGCAGGGGAAAAGCTTAGCGTTACGGACGATAACGAAGCCATTCCGCCATTGGCCGAAGGCGAAGGAGAATTTGTAGCGGTTGCCGGCGGAATCTATTGGGTTACTTTGGTCTAATCTCCGTTCAATAGGCTCATAAGTTTAGGAAGACCGCCTTCAGGGCGCCTCAGGGCGGTCTTTTTTTTTTTTTGCGTTGTTCGCGTTTTAGCGGACACGCGAACAAGCCGATGCCATGCCGCCGTCATATGCTTCTATCGAACGATATAGCATATTTGCAACCATCGATAAGGTTGGCACGATAGGAGATGTGAGGATGGGTAAATCGCCGACAATTTCGCTATGCATGATCGTCAGGAACGAAGAAGAGAGCCTAGGAAGGTGTCTTGAATCCGTCAAAGGTATCGCCGACGAGATCATCATCGTCGACACGGGCTCGAACGATCGCACTAAGGAAATTGCCCTCCAGTACGGAGCGAAGGTATACGATTTCGTCTGGATAGACCATTTTGCCGCGGCCCGCAATTATGCGTTCAGTCTGGCTACGCAGCAGTACCAGCTATGGCTCGACGCAGACGACGTGTTCGAGTCGGCGGACCGCGCAAAGTTGCTAGAGCTGAAAAAAAGGTTGGATCCATCGGTCGACAGCGTTACGATGCTCTATCATCTTGCGTTCGATGCGTCAGGCAACCCCTCGTCGAGCTTGCGCCGCAATCGTCTCGTCCGCAGGGAACGCCAATTTCAATGGATAGGACCGGTTCATGAATATTTGGCGGTGAGCGGCAATTTCATGCATAGCGATATCGCTGTAACGCATCGTAAGGAGCGAGCGTTCACCGACCGTAATTTGCGCATTTACCGCAAACGGCAAGCAGAGGACGAATCGTTCAGCCAGAGAGACCTCTATTACTTCGCTAATGAACTTAAAGACCATAAGCATTACGAGGAAGCGATCCAATATTACGAAAAGTTTCTAGACTCAGAAGGGATCTGGGTGGAAGACGCGGTTTCTGCCTGCGTGAAGCTGGCGGATTGCTTTGGCAGCTTGGGACGTAAAGACGACAGGTTACGCGCGTTATGCCGATCTTTCGCTTACGATGCTCCCCGCTCCGAACCTTGCGCGTTGATTGGAGATAGTTGGCTCGATCGCAAACAGTACGAGCAGGCGATTTTTTGGTATGAGCTGGCGACGAAGCGGGAGCCGTCCGAACAGACGATGGGGATGCGCAATCGATACGCTTCCACATGGTATCCGCATCTGCAGATGTGCGTATGTTATGACCGGTTGGGGCGCTTGGACGAGGCGTACCGTCATAACGAGATCGCGATCTCTTATTGGCCGGATCATCCGAGCATGCTGTTTAACCGGCGTTATTTTGCCACTAGGCTAAAGGGGTCGAATGGCGATGCGGAGAGCGTATTAGGTTAATTTCATAGAGATAGATATGTAAATTTAGATATATATTGACAATTATAGGGGAGTTGTCCGGTTCGGGTAACTTCACTCTTTCATATTCGTAATAGGGTAATCTATTTTTTCAATAGGAGAGAGAGAGGAGGTGTTGCATTGTCATTGCCTAATATACCGATTCTTACGCAATTGCTTTCTCTATCGCGCGATCAAGCTATCAACTTAATATTGAGTCCATTGCCGTTGAAGAAATCGGACTCGGGCACCTATTGAACGCCGAAGGCGATAAAATTCAATATGCGATCGGAGTGCCGGATGGACCAGGCGATCAACCTAAGCATCATCATAAACATCATTGTAAAAAGCATCGTCATCGGTGCAAAAGACACGGCAAAATCGGCAAAGTGCTGAAGGTGAACAAAAGCGTCCGTAAAACGATCGAAAGCGTGGCTAGTAAAGAGCGGATCTTGCTCGAAAAGCTAAAAACGATAATGGACTATTTGGATCCGATCGGTCCGACAGGAGCTACACGCGCATGATCGAATTTAAGCTATAATAGGAGTATGTCAATCGATGGAAGGAAATGGTCGTGGTGCTATACATGGCTTTTTTGCGCGGCATTAACGTTGGCGGTAATCATTTGATCAAGATGGCGGATTTGAAACGCGTACTCGAACAACTCGGCATGCAACGCGTGCGGACATACATACAGAGCGGGAATGTCCTGTTCGAATCTGCCGACGACGCGGATGTATTGGAAGCTAGATTCGAAGAGTCGCTTGCCGGCGCGTTCGGATTTCCCGTGCCGACGATGATCAGGAGCAGGGACGAAATGAAGGCTATTAGGAATCGGTGTCCGTATTCGTTCGAGGGGCTCGCGGAGGGGCAGAGCATTCACTTGTCGCTTTTGAAGGAACCGCCTACAGAACAAGACATTCGGAACATTCCGGACATTGACTGCGGATTGGATGAGTATAAGATCGACGGGAGGGCGATTTATTGGTTCTTCTCGCAAAGCATGCTGGACTCCAAGCTGCCTAAGAAGTTGCAAAAGATCGGTCCGGCGACGATGCGAAACTGGAAAACGGTGTTGAAGATGGTTGAACTGTCCGAGTCATGAAAGAGAAGACGGCATAAGGCGCCAACGCCTTATGCCGTTTTGCGGCTATAGTAATAATAGTACATGCTGAGCGGCCACCAGGTGATCGCGAAGTTGGTCGTGTTCAGCGGAGACTTGGACAAGACGATCGCCGCTTTTATCATCGCTACCGGAGCGGCGGCGATGAGGAAGAAGGTTACGATGTTCTTCACGTTCTGGGGCTTGAACGTGCTGCGCAGAGCCGATGCTCCGCCGGTCAAGAAGTCGGCGATGGAATCGATGCTCGGCATGATGATGCCTAAAGGCTCGACGAGCTTGCCGTTATCCAAGATGAATATGGCGGGCATCGGTCCTAAGATGATCCGGCACGTCATGGACAGCAAAAACGTGCAGTCGCTCGAATCTTTGATAGAAGGCGCCATTAGCGCCGGAGTTAACCTGATTGCCTGCACGATGAGCATGGATATTATGGGAATTAAGCGGGAAGAGCTAATCGACGGCATCGATTACGCGGGCGTTGCTAGCTATTTGGGCGACGCGGAGGATGCAGGCCTTAATTTATTTAATGACAGGGGGATCCTTCTTTGATCAAGCCTTTTGAGGAACGTATGAAACAATACGCCAAGCTGGCGGTAGAGGTCGGGGTGAACGTTCAGCCGGATCAGACGTTATGCGTGATCGCGCCGATCGCCGCAGCGGAGTTCGTTCGCGTCGTAACGCGATGCGCTTATGAAGCAGGCGCGCGCCACGTTCACGTAGACTGGAGCGACGAATCCGTCACGAGAACGCGATTCGAACTCGCGCCGGAAGAAGCTTTAGCGGAATATCCGTCCTGGCATGCGAAGGGCAGGGAAGAGATGGCGGCGGGAGGCGCGGCGTTCCTATGGGTCGAAGCGGGAGATCCCGATCTGTTGGCCGGCATCGATCCGGCACGCGTCAACGCGTATTCGAAGGCGCAATCGACAGCTCTGCAACCGTTCCGCCAATATACGCTGAATAGCAAAGTCGCATGGTCCATCGTTGCGGTACCCTCGCCTGCTTGGGCAGCCAAAGTGTTCCCGGAAGTCGATCCGTCCGCGCGCGAAGACGCGTTGTGGGACGCTATTTTCGCGGCTACGCGGGTGGACGAGGTGGAGCCTGTCGCCATGTGGCGCGAACATGCAAGCTCGCTGCAAGCGTACGGGGATCGGCTGAACGAACGCAAGTTTACGGCGCTCCGCTACCGTGGACCGGGTACCGATCTGACGGTCGGATTGCCGGACGGACACCTATGGTGCTGCGCGGGAGCGCGCAACGAACGCGGGACGGCCTTCATCCCGAATATGCCGACCGAGGAAGTGTTCACGGTTCCTCATCGCGACCGCGTTAACGGGAAGGTTACGAGCAGTAAACCGTTAAGCTACGGAGGCAACCTGATCGAAGATTTCTCGCTTACGTTCAAAGACGGACGCGTAGTCGAGTACAGCGCCGCGAAAGCTTACGATACGTTGCGGCAACTGATCGAGACGGACGACGGCTCGCATTATTTGGGCGAGGTTGCGCTTGTACCGCATCGCTCCCCGATCTCGGACTCGAACGTTATTTTTTACAACACTCTGTTCGACGAGAACGCTGCTTGTCATTTGGCGATCGGATTCGCGCTTCCTTTTTGCCTGGAAGGCGGTAAGACGATGAGCAAGGAACAACTTCGGGAGCGCGGCTTGAACGACAGTCTGACGCACGTCGACTTCATGATCGGCAACGCCGAGCTGGATATCGACGGCATCGACGCGGAAGGTACCGAGACACCGGTGTTCCGACAAGGAAATTGGGCAATCTGAGAACAAAAAATGGAGCTGCCCGATATCGGGCGGCTCCATTTTCGTTGTGTCGGTTTACGACTCTGCAATGTGATTGAACATCCACTGAACACCGAATTTATCCGTCAGCATGCCGTAATATTTGCTCCAGAACGTCTCCTGCAATTCCATCGTTACGTTGCCGCCGACTTTCAGCTTATTGAATAACGTATCCATCTTCTCTTTGCTGTCGCCGTTCACGACTAAGCTTACGTTGTTGCCGACGGTAAAAGGCGAGCCTGGGAAAACGTCGGTGAACATGACGGCGCCGCCATCGATATCGAGCCGGGCGTGCATGATCAAGTTTTTCGCCTCTTCGGGCAAAGGGTAGTCCGGATGCGGAGGAGCTTCTCCGAATGTCATCATGTTAGAGACTTCTACGCCGAATACCCCTGCGTAAAACTCAACGGCTTCGCGCGCGTTCCCGGAAAAATTCAAATAGACGTCAAACGCCATAATCTCAACTCCCTAGTCGAATTGGGTAACCCTGGTATATTGTATCATGAGGTTGTCCCCATTTGAAAGCGAGCTTGACGTGCATGCGACAGGTGGACTATTATGAGGTATGCAACTTAGTAATTTAGTAAATTAGTAAATGGAGAGATGCGGAAATGATGAAAATTCCAACGACTTTAAAACATAAACCGGTCATCGTTACGGAAAATTACGGGAACGTGGACGGACGCTTCGCGAATCAGACCGACACGCAAGGTCTCTCGCTAGGGTTAGCGCAGTGGAACGATCGGGGGAAAGTCGATATTTCGGCTAAAGTATGGCGCCATACCGGAGACAAGTGGTCCCGTCAGTCGGAGGAGCTTCCCATTCACCGCGTGCTTGACCTCGCGATATTGGTGGCTCGTTCGATATCGCATTTTCGCGAGTCGTACCGCTTTCCGAACTTGTACGATCCCGCAAACCCGATCATCGATCGAATAGGCTTGCAGGGAGACGCAATGACCGTCGAAGTGTGCACGGACAACGAGAAGATCAACGAAGATATCCGTTTGTTCAACCAAGCGCTTAGCGACGACAGCGAGCTGGTCGGCGAACGCCTTAGAACGTTGTCGAGCATATTGAAAGACATGGGGTACTGAAGATCAGGAGATTCGCGGACTAGGAAGGTGAATCACGATGACGCTGGACAAACAGACTAAGAAAGAGCTTGCTTCGGCCTACGCGCAATTGTTTCGCCCGATGGGCGTATATCAAATTCGGAACGTTCAAAACGGCAAAATACTCGTGAACTGCGCGATGGATCTAGAAGGCGCGAGAAACCGGTTGACGTTCATGCAACAGATGAACACGAATATGGTTTCGGAGCTTAGAGAAGATTGGAATACCTACGGTGGAGCCGCATTCGTATTCGAGGAGCTCGATCGAATTAGCCCGCGAGAGGAACATATGAGCGACCGTTCCGAATTGAAGGCCTATAAGGATGAGGTGGAGGCTTTGCTTGAGCTGTGGCTCGAGAAGCTCCAACCGTACGGAAACCAAGGATACAATAAAAAGAGAAGAAAGTAATTCGCGCATACGCAATAAAGCCTGGCACTCGTGCCGGGTTTTTGTTGCATTTTCATTAAAAAGGTATTGCGCAAGCATTACGATTCATAAAAATCACGCATACGATCTAAAGAATGCCACCCTTTTTCCTGAGCGTTTCTTAAGTATACTTAGTCTATCTCGCGGCTAGCTTAAACCTATTGAGAGTTAGTCGACCAAGAGACGAACAGGCAATTGCGTCTAGCTCATGAAGCTGAACGGCAATTGTCACAAAGCTACAAACACTCGAGAGGGGTAGAAGAATGAAGAGATTTGTTAAGTCGTTCTCGCTAGTCATGATCATCGCAATGTTTGCTATGTTGGTTGCAGCTTGCAGCAAGAGCAAGGACATTGAAGTAGGTATCGTATTGCCGACGAAAGACGAGGAAAGATGGATCCAAGACGAACAAAGATTTAAGGATGCTATCAAAGATACGAAGTATAAGACGGAAATTTTGTTCAGCCAAGGTTCATCCGCAAAAGAGAAAGAAAACGTTGAAGCCTTAATCGCTAAAGGCATTAAAGTATTGATTATTTGTCCTTACGATGGCGATGCAGCTGGTGCTGCAGTAGAAGCAGCGAGAGATGAAGGCATCAAAGTCATTTCCTACGACCGTCTGATCACGAACACGGACGCCGTTGACTACTACGTGACGTTCGATTCCGTCGATGTAGGCAGGAAACAGGCGCAATATCTCGTAGACCACGCTAAAGGCAACGGCCAACCGCTGTACCTGTACGCTGGCGCGGCTTCCGATAACAACGCGTTCTTGTTCTTCCAAGGCGCATGGGAAGTTCTTCAACCTAAAATCGCTGACGGTACGTTCAAAATCGCTAACTCCAGCGAAGCTGTAGCTCTTCAAGACAAAGCTGAACTGTCCCGCGACGAAATGAGCAAAATCGTCGGACAAATTACGACGAACTGGGAACCTAACGAAGCGAAGAACAAAGCGCAATCCCACTTGACGGCAGCTGCTGCTGACGCTAAAGGCGATGTTGCTATCTTGGCTCCGAACGACGGCACGTCCCGTGCGATTGCAGACGTATTCGGCGCCGATTCAGCAATTACCAGCCATGTCATTTCCGGTCAAGATGCGGATAAATCTTCGATCCAATACATCATCGACGGCAAACAATCGATGACCGTATTCAAAGACGTTCGCACCCTCGTTAAAGACGCAATGGGCATGGCTGTTTCCATCCTCGATGGCAACACGCCTGAAACGACGGGAGTCTATCCTAACGGTAAAATCGACGTTAAAGCGAAACAAACGAACATCAACGTTGTCGATAAAGCGAACGTTCAATCGGTGCTCATCGATTCTGGCTACTACGCAAAAGGAGACTTCACCGGCTTGTAATCGCAACCGAAATTCATTAAATTACGGACGGAATAGTGATAGATCTGTCTATCACTATTCCGCTATTATAAGAGCTTTTTCGTTAAGGAGCGCAACGCTATGAACAATCCATACCTTTTAGAAATGAACGACATATCGAAAGAATTCACCGGTGTGAAGGCGCTCTCCAACGTCAACTTCAAAGTCGGCAGAAGCGAAATCCATTGTCTGATCGGCGAAAACGGCGCGGGCAAATCGACCTTGATGAAGGTGTTAAGCGGCGTCTATCCGCATGGCACCTATTCCGGGGATATCGTGTTCGATGGCAGCGTGCAAAGCTTCGCGCACATTAGCGATAGCGTGAAGACGGGTATCGCGATCATTTATCAGGAGCTCGCGTTGTTTCCCGACCTAACCGTCTACGAGAACATATTCGCGGGCAACGAGATCAAAAAAGGCGGCATCATCGACTGGAACGAAACGATCGTGCGGGCGAAGGAAATGCTTCGCAAAGTGAAGCTGGACATTAACCCCGAGGTTCAGATCAAGGACTTGGGCGTCGGCAAGCAACAGTTGGTCGAAATCGCCAAAGCGCTCAGCAAAGACGTAAAGCTGCTCATTTTGGATGAACCGACGGCCGCGCTTAACGAGAACGATAGCGAGAACTTGTTGCAATTGCTACGCGAGCTGAAGGACCAAGGCATTACGAGCATCATGATTTCCCACAAGCTGAAGGAAGTCATCGCCATCGCGGACAAAGCTACCGTATTGCGGGACGGCCAGACGATCTGTACGCTCGATGCGTCGAAAGGCGAAATTTCGGAGAGCGTTATTATCAAGAACATGGTCGGTCGGGAAATCGACGATATTTATCCGAAGAGAACGAACAGGAACTTCGGCAGCAACATTCTCGAAATCAACAATTGGACGGCATACGATTCGTCGCTCGGTCGGAAAGTAGCTAACAACATCAATTTGCACGTTAGAAAAGGCGAAATCGTTGGTATCGCTGGTTTGATGGGTTCCGGTCGCACGGAGCTCGCGCAAAGTATTTTCGGTAATCCGAAGGGTTACAAATTGCAAGGCGAAATGCTGCTAGACGGCAACAAAGTGTCCTTTAAGCATACGAAAGACGCGATAAAAGCGGGTATTGCTTACGTAACGGAAGACCGAAAAGGAAACGGATTATTTTTGATCCAAGACATTAAACAAAATATTTCGGCCGCGAACTTGAATGCCATCGCTTCCCGCGGCATTATCGAAATGAACGAAGAAGTTAAAATTTCCAATGAATACAAACGGTCTTTGAATATAAAAGCCCCTTCGGTCGAACAACTCGTAGGAAATTTGAGCGGCGGTAATCAACAAAAAGTATCGCTAGGCAAATGGTTGTTCGTTAATCCGACCCTACTCATTCTAGACGAACCGACTCGCGGAATCGACGTAGGCGCGAAATTCGAAATTTATACGATCATGAACAAGTTGATCAGCGAAGGCATGAGCATCATCATGATCTCGTCCGAATTGCCCGAAGTGTTAGGCATGAGCGACCGTATCTATATTATGGCCGAAGGCAAGATCAAGGGCGAATTAAATATCGAGGAAGCGAACCAAGAAAAAATCATGCAGCTAGCAACGCAATAGGGGGAAGTCTCTGGTGAACATAGCTAAAGAAGCCAAATCGTTAATTAAAGTCAACATACGGGAATATGGGATGTACATCGCCTTATTCGTCATCATGGTCACGTTCTCGATCTTGACGAACGGATTGTTCATGTCTTCCCGGAACATTAGTAACTTGCTTGACCAAATGGGCTATATCGCCGTGCTTGCCGTAGGCATGACGCTCGTCATTATTATTCGGCATATCGACTTGTCGGTCGGCTTCGCGGCGGGCTTCATGGGTGCAATCGCTGCCATATTAATGACGCAAGCCGGCGTGCCGTTCTGGCTGACGATTCCGATCATTCTCGTGCTCGGTATCGTTATCGGGATGCTAAACGGTTTTCTGGTTGCATCGGTGGGAATTCCTTCCTTCGTCGCTTCTCTCGCGGGGATGCTGATTTTCCGCGGCGCATTGCTTCAAGTAACGGAGAAGACGGGTACGATCAATACGAATGACGCTCACTTCAACGCGATCGGCAACGGTTTCATTCCGGCTATATCGACGATCGGCGGCTTGCATTTGCTGTCACTCATCATCGGCGGCTTGTTCATTCTGTTATTCATCTATAGCGAAGTTTCTAAGCGCCGCAACAAGCTGAAGTATAACTTCGAAGTGATCTCTATGGGTATGTTCGTCATCAAGCTCGTATTCGTATCGGCGATTATCTCCTATATTACTTGGATTCTAGCAGGTTACAACGGCTTCTCCTGGACGATGATAATCGTACTCGTCGTTGTTGCGGTCTATCACTTCCTAATGGGCTCGACGGTGCTCGGCAGACATATTTATGCGGTCGGAAGCAATCCGGAAGCAGCGCATCTTAGCGGCATCAACGTTAAAAAGATCACCTATATCGTCTTCGGCTCTATGGGCATGATGGCGGCGCTTTCCGGCATCCTGTTCACTTCCCGTTTGCAATCCGCGTCCACCACGGCCGGAACGCTGTTCGAGCTGGACGCGATCGCGGCAGCTTATGTCGGCGGCGTATCCGCGGCTGGCGGCGTCGGTAAAGTTACCGGTTCCATCATCGGGGCTATCGTAATGATGTCCCTGACAAGCGGCATGAACCTGATGGGCGTAGGCATTTCCTATCAGTATATGATTCGCGGAGGCGTACTTGCCGCTGCGGTAATCTTCGACGTAATGACGCGCAAAAAGAGAGGGTAATCGTTCCTCGAGCCATAATCTACAAGGAAGCCGTCCCGTTAGTCATGTTATAATGACTGACTGGATGGCTTTTTTGCCGCAAGAAACGGAGAGAACAACGAGATATGAACTTCGATGTCATCATTAATGCGTTCATTCTGGCGATCGGTCTTATTTTGCCGCTAGGCGTACAGAACCTGTTCGTATTCAATCAAGGAGCGGCGCATTCTCGCTATTATAAGGCGCTTCCCGTCGTCATTACCGCTTCGATCTGCGACACGTTATTAATCTTATTCGCGGTGGGAGGCGTATCGACGGTTGCGCTAGGTCATCATGCCGTCAAGGTTTCGATGATCGGCGCGGGAATCTTGTTCCTGCTCTATATGGGGTGGGTAACATGGAATAGCAAGCCAAAACCGCTACAACGCCAAGAAGAACGAGTGCCTCCAAGGAAGCAAATCGCGTTCGCGCTATCGGTATCGTTGTTGAATCCCCATGCGATTTTGGATACGGTCGGCGTAATCGGAACGAGTTCGTTAAAATACGGCGGAGCGGACAAAGTAGTATTCGCGCTTACTTGTATCGTCGTATCGTGGCTTTGGTTTGCTTCTTTGGCTTACGCCGGGAAAGCGGTAGGGAGCATCGATCGATCGGGCAACGTGCTTGGGATGTTGAACCGCGTCTCCGCGCTCTTCATGTGGGGCACCGCTCTGTACCTCGTCAGCTCGCTTTTCGATTAATCCGGCATAACTATATAGGCATCTATGGAGGCAGCCATGAATATCAGGACAATGGAACAATCAGACGTCGCGGACGTCGTCAACTTAACGGCGCTTGCATTCCAGAACGAACGGGGCGTTATATCGTTATATCCCGATCGGGCTGTTGTCCTTGTTCGTTTACGCAAGGCTATGGAGTCTAGCCAACGTATCCGTTAACGACCGCTTGGCTTTGTTTAATTTGCGATAATATGTCGCCATGGAGTAACCGAGCCTTTCCGCGTTTTTCTCGTGGGTTCGTTTGCCGAGCAAATAAGCTTGCTCCAACAGTTTGCCGAGCTTAACGTGCTCATCCGATTGTTCGCTCATCGCTTGAATGCCTCTTCGTATGGTCGAACGAACATAGAGGATCGACTCTCTGATCGACGAATGCGAGCCTAACAATCGTGGAAACGCGCCGGCGAACCGGGAAACCGTATCGGGATGGTCGGCCATCTTGGCATAGTTCAGCAAAATTTGATTGACGGCATGGTAGGCAGCTTCATCGGCTTGGGCAGCGTCGGGTATCTGCTCGTGAATTACGGCAGGCGTTTCGTTCTTGACCAGCTCCATTACTCGCGATTTGATCATCTCGTACGTTTTCGGTTTTCGTCGTCTCATGTCGGTTTGTACCCAAACCTTCATGGCCAACATCAAAGACCAACCGATTTCATCATGGTCGATGAAAGGCATACGGACAAATCCGAGGAATTCGGAAGTCGACAATCGTTCGTTTAATAGCTGCGTAAGCGTATCCTCGTTAAAACGGTGGAGCATCGCGCTTATTTCAATTAATTTGAAAACCAGCGGTTCCTCAACGCGAGAGAGCAACCGTTCAACCAAGCGGCCGCATAGGATGTCGCGTTTCGTTCCATATAACAAGCTATTATCGGCTTGATCGGATGTAAGCTCCTCGGCAAGCGAAAGCGCGAGCGGAAATCCGCCGGCCCAATGCGCCAGCTCTTCTTGCTGGGCGCGGTTATGAATGCTTTGATGACGCAAAATCTCCAATTGCTCTCCGTATTCCAACGGCCCGATACGAAGATGATGAATCATGCGGTGCCAGCCGGTAAGCGCAAGATGGCTTTCCATAGGGTATTGTCCGGCCGTGATGACTTTGATCGTGCACTCCAACGTTAACAACCATTCATAAAGCGAACGACAAATCGCGTCCCCTTGCTCGATAGCATCCAACAGCAGAACGACTTTCGAATGATCTTTCCTTCCCGTGCGGTTGAGTCGATCCGCAAGCCTTACGCCGTCGGGTATTAAGCTAATATCGAAATGCGGTATCCCAACGAATTTGGCCAAGCCGTCGCTCCAGTCGCGATACAAACTTTCGATTGTCCGGTGAGTGGAGCAGTCTGCATAGAGCACGATCGCATCATGTGCGTGCAGAGCCTCGAACTGCTTTAATAGCGCCGTTTTTCCAATCCCGCTCGGACCGTGAAGCCGTAACAACCGCCATTCGTCCATGTCCTCGGTTAATAACCGATCCATCTGCCGAAGTTCATGCTTTCGTCCTACGAACCGTGTACTCTCACGGACTCTCAACATATCGCCAACGAGCAATGCGATCCCCTCGCGCTTCCATAATCATACATATTATTTCATTCCTAAGTATATCGGTTTACCGCGTTTGAGCGAATGCATCCGACAAAGGTTCTAATGAATCGATGCAACTACCTAAAATTCGTTACTCGCGGACATCCATCGATCGTGCCGCCAAGAATGAAAGTAAAAATGAGATTGAAGATGGAAGTGCATACCTATTAAGATCCATATGTTGGATTTAATGTCCGACACATGATGGAAATCAGTTCGTTAAATGGTGGAGGGAAACTATGTTCAAGAAGAAGCTCGGATTGTGGATTCTCGTTCTTGCATTGTTTGTCACGATCGGCGGTCAAACGGCGTTCGCTACATCGGACACAAGCACGACCGCGCAAAGCTGGGATGTCGACGTAAGCATCGTTAATAGCACCGAAGTCATTATCTTTTCCATGCAGCCAAGAACGCTGATCATTCACGAAGGCGATACGGTTAACTTCACCAATCGCGGAGTCGCGGCACCGCATACCGTTACGTTCTGGGGGCAGACGACGCCTGCGGCGCCGGATGATAGCTTCGCGGCACCTAGCGTACCTAACGGTTCGAGTTGGGACGGCAAATCAATGATCAACTCCGGGTTGATGTTCCCTGGGCAAAGTTATTCCATTACGTTTACAGGCAGCGGCGTATATCCATACCTTTGCCTCCTTCATCCAGCTATGGTGGGCGATATAATCGTCGTTCCTAAAGGACAGCCGATCCCTTCCAAAGCAGACCAACAAGCGCAGCAAGCCGCCAAGCTTAAAGAGTTAGATCAACAAGTCGCGTCGATCAAAAAGGAAAGAAGCGTAACGAGTTACGCGAAGAACAAAGACGGCTCGTTCACTTATAGCGGTTATGCGGGTTCGGGAACGCCCGAGTTGATGATTAACGCGTACTCTCCGAACACGTACTATATTAATGAAGGCGACTCGATCACGTGGAATACCGATGCGCCGGACTTCCAATTCGTCTTCTTCAACCTACCGAAAGGCTTCGTTCCGATCAAAGATAATGGGGATTTTGATCCGTTGTTGGAGACTCCGACAGGCGGACCGGACTTCGACGGCAAGGAGACGATAAGCTCCGGTCCGATCATGCCGGCAATGCCTGCCATGGCGGGAATGCCTGCTATGCCGGCTATGCCTTTCACCCTGAAGTTCTCCAAAGCAGGCACTTATACGTTCACGGATCCGGTATGGGGCAAATCCGGCAAAGTCATCGTCGCACCTAAAGGCGCCGCTAAGCTTGTCGTCAATAATGTCCCTATCGTAACGGACGTTCAAGTCAAGCAAGGCCAGACGCTTGTCCCATCGACGGTCGTGGCAAAGCTTACGAAACAAAAGCTCGTCGTAGGCAAAGACATCGTGAAATATACGATCAACAAAAAAACGTATGTTTCCATTCAGGAAGTCGTAGCCAAAGTCGGCGGCACGTACAACTACGACGCGGCGATCAAGTTAGTCACCGTAACGGCAAAGTAATATAGGCAAGAGGTGAGAGACTATCCGTCTCTCACCTTCTTATTGTTTAAGCGGGGTGCTAAATATGCTTGTGATCTATGCGAGAGGTAAAACTTTATTGTTTGCCATATTGCTCATTCTGGCCGCGGGATTCACGATCAGCTCGATCGTGGATAGCCGTCATGCATCGGCGGTTACTCCTCCTGTGACGAAGAAGTTTCAATTATACGCAACGGACGGATACGCGACGCTGGCCGACGGCACGAAAGCTTATATATGGGGCTACAGCTTGAAAAATCAAAAAGGTACCGCAACGTATCCGGCACCGACGCTTACGGTTAACGAGGGCGACCAGGTCGAAGTTACGCTGACGAACTTAGGTCCAAGCAAAGCAGGCATTCAGCCGCTTTCGCATACGATCCATTTTCACGGCCTCGATACGGATCAGGCGAACGACGGCGTACCGGATACGAGCCCGCCCGTCAAACCCGGAGAAAGCTTTACGTATAAATTCATCGCTTCGCATGCCGGCTCGTATTATTACCATTGTCATGTCGATACGGTAGAGCATCTGCAAATGGGCATGCACGGCGCGTTCATCGTCAAAGCCAAGAACGGAGAGAAGAAGGCGTGGACCGGCGGTCCGGCTTACGACAAAGAGTACGTGATGCTGCTCAATGAATTCGATCCCGTGTGGCATCAGGCGGTTGCGGAAGGCAAACCGTACGATCGCACCGACTTCCATCCGCGATTCTGGACGATCAACGGCAAGTCGTTCCCGGACACGATGAACGATCCGTCTACGATGGTGACGGCTACCGTCGGGCAGAAAATACTGATACGGTTTATTAACAGCGGATACGAAGAGCACAGCTTCCATATGCACGGCTATCATTTCAAGGTTATCGCGTCCGACGGACGTCCGCTTCCCGCCCCGATCGAGAAAGACACGCTGACGATCGGTCCGGCGGAACGGTACGATATTCTGGTCACGTTCGATCAACCCGGCGAATTCCCGCTGCATAGCCACAATATCGTAGACAACACGAACGACGGCGTCTATCCCGGCGGTCTTCATACGATGATTTGCGTCGCGCCGAAATCCTCCGCTTCGGCGACTCATTCCGCGGCAATGGCTTCGACCGATTGCAGCCACGCCAATGCGGCGGCTGGCGGCGACGGTTCGACAGCGGCTAGTAAAGACGGCATCCCCGTCAATATCAACTCGCTCTCCGTCTCCGTGAAAGAGCTTCATGTCAAAGTCGGAGATACGGTCATCTGGACGAACGCGGACAGGCAAGTCCATACGGTGACGAGCGATGACGGGTTGTTTAACAGCGGTAACCTGTTCCCGAAAAAAACGTTCAGCTATACGTTCACGAAAGCGGGCACTTATGCTTACGGTTGTACGATCCACCCTTCGATTAGAGGGAAAGTTATCGTAGAGTGATAGGATTGGTCACTCGCAACAAAGGACACCGACGTGGGAGATTCCTCCTCGAAGGTGTCCTTTTTCGCGAATTACACGAGCGGTTTGTCGATTAGCGTCGCGAATTTGAATCGGTGAACGTGACCGTCGTTAAACGTCGTAGAGCCCATGACGAAGTGGATGTGTTTGCCGTTACCGACAGCAATGGCAGGTCCGGTAAAAATCCGAACGCGATGGAGATGGTTAAAAAAGTCCGTATTCGTCGTGATGGCATGAATGTGACTGCTGCCTCTTGGGATGACCTGGCCAGTTACGCCGGCGAACCGGTGATTATGACGGTCGTCGCCTTCTTCCGCAAGCCTCGTGCTGCCGAGAAATTCGTGCACGTGCGTCTGTCTGACCGAGCGTAACTTTCCGGCGACGCCCTTGCGCCCGTGAAGGTTAAGCTTTTTCCAATTTGCTCTTTCCATATTCGTTATTCACCTCCCGAACTGTTACTTCCAAAGTATATGGCGATGGAGGGGAGGCGGTTTGGACGCAATTAGGGGATCATGCTAAAGTCGAACACGAAATGTCGGATGGGAGAGAGCAACTTCTGCTAATCTAGAGTCGTGAAAGGTGGCCAAACGATGAATTTGCTCGAGAATATGAACGGAGCCTTGCATTACATCGAAAGTAACCTTGCCGAGGAGATCGACCTTAGAGAAGCGGCTAAGCGAGCTCATTGTTCGGAATATCATTTTACGCGGATAATCTCAAATCTTATCCTCGAATGACCTTTCAACTTACCGTTACTGGAGGGGACGAAATGAACTACAGAATCGAATACAAAGAAGCTTTCAGAATCGTGGGCATTATGAAACGCGTGCCGATCGTCTTCCATGGGGTCAATCCGGATATCGCCGCCATGTGGCAAAGCTTGAACGAAGAGCGGATCCGCACGCTTAAGCAGCTGTCTAACGTAACCCCGCTCGGATTGCTTAGCGCGTCCGCGAATTTTTCCGAAGGGAGAATGGAGGAGAAAGGAGAGTTGGATCATTACATCGGCGTAGCGACGACGCTTGAATGTCCGGAGCCATTTGCCCGTCTGGAAGTCGCGCCATCGACGTGGGCTGTATTCGAAGCGGTCGGGCCTTTTCCGGAAACGTTGCAAAACGTATGGGGGCGCATCTACTCCGAGTGGTTCCCGTCATCGAGATACGAGCAAGCGCCCGGACCGGAAATATTGTGGAACGAGCACAAAGACATGACTTCTCCTACGTATAGAAGCGAAATTTGGATTCCGGTCAAGCCTTCCGAATAATGGAATAGAAGCCGCCGAGGCATCGCATCCTATGCGTGGACTTCAATATCGCCCGCTTGCGATAACCTTAGGGGGAGCAGACATGTTACTTACTTCCGAGCAACGGATTACTTTGCACGGCTTTAACAATTTGACCAAATCGCTCAGCTTTAACATGTACGATATTTGTTTTACGAAGACGAAAGAGGAGCGCGAGGCTTACCTTGCGTATATCGACGAGCAATATAACGCCGACCGTTTGACCGCCATCTTAAAGTCCGTTGCCGACATTATCGGCGCCCATGTACTGAACGTGTCCAAGCAGGACTATGAGCCGCAGGGAGCCAGCGTGACCATGCTCGTGTCCGAAGGTCCGATCGAGCAAGCGCCCAACGAGTCGTTCGAAGAGTCGCCCGGTCCTTTGCCAGGCGCGGTCGTCATGCATCTGAACACGAGCCATATCACCGTACATACGTATCCCGAATATCACCCGGACGAAGGGATCAGCACGTTCCGAGCGGATATCGACGTTTCCACCTGCGGAGAAATTTCTCCGCTTAAAGCATTGAACTACCTCATCCACTCCTTCGATACCGACATCATGACGATGGATTACCGGGTTAGAGGCTTCACGCGCGACATTCACGGCCATAAGCTGTTCATCGATCACGAGATCAGCTCCATCCAGAACTATATCCCTCCGGAAGTTCAAGATCTATACCAAATGATCGACGTAAACGTATATCAGGAAAATATATTCCATACGAAGTGCAAGCTTCGGGAATTCGACCTGAACAACTACTTGTTCGGATATACGAAAGACACGCTGAGCAAGGAGGAGCAGCTGGAGATCGAGAAGAGCGTCAAGTGGGAGATGGACGAGATCTTCTACGGTAAGAACATGGTGTTTACTTGACCGTCGTTCCCGCGCAGGGAGCAGGGAGGAGATTCCGTTCGAATCGTCGAATTGGATAAGTCACAACCTAAAAACTTGTCGAATTCGAACGCGGGGGGCCCATTCATGAATCCGAAATTCAGTCATGACCGATATCTCGTAAGGAAGCAAATTTTATCTCTAGTAGGAGCCAAAATCGATATCTTCGATAGCGATGGCCGCGAAATCCTGTTCTCGCAAATGAAGGCGTTTAAGCTCAAGGAAGATATTCGGCTTTACGGCGATTCTACGATGCAGGAAGAGCTAATTTCCATCCAGGCTCGCAGCGTCATCGACTTTTCCGCGACGTATGACGTGGTGGATTCCGTAACCGGAGAAAAGCTCGGTTCCATGCGTCGCAAAGGCATGAAGTCTATTCTCAAGGACGAGTGGGTCATTTTGGATGCTAGCGAAGCCGAAGTGGGACTGATCAAGGAAGATAGCCCTTTGATGGCGCTCCTCAGAAGATTCCTGACCAATCTGATTCCGCAAAAGTTCCATGTGGAAATGGGCGGCGAGCGTGTAGCGTTGTTTAAGCAGGACTTGAATCCGTTCGTCGGCAAGCTAAATTTGGACTTTTCGCTCGACTCGGCAAATAAGCTCGATCGTCGGTTAGGCCTTGCCGCTGCGGTTCTTCTGGTCGTTATCGAAGGGCAGCAAGGGTAGGATGAGCGACTATAGGCTTACTAAGGCACAGGCTCGCGCATTTTTGCTGGCTAAGCATGGGTTGATCGGAGAGTACAAGTTCAAGGGCAAACAGGGTGTGGTCGAATTCGTCGAACAAGCCGGCTGCATTCAATTCGATCCGATCGATGCGTGCGGCAAAAACGCCGAACTGGTGCTGCAATCGAGAGTGTCGGACTTTACGAAGGAAATGCTGAACGAGCTCCTATATAAAGACCGCAAGCTCGTCGACTATTTCGACAAGCAACTGTCGATCATCCCGGCCGACGATTGGAAATATTTCGAGAGAACCCGCGGGCTGTATCGCAATCATGGCCGAAGCCGTGATAAGGTCGATTCGGTCGCCGACGAAGTCAAGCAATTCATCCGAGAGCAAGGGCCGGCGTGCTCCAAGGACGTTCCGCTTAAGGAAACGGTGGACTGGTCGTGGAGTCCGACGACGTTATCGCGAGCCGTGCTGGAGACGCTGTATTTCTGCGGGGATTTGATCGTCCATCATAAGAAGGGAACGATCAAGTATTACGCTTTGGCGGAGGATCACATTGATTCGGCTGTTTTGAGTGACGAGGATCCGAACAAGACGGATGCAGACTATACGAAATGGATGGTGCTTCGGCGCATTCGTTCGGTCGGGATGCTGTGGAACAAGCCTTCCGACGCTTGGCTTGGTATAGATCGCTTGAAGGCGCAAGACCGCAAAGACGCTTTCGCGTCACTGATTGCTGACCGTTCGATCGTTGCTTGTTCCGTTGAAGGAATCGCGGATCCTCTCTATATCGGAATGGCGGACGAACCGCTGCTCCGGGCGGTGCTTTCGTCCGATCCCGACCCGATCCGTCGGGTAGAATTCATCGCGCCGCTCGACAATCTGATCTGGGATCGCAAGCTGATCAAAGCGTTGTTCGATTTCGATTATAAGTGGGAAATCTACACCCCCGTAGCGGAGCGAAAGTACGGCTACTACGTTCTTCCGGTGCTGTACGGCGACGCGTTCATCGGACGAATCGAGGTGGTCGCGGACAAGAAGACGAAGCAGCTTAACCTTATCGGCTATTGGCTTGAGAAAGGCGCTGAGCCGGACAAAGCGTTCCGCAAGCTTCTGCGTCAAAGACTGGAGCGATTCGCGGCGTTTAACGGATGTGAGAATGTACGAGATGAACGGAATTTTATATCGAAATAACAAAGGAGCCCAACAGGGCTCCTTCTTTAATAGGCATAGAAAGCGATGATGACGGCACCGATCATGACAAGGATTCCGCCTGCCTTGCACATGAAATAATAAAAATCGCTCGGCTCGGGATCACCCTTCACCCAGAATCGATATAGCGAGAGAGAGAAAAAGAAATCCTGGAGCTTTCGATAACGGTACCCGCTCCATCCGTAGACCATTAAGCCTAACGCAAGGAACAAAAGTGCCGGCGCGCCTCGTTTGTGGTGATATTCCTAATAGGCGGCAGTTACGAGCGTAACCGGCGTAAACCGTTCTTCCCCTTCGGACATGATCCTTTCATCATTCACGAAGAGCATACTTTCGGGTACCCAAAGGCCTTGCTCGTCGTAACTCAATAAAATACGGCCATGATCCCGCACCTCGAAATGTCGGCCGTCCGGATACATAACATCGAAAGACGGTTGATCCATTTGCTCCCCTGCTTTTTTGGTAAGCGCGTATTCCTTGCCTTCGATCGTCAACGTGCGAAGTTGTCCCTGCGATCGCACTTGGACGGGATCTGCCGAAGGGCTGACGTAAGTAATATGGTTTCCAACCTCGCTTTGGAACGTATACGTGTTCAGTTCGATATTGAAAACACGTGCAGCAAAGTAAGCATGAGACAAAATTCCGACGGTTAAGGACACCGTCAGGAGCAAGGCAAAGAAAACGAAAGTAGGGTTTTTAAGCATGTTGAACCGTTTGCCCGTATCGATATTCGATCATCCTCTCCGACATAATCATTGATACGCAATCCGAAGAAGTCGGTTGCGCAACTAGAGGGGAAGGCCAGCCTGAGATGGCCGCTTTGTTTTCGGCAAGCTAATCCGATAAAATAGGTATTGGTTAATCATGGAGAAGAGGGGCGTGTACAAGGTGAAATTCAGTCAACTCGGCCGATCCGGCCTGAAGGTCAGCAAGCTTTGCCTAGGAACGATGAACTTCGGCGTCGACACGGACGAGAAGGAGTCGTTCCGGATCATGGACGCGGCGCTAGATGCGGGCATCAACTTCTTCGATACCGCCAACATTTACGGCTGGGGCAAAAACGCGGGGAAAACCGAGGAAATTATCGGCCGTTGGTTCGCCCAAGGCGGCGGACGCCGCGAGAAAGTCGTACTGGCTACTAAATTTTACGGCGATATGAGCGATGAGAATGACGGTCCGAACAGCGAAGGCGGATTGTCCGCGTATAAGCTCCGTCGTCATCTTGAGAAATCTCTCAAGCGTCTGCAGACCGATCATATCGAGCTTTATCAAATGCACCATGTCGACCGCAACGTCTCTTGGGAGGAGCTATGGGAAGCGTTCAGCGTCGTGCTGCATCAAGGCAAGATCGGCTACGTAGGCTCCAGTAACTTCGCGGGACGCGATCTCGTTAAAGCGCAATACGAAGCGAAGGCAAGCCGCATGCTCGGCCTTGTCAGCGAACAACATAAGTACAGCTTGTTATGCCGTCTGCCTGAGCTGGAAGTGCTTCCGGCCGCCGAGGAGCTTGGTATCGGCGTCATCGCGTGGAGCCCGCTAGACGGCGGCTTGCTCAGCGGCCACGCGCTGAAGCCGATCGAAGGCTCGAAGCGGGCGAACAATCCGGAGAGGGTGGAGCGCCATCGCGAGCAATTGGTCGCCTTCGAAGCGCTATGCCGCGACATCGGGGAGAGCGAGGCGAACGTCGCGCTCGCATGGACGCTCGTACAACCTTCCATGACGGCGCCGATTATCGGTCCTCGTACGTTGGAACAGGTTGAAGGCGCGCTGCGCGTCGTCGATATCGCGCTGGACGAAGCGACGCTGAAGCGTCTGGACGAAATTTTCCCGGGTCCCGGCGGATCGGCTCCTAAGGCGTATGCTTGGTAAGCCTTAAATAACGGCTCGATATTAAAAAGAGACTGTTCCACAGCCGATCTCTCGGCTAACGGAACAGTCTCTATTGTCGTTAGGCGATGTCCGCCCAAATTTCGTCTTCGACGTCGAGCGTGATTTGCGACGGGAATACGCGTTGATCGTACTCCGTTAGCATATACCGCGCGATCGCTTCTTTAATATTCGCTTCGATAATAAACCGGCTACGGCCTTGCACCGATACTTCCGCGCTGAAGCCTTGTTCCTCGTCGAAGAGCAATTCCACTTCAACGCTCTCGACCGGAACTTCATGCCGTTCCGAAAGGTGCAGGCAAACGGCGTTTACGATTTCATCCATCGATAACCGCATCGTCATTACCAGCGCGGGCCGTTCGGACCGTTACGATCCGGATTTTGCGGATTACGGCGATTTTTGAAGCGCTCGTAGATGGCACGGAAGACGGCGAACAGGATGAATAACGCAATGACGTTGACGATCAATCCCATCATATTACCTAAGGCGCCCATGCCGCCGAACGCGCCCCCGAACATCAAGCCGGCCAAGCCGCCGATCATCATGCCTTGCATAAAGCTGCCGCCGGAGAAGAAGCCGCGATTAGCTGTCGTTCCGGTAGTGGACTTTGAGCTCGAAGATTTCGTCGAAGAGCTGCTTACGCCGCTATCCGATTTGGAAGGCGTCTTCGTGAAAGATTTCTTCCCCGAACTGAACGAACGGGGTTTAGCGTCCGCGCTTTGCATCGGAACCGTTACTGCGATCGTGAATGCGAACAAGCTGAAGATCAATAGCGCTTTTTTCAACATGTGTTTGTAGTCCTCCAGTAGGATTGAAGATGTTCATGGGTAGTAATACGCATGCGTTACGATCGCGTTCCGTAAATTTCGCAAGAAATTTGTGGAGTGATTGCGCGGGCGAATTGCGATATGCTTGTACATATCGGACACATGACTAGATCGCGAAAGTGAGAGGTACCTCTATGATGCCTATTCCATCATCATATCCTGACGAATACATTCAATACTTAGCGGAGTACTACGGCTCCAGGGACTACTTCGAATGCCATGAAATCATGGAGGAATATTGGAAGGAGCACCCCGAGTCGCCGCTTCTCAGCTGTTGGCTCGTGCTCATCCGCATACCGGTATCGCTCTATCATGCCCGTAGAGGCAATCGGTCCGGCGCGCTCAAGCTTATGGGCAAAGCCTCGCAAGAGGCGGATACCGAACTGTTCGATCGGCTCGGCATCGATGGCGGCAAGCTTAAGGAACAGCTCGAGGGCACTTATCGCCGTTGGAGTGAAAGTCCGGTAATCGCATATGAAGATTTCGATTTTCCGTTCACGGATGCGAATTTGCTCGAGGCCGCCCGGCAAAGAAGCCTAACCCTAGGATATAGATGGGGGATCAGCGGGATGGAAGCGGGGGATCAAGTGATCAACCGGCACAAACTCCGCGACCGTAGCGAAGTCATCGAGGCGCGCGAAGCGTCAGCCAAGCGCAAAGCGCTTAGCCGATCGACTCCAAATACTGATACCCGTCAATGACTTTATCAAGCTCGCCGGTCTGAGGATCGATAATGAGTCCGTGAATCGGAGTGTTCGGAGGCAGCAGCGGATGATTGCGAACGATGTCCACGCTGTTCACGACGCTCTCCCGTACGCTGTCGAAGCCGGTCAGCCAGCGATTGAGGCTTACGCCGGAATGGCGCAACGTATGAATTGTTTGCTCAGGCACTCCGCGCTCCAACATGTGTCCCACGACGGTTTCCGGATCGATCCCCGTCATGCCGCAATTCAAGTGGCCGATAATAAACACTTCGTGAGCGTTCAACTCGTATAGCGCGACAAGAACGCTGCGCATAATGTTGCCGAAAGGCGCGGTAATGATGGCGCCGGCGTTTTTGATGATTTTGGCGTCGCCGTCCTTCAAATCCATCGCCTTAGGCAGCAGCTCCGTCAACCTGGCATCCATGCAGGTGACGATAACGATTCGCTTGTCCGGAAAATTCCGTTCGATTTCCTTGTAGGCTTTGTTGGCGACGAACTGCTCGTTGAACTCCATAATTTCGTCGATTTTGCGCATGACTAGCTTGCCTCCATTCTTATACTTTGTTACACGGTAGTCGTCGTGCGATCTTGCAGCTTCAGCCGGTTCGTATAAATTTGCCCGTCGCTCGCCAGCTTAAAGCTGCGATGCTCCGGCAAGTACGTCACGCGAAGAATTTCGTCGAAAAACAGCTCGTGCTGCGGTTTAATCCATACTTCGACGCCGTTGCTGCCGGCTTGAATATCGTCGGGATCCGGGCTGGACACGTGCCAGAACGTCGGCACGCCGTTAACCGAGCATCCGCACCCTTCGGTATCGAACACGAGCTTCCATCGTTTCGCGTCCTGCCCGAACCGCGTTTCCATCTCCCGGATCGCACCCTCGCTCCAATCGATGTACATTCGTATCGCTCTCCCTTCGTTGTAAGTTGATTATAAATATTGCGGAGAGTATGATCAAGGAGACATTATCCAATACGTAACCTTACATAACTTTACCGGATCGAAAGGATGTGCTTTTGTCGATGAGTCATAACGAACAACCCGCTTCCGATGCCCTGCAACGTTTTCGCGCTTTGACCGGCAAGATCAAGCATTTCGACGAGCTGCTCGGCGTCATCTATTGGGATATGCGCACGGGAGCTCCGCGCAAAGGGATCGCGCAACGCTCCGAAGCGGTCGGCACGCTGTCCGCCGAATCGTTCAAGCTGGCGACATCCGCCGAGATGGGCGAATTGCTCGCCGAGCTAACGAAGCCGGAGCAGCTCTCGCAGTTGAATGAGATCGACCGGCGATTGGTGACGGAGACGCATAAGGATTATGAGCGCAACCGTCGCATACCGCCCGATATGTACCAACAATATGTAGTCCTCACCTCGCAGGCAGAGTCCGCATGGGAAGAAGCGAAAGAAAATAACGATTTCGACGGATTCGTCCCGTACTTAGAGAAGATCATCGATTACAACCGCAAGTTTATCGAGCTTTGGGGCGTGAAAGCAACGCCTTACGACACGCTGCTGGATATGTACGAACCGGGGCTCACGACGGTCGAGCTAGATCGGTTGTTCGGAGAGCTGCGCGCGCGTCTCGTTCCGCTGGCGGAAGCGATCGCGAAGTCCGAGCACAAGCCGGACACTTCGTTCCTCGAAGGAACGTTCGACAAAGAAGCGCAGAAGCGGTTCAGCAAGCTTATCCTGAAACAAATGGGGTACGACTTCGATGCCGGCCGGCTAGACGAGAGCGTGCATCCATTTGCTACCGGACTGTCTACCGGCGACGTGAGAATTACGACGCGGTATTTGCCTAACGACGTGACCAGCGCGTTGTTCGGCACAATCCACGAGGGCGGACATGCGCTATACGAACAGAACATTATGCCCGAGCTGGCGGGAACGCCGTTATCGACTGGTACGTCGATGGGCATCCACGAATCGCAATCCCGCCTGTGGGAAAACATGGTCGGACGCAGCCTTGGCTTCTGGCAACGGTATTTGCCGGACTTGAAGAAGGAGTTCCCCGGTTTGTTGGACGATGTGTCGGCCGAACAGTTTTACCGCGGCATTAACGTGGTGCAGCCTTCGCTCATTCGTATCGAAGCCGACGAGCTGACTTACAACCTTCACATTATGATCCGGTATGAGATCGAGAAGATGCTGTTCAACGAAGGATTATCACCGCGCGATCTGCCGGAAGTGTGGAACCGCAAGTATACAGAAGCGCTCGGCGTAACGCCGGGAACGAACGCGGAAGGCGTGCTGCAGGACGTGCATTGGTCGGGCGGCGCGTTCGGCTACTTCCCGTCGTACTCGCTCGGCAACATGTACGGCGCCCAGATGATCGCGACGGCACGCGAGCAATTGCCGGAGCTCGATAGCCAGATTGCCGCTGGCAACTTGCTGCCGCTGAAGGAATGGTTGACGGAGCGCGTTTATCGTTACGGCAAGCTGCTCGATCCGTCGGACATTATCGAACGGATTAGCGGCAAACCGCTGGAATCGACGTATTTGTGCGACTATTTGGAGCAGAAATACAAGGAGATTTACAAGCTAGCGTAACGGTTCGGAAAGGACGGGCGAGAGGACACTCTTGCTTCGTCCTTTTTGCCATTACGGTTGTCCGTCGGAGGGGTGCTCATGGGATTTCGCGTCATTAAGACCGCGGCGGCTACGCTGACCGCTATTTATACGGCATTGCTGCTCGGCATCGATAATCCGCTCGGCGCGGGTTTGCTCGCCATTCTCGGAGTAGAGACGACAAGGTGGCGCGGTTTGCGCACCGTCTTCGCCCGCTTCATGGCATCGGTATTCGGTTTGCTGCTCGCGTCCATCTTGTTCGAGGCGATCGGCTTTCACTATTGGGTATTATCCCTATATATTCTTATTTCGTATCCGCTATTGTCGCGGGTCGGATTGAAAGACGGCATCATTACCGGTTCGGTCATCGTGTTCCATTTGTTCGCGCGCGGAGAAGTGGCCATGCATTCGATCGGCACAGAGCTGGCGTTGCTATTTATAGGCCTAGGATGGGCAACGGTGTTCAACTTGATTTACATGCCGAAGGAAAAAAAGACGCTCGAGAAGCTCAGGGAAGTAGCGGAGGAAGGGTTCTCGACGATATTCCGGGAGCTGGCGACGCATTTGCGGGATCCGGACTCGATATGGGACGGCGAAGAATTGCTGCGCTCTACGAAAGCGATCGAAGAAGGGATCGAGGTTGCGGGACGAGCGCGCGAAAATCGGCTCATTCCGCAGAACGAACCGTGGTTGCTCTATTTTCATATGCGCCGGGGACAGCTCGATTCCGTTCAACTGATGATGGAGTCCGTCGCCTTCGTCTCGCGCCGCGTACCGCAAGCCGAGCTGATCGCCGCCTTGTTCGACCGGCTGACCGAAGACGTGAAGTCGGAATTTTACGAGGGGGAAACGGAGCGAAGGTTGAGTGACTTAGAGGGAAGCTTCCGCGGAATGCCGCTCCCCGCAAGCCGCGACGAGTTCGAGACGAGGTCCGCGCTCTTCCATTTGACGCGAGAATTGCGTCGCTATTTGTCTATTGCAAGCCGCGAAAAAAAACGGAAGTCTCCTTCCGCCACTTCGATCATACAATGAGACGTAAATGCGCTGTGCAGGCTTACATTTTTGTCACTCTAGACGAATGTCCTGCATAGACTTTAAGTGACTTGATCGTATGGAGGAGGTCTACCGAAATGGCTATTGCGGATAAACGGCTGCAGTGCAGGGAAATCATCACGAAGGCGGTTTGCGGAAAAGGCCGGAAGTTCCAGGCGGTTTCCCATACCGTGACGCCGCCGCACCACCCGACCAGCATATTGGGAGCGTGGATCATCAATCACCAGTATGAATCGGTGAAATCGGGGGACGGAATCGAGGTAATCGGGTCATACGATATTAACATCTGGTACTCCTACAGCAAGAATTCGCAGACGGATGTTGCCAAGGAAACGATCTCGTATGTCGAGCTCATTCCTCTATCGTACGTTGACCCGAAACATCGCGCCTCCACGGAAGAGGTCTCTGCGGAGGCAACGCAGGAACCGAATTGCGTGGAAGCGACGATTACTGCCAGCGGTTCGTCCGTCTCGATCCGCGTCGAACGGGAATTCGCCGTGGAGATGATTGCGGAGACGAAGGTTTGCGTCGCGGTATGCCCGGGCGGCTGCGACCACGATGACAAAGATGGAGATTTCTCGCTTGGCGAAGATGGAGACTTTGAGGATCTCGATTCCGATCTGTTAGACGACGAGTTGTAATCGGTGCGGTCTTAAGGCCGGTACTTATGTCTATGCTGAAGCGGAACAGAAGTCGAGGGCGAATGCCCGATCTAGTTGGTGGGAAAAGCCTGTTTTTGGCGAAAGCCGATGCAGGTTCCATGGCTTCGAACACGGAACAGGGTCATTCGGCTTCGGCGACTTATCGCCAGCGGGACGGCCCTTCCCGTGTTTTATGGGGTATGGCGGGAGTGGCGGGCAACGAGCGAAAGGTAGGTTGCGGTGCGTGCGGAGTGGCGGGATACGAGCAATCGGTAGGTTCGAGCGTGGAGCGCAGAAAACGAGCGATCGGTTGGCAACAGGTGCGAGGCGGCAAGGCGCGATGTATAGGTGAACAATAAGGAGGGACTCGAGGTGGATAGCGGTGCTGGCAGGGTTTGGTTGGACCGCGGAGGCGAGCCGAAAGCCAGGTGGATGACGGATGCCGGTATCCCAGAGTTTCCGGAGCGTGCGGTTTTGCAAGCGAACGACTGCGTGCTTTGCATTGGGGAAGGTGCGGTTGGCAGGAGGGGCGGACGGAGCGATAGAGCCTTATTAGCGATATCCCCTTCGTTCAGGATCGGCTCGAGAGCGAGTGCGGCGATATCCCCTTGGCTCATGAACCGTTCGGCTGACCTGTTTGCGCTGCTTAAGAACGAGGAAATCGAACGCAGATTGCTTCGGGAAGGGCTTGCAGCGGACTTTGGCTCCGGCTTATCCGCGGGACAGGCTTCTTCGTCGCGTCGTTATACGGTTACGGTGTTCGACCTTGCCGTCGTCGATATGCAGCGTGTATATAGCCGAAGTAAGCTGATTAATGGTGTTAATTACATATCGGAAAACATGCAAAACCAACTGATCGACGATCGTCTACGCAATATCATCGCTAAAGCCGCCGTCCGAGCGTTATATATCGTTGGACTCGACTTCGGCCAAGTAGACTTGGAGCTAGACGACTGGGGCCGAGCTACGATTGTTGCTGTTCACACGCGAATGTCGCCTTCGAAGGGGGAAGGGGAGAAGACGCTGGCGGAAGCCGTTGCCGGTTTCGCTGCGACGTGGATGGCAGAGATGCTGGGGAGGGTCAACGTTACGCTAGGCGCGGACCCCGAGTTCATTATGCTAGCGCCGGACGGCAAAGTCGTTCCGGCATCGCGCTACTTCCCGCGCGACGGGGACGCAGGCTGCGACTCCGTCGTCATCCGCGGCGTCCGCCGTTGGCCGCTGGCGGAGCTGCGCCCCGCGCCAGCGACGGAGCCCGCCGCCGTCGCGGCAGATGTGCGCCGCCTGCTGACGGCGGCGGCGCGAAGAACGGCCGGCGCCAAGCTAGCGTGGCGCGCCGGGGCAGGGCCCGTCCGTGGCTTGCCGCTGGGCGGCCACGTCCACATAAGCGGCGCTGCGCTTACCGGCGAGCGGCTGCGCGCGCTCGATAATGCCGTCGCCCTGCCGCTGCGCTTGCTGGAGCCGCCGTCCGCGGCGGCGCGTCGCCCGCGCTTCGGGGCGCTCGGCGACTTTCGCCGCCAAAGCCACGGCGGCTTCGAGTACCGCACGCCGCCGAGCTGGCTCGTCTCGCCGCGTCTCGCTTGCGGCGCGCTCGCGCTGGCGAAGGTCGCGGCGGAGCACGCCCGCGAGCTAGCGGCGCATCGCCCGCTGGACGAGGATTACGTCCGCGACGCGTTCTACGCCGGCGATCGCGACGTGCTGCTCGCCGGGATGGCAAAGGTTCGCGCTGTACTCGCGTCAACGAGCGGGTATCTCAAGTATGAGTCACTCATCGCGCCGCTGTTCGATGCGATCGACCGCAACCGTACATGGAATGAAACGACGGATTTGCGGGAACGATGGGGAATCACGGTAACCTAATTTGCCTTGTTGCCGAGATAACCGGAAAAACCGCCGATCTCGACCACGCGCACGTCCAATTGCACCGAGATAACCGGAAAAACCTGCTATCTCAGCCACGCGCGCGTCCAATTGCACCGAGATAACCGGAAAAACCGCCGATCTCGACCACGCGCACGTCCAATTGCACCGAGATAACCGGAAAAACCTGCTATCTCGACCACGCGCACGTCTAATTGCACCGAGATAACCGGAAAAACCTGCTATCTCGGCTACGCGCACGTCCAATTGCACCGAGATAACCGGAAAAACCTGCTATCTCAGCCACGCGCGCGTCCAATTGCAACGAAATAACCGGAAAAACCGCCGATCTCGAACACGCGCACGTCTAATTGCACCGAGATAACCGGAAAAACCTGCTATCTCAGCCACGCGCGCGTCCAATTGCAACGAAATAACCGGAAAAACCGCCGATCTCGAACACGCGCACTCGCATTTCGACCAAACTCAGCAAGTGCATTCGCATTTCCGTCAATCTCAGCAAGCGCACGCGTGCTTCCGTCATTCTCAGCCCAACGCACGCACATTACCACCGCACTCTCACCGAATCGCGCAAACATTTCGTCTGAATCCAGCAATAGCTGCCTTTCCGGACCCCAACGTGCAGATCCCGCAGACATCGCTACGATTTTTTTGATATAATAAAGCGAATATCCGTTCGAGAGATCGAACATTGACGATACATACTCGGAGGTTGCGATGGCCGGTTACACTCCCATGATGGAACAATATTTGTCCGTAAAAGCGGGTGCGACGGACGCGATTTTATTTTACCGCCTAGGCGATTTTTACGAAATGTTTTTCGACGACGCGTTAACCGCGTCGCGCGAGCTTGAAATTACGCTCACGGGCCGAGGCGCCGGGCAAGAGGAACGGATTCCGATGTGCGGCGTTCCTTACCATGCGGCCGAAGGCTATATCGCCAAGCTGATCGACAAAGGCTATAAAGTCGCGATCGCCGAGCAAGTGGAAGATCCCGCCACGGCGAAAGGCGTCGTGCGCCGCGAAATCGTGCGCATCGTTACGCCGGGCACGGTGATGGATTCGCGTACGCTAGGCGACGGATCCAACAATTTTATAGTTGGCGCGGCGATAGCCGAAGGACGTTACGGCGTCGCGGCATGCGACTTGACGACCGGCGAGCTGTACGTCACTTCGTTCCCGGCAACGGGCGAAGCCGTCAAAAACGTGCTAAACGTCTATCGCCCCGCGGAAGCGGTCGGCGACGACCGGGCAATCACGCTTATTATCGATGCGTTAAAACCGATCAACCGCGCGATCGTAACGACGGTTCGCGAATCGTCCGATTCCGCGCCGCTCGCCGAGCAATTCCCGGACGAGCAATGGAGCCGCCACGAGACCGTAAGGCGGCAAGCCGTCGCCCATCTCATCGCTTATCTTAACGAGACGCAAAAACGTTCGTTAACGCATATTCGCGCCATCAAAGCTTACGATTCGGAAGCGTTCATGTCGCTCGACGCGTTCACTAGGCGCAACCTCGAGCTCACAGAGACGGTGCGGGACCGCACGCGCAAAGGCACGCTGATTTCGCTGCTCGATCGTACGCGCACGGCAATGGGCGCGCGTCTTCTTAAGCGCTGGATCGACCAACCTCTGCTCGATAAGCAGCAATTAGATCGCCGATTGGACGCCGTCGAGGCGCTCCACCAAGATTGGCTGCAACGCAAGGAGCTAAGGGACGAGCTAGGCGAAGTGTACGACCTGGAGCGGCTGACGGGCAGAATCGCCTACGGCACCGCGAACGGCCGTGATTTGAACGCGCTCAAGACGTCTCTTCAACGCGTGCCGTCCATCCAGTCTCTTTGCCATAATCTTAACGCGGGACCGCTTACGAATCTTGCCGACCAGATGGATGCTTGCCAAGACTTGGCGAACGCGATAGAGCTTGCGATCGCGGACGAACCGCCCGCGAACATTCGCGACGGCGGCCTCATTCGCCCCGGGTACGACGCGAAGCTTGACGCGCTGCGCGACGCGAGCCAGAACGGCAAGCAGTGGATCGCCGAGCTCGAGCGCCAAGAGCGCGAAGCGACCGGCATCAAATCGTTGAAGATCGGCTTCAACAAAGTGTTCGGCTACTATTTGGAAGTGACGCGATCGAATCTAGGTTCCCTACCGGAAGGTCGTTACGAGCGCAAGCAGACGCTGGCGAACGCCGAACGGTACGTCACGCCCGAGCTGAAGGAGAAAGAAGCGCTTATCCTCGAAGCGGAAGAGCGGATGGTCGACCTGGAATACGACATCTTCTTGAAGCTGCGCGAACAAATCGGCGGTCAGATGGCGCGTCTTCAGCGTCTAGCCGAAAGTCTCGCGGCGCTCGACGTGCTGCAATCGTTCGCCGAAGCGAGCGCGGAGCGTAGATACACGCGCCCTAGCTGGACAGATGGAGACAACTACGATTTAACGATAGAGGACGGGCGTCATCCCGTCGTGGAGTCGGTTAACGAGAACGGCGTATTCATCGCCAACGACTCGCAGCTTACCCGCGCGGAAGGCTCTATCCTGCTTATTACCGGTCCGAACATGGCCGGCAAAAGCACGTATATGCGCCAAGTCGCGATGATTTGCCTCATGGCGCAAATCGGCTGTTTCGTGCCGGCTCGCCGTGCGGTACTGCCGTTCATCGACCGCATTTTCACGCGGATCGGCGCGGCCGACGACCTCGTCGGAGGACAGAGCACGTTCATGGTCGAGATGAAAGACATACAAGTGATGACGGAGCAGGCGACCGAGCGAAGCCTTATTATTATCGACGAATTGGGACGCGGCACGTCTACGGACGAAGGCATGGCGATCGCCCAGTCGGTTATCGAATACGTGCACGATCACATCCGCTGCAAGGCGCTCGTATCGACCCATTTTCACGAGCTGGCCCACTTGGAAAACTCGCTTCCCGGCTTGCGCAACGGCTGCATGGCGGTCAAAGAAAGCGCGGAGGGCGTCACGTTTCTGCGCAAGCTCGTCCCAGGAGCGGCGGACTCCAGCTACGGCATCTATTGCGCGCAGCTTGCGGGCTTGCCGGAGACGATCGTATCGAGAGCTTACGGGTTGTTGCAGGAAAGCGGATCTTTGACCGCGCGCGAAGCCGCCGTGACGAGAGAGCAAGGAGCATCCTATGCTCCGACGCCATCCTCGGTACTTTCGCCAACATCAACGCCAGTGCTGCCACCTGCCATCGAACCGCCAGCATCTTCGCCTAACGGCGTTTTCCAGCTGTCGATGTTCGCGGAACCGGCAACGCCGGCTAAATCCGCCAAAGCAACCACTCCGGTGCAAGAGAAGCTGCTGGACAAGCTGCGCAAAATCGACGTCATGCGGATGACCCCGCTTCAGGCGCTGGAATGGCTGAACGACGCGCGCAACCAACTAACCGAGAGCGGTGAAGCTTAATAATGATTCGCATGCGTAAATGGAAATCGCCGTTGGCCGTCGTACTTAGCCTTGCACTAACGCTCGGATGGACTTCAGCCGCTTTAGCCGATACGCCCGAGCAAGTGAAGGAAGTACGGCAGCTGCTGCTCGACTACCATTACGGAAAACCGACGGAACAATCGCTGAGCAGCGACAACATCGACGAGATGATCGCAACGCTCAAAGACCCCTATACCCAATATTACGACAACAAAGAGTGGAAAGCTTTCAATTCCGTACTGGAAAAGACGTTCGTCGGCATCGGCATCGTCATGAGGGAAGAGAAAGGCGCCGTCTACGTCGATGAAGTGATCGCGGGCAGCCCGGCCGAATCCGTCGGCATCGTTGCGGGAGACAAGCTAACCTCTTCAGGGGGCAAGTCGCTAAGCGGCAAGACGACCGCGGAAATCCAGCAGCTGCTGCTCGGCGAGGAAGGAACGAAGCTTAGCCTTAGCGTTACGCGCGCAGGAATGAAGCTCGACTTCATTATCGTGCGGCAGCAATTGCATTTGCCGACCGTAACCTCCAACATGCTCGGCGACGGCGTAGGGTATTTGTCCTTATCCGGCTTTACTTCGGACGCAGCGGAGGAAGTGAAGAAACAGCTGTCCGCGCTCGAAGCGAAAGGGTTAAAATCGCTCGTGTTCGACTTGCGCGACAACGGCGGCGGTTACGTGGATACGGCGCAAAAAATCGCGGGATTGTTTTTGGAGAGCGGCGTGCTCGCCTATATGCGCGACCGCGACGATAACGACAGTCCGCTGGACGTGCGCGGATCGAGAAAGCGATATCCGATCGCCGTCCTCGTGAACGGCAATTCCGCGAGCGCATCGGAGCTTCTCGCCGGCGCTTTGCAAGACTATGGCGTCGCGAGCCTAGTCGGTACGCAGACTTATGGCAAAGGCGTCGTGCAATCGATCGTGTCGCTGAAGAGCGGCGGCGTGCTCAAGCTGACGATCCGGCAATATTTTACGCCTAGCGAGCATAAGGTCGACAAAGTCGGCTTGACGCCTGACGTGGTCGTCCAAGACCCGGCCAGCCAGCTGGTCGAAGCGTATCGGATGATGGGCGGACGCAAGGTCGTGCTCACGGCCAACAAAGACGTCGTCACGATGGACGGGATTCGCACGGCCGAGCCGTCCGCGGCGCTCAAGAACGGCAAAGGCGACTGGTACGTTAATATCCGAATGGGCGCTTCCGTCGCGGGAGCGAAGCTGAAATACGATGCGGACAAGCACGTATTCACGTTGACCAAAGGTAAAACCGTGCATACGATCCCAACGAACGACGCGCATCTCGTCGTCAAGAACGGCAGAACGTTAATCGATATCAAAATGCTGCAAAGATGGTACCCGGGCTTCAGCTATTCCGTCTCGGGCGAGACGCTTAAGCTGACCGCGGCGGGTTAACGGATAGATAAAGGAGTGAGTCGGCATGGGCATTATCCGCCCCCTCGATGAACATTTGGCGAATCAGATCGCGGCTGGCGAGGTCGTAGAGCGTCCGGCTTCCGTCTTAAAAGAATTAATAGAGAACGCGGTGGATGCCGGAGCTTCCCGCATCGACGTGTCGGCCGAAGAAGGCGGGCTCGCCTTGCTCCGCATCGCCGACGACGGCACGGGGATCGAAGCGGACGACATGCTCGTCGCGTTCCAAAGGCATGCGACGAGCAAAATCGCCACCGGCAAAGATTTGTTCCAGATCGCTACCCTCGGCTTCCGCGGAGAGGCACTGCCGAGTATCGCGGCCGTCGCCAAAATCAAATGCGTCAGCTCGACCGACAACAGCGGACTTGGCCGTTGCGTCGAAATCGAAGGCGGCGCGTTAGTCGCCAACAAAGAAATAAACGCGCCCAAAGGGACGGAGATGGTCGTTCGCGACTTGTTCTTCAACACCCCGGCGCGTCTTAAGTATATGAAAACGATACAGACCGAGTTAGGTCATCTGTCGGACGTCGTCTACCGGCAGGCGCTGGCAAGACCGGACATCGCGTTCACGTTCACCCATAACGGCAATTTGCTGCTCAGGACGCCCGGTAACGGCGATCTTCGGCAAGTCGTTGCCGCCATCTACGGTACGTCTTCCGCCAAGGCTACGATCGCGCTCCAAGCCGAGCATCCGGATTACTCGCTGACGGGCGTTACCGCGTTGCCGTCCGAGACGCGCGCCAACCGCGGCGCGGTGACGGTGCTCGTCAACGGTCGTTACGTGCGCAGCCAAGCGGTCATGCAACCGTTGCTGCAGGCGTATCATACGCTGTTGCCGCTTCACCGTTACCCGCTGGCCGTATTGCGGCTGACGATGCATCCGACGCTCGTCGATGTGAACGTTCATCCGGCGAAGCTCGAAGTGCGGTTCAGCAAAGAAAACGAGCTGCGTTCGTTCGTCGAGCAAGCGGTGAAGGAGGCGCTCGGCGGCCGGGCGCATATTCCTTCCGGCGCGGCTACTCGCGCCCCGAAGCAAAGCAGTTGGGTACAAGAGCAAATTCGGTTCCAAGTTCCTCCCTCCGAGACGAACGCGGCCGATCAACAGATCGCGGCGTCGCCGACCATCGAGCTGGAAACCGCCGCGACTGCCGAGACCGTCGCGCCGGTCAGCGAGCCTAACGTTTCCGAGTCGAAGCCCAGCTACGGCAATAGTTTTAATAGCGGTAATTTCGGCAACAGCGGGTCTGTGAGCCATTACAGCAACAGTCGCCCGGCAGGCCAATATAACGAAAGCAAATATTCCGGCAACAACAGCAATAACAGCAACAACAGCAACTACGCCAAGCCAACGACACCAAGCTCTTCGTACTCGCCGAAACCGATGCAGCAATCCCAACAACCGCCCGTGCAAATTCCGGAAAGCGTCTGGGAAGCCGCGTTCGCGGCGCCGGCAGCGAAACCGCAAGCTCCGTCTTTTCCCGAGCTCAGTTGGATCGGGCAGTTGCACGGCACCTATATCGTCGCCCAGAACGAGAACGGTTTGTATTTGATCGATCAACACGCCGCTCACGAACGCATTCATTACGAGTTTTATTTCGATAAGTTCGGACGTCCGGAAGAGGCAAGCCAAGAACTGCTGCTTCCGGTTACGCTGGAGTTTTCGCCGGACGAATGCATCCTGCTGCGCGGGCGGCTCGCCGCTTTCGAGAGCGCGGGCGTTTATTTGGAAGACTTCGGCGGCAATACGTTCATGATCCGCGCCGTACCGCATTGGTTCCCCGACGGGGACGAAGCGGCCGTCGTTCGCGAAATGGCGGAATGGGTCATGAAAGAGAAGAGCATAGATTTGAAGAAGCTAAGAGAGCAAGCGGCTATCATGTGCTCCTGCAAGGCGTCAATCAAAGCCAACCAAGCGCAGACGAGGGAAGCCGGAGAGAAGCTGCTCGAGCGACTCGCCGCATGCAGGCAGCCTTATACGTGTCCGCACGGCCGTCCGATCGTCGTCAGCTTCAGCACGTACGAGCTGGAGAAAATGTTCAAACGGGTGACGTCGTGATCGTTACGACTTCGGAGCGTCCGGACGAAAGCACGGTGGAACGCGCGAATTCGCTAGCGGAAGAGTGGCAAGCCGCCTACGTTCCGCGGCTGCAGCAATCGATCAGCAGAATGAGCCGGTCGAACGGGAACGTTGACGTAGCTATCGTCGGGCCTAAGGAAGTGAAGCTCGTTCCCGCGGACGGACCGCCGCTCTTCTTCCATCCGAGCATGGCGCTCGTTCGCTTGAAGCGGCTCATCGGTGGCGGTAGGGATACGCTGGTCAGCGTTAGCGATGCCGCTCCAGGCGATGTCGTGCTCGACTGCACGGCCGGCTTGTGCGCGGACGCGCTCGTCTATAGCTACGCGGTCGGACGCCAAGGCAAAGTCATTGCGCTAGAGGCTTCGCCCGTATTGCATGCGATCGTTCGCGAAGGTTTGAAGACGTACGAGTCCGGCATTCCCGAGGTGGATAACGCTATGCGGGCGATTACAGCCATCCAATCGGACTACGAAAGTTATTTAGCGCAGTTAAAAGATAAAAGCGTCGACATCGTCTACTTCGATCCGATGTTCGAGCGTCCGGTCAACTCGTCCAGCGCGCTCGCGCCGCTACGATCCCAAGCCCGCATGGAACCGCTACAGATCGGTTCGGTCCGTGAGGCGATACGGGTCGCTCGGAAGAAGATCGTGCTCAAAGACAACCGGGGTAGCGGACATTTCGCGGAGCTTGGCTTCAGCCTGGCTCGCAAGTCGGGTTCCTCGGTGGCATACGGAGTGATTAATAGTGAGGATTGAACCGGATCGTCGGCCGCCGCTGCTCGTGCTCGTCGGCCCTACGGCCATCGGCAAGACGGCGCTTAGCCTACAGCTGGCGAAGAAATACAACGCGGAGATCATTAGCGGCGATTCGATGCAAGTGTATCGACGGATGGATATCGGCACCGCCAAGCTGATGCCGGAACAACGCGAAGGCGTCCCGCACCATTTGATCGATATTTGCGAGCCCGAGCATCCGTTCTCCGTATCGGAGTTTCAACGCCGTTGCACGGATGCGATCGAAGAGATTACCGCGCGCGGCCGGTTGCCGATGATCGTCGGAGGCACCGGGCTATATGTGGAATCCGTCTGTTACGGCTTCGAGTTTCGGGAGCAGGGCGCAGACGAAGCCTACCGCGAGGAACAACGGGAATATGCGGCGACGCATGGCAACGAAGCGCTCCACGCGAAGCTGGCGGCCGTCGATCCGGCGAGCGCGGCGAAACTGCATGCCAACGACGTAGGACGCGTCGTGCGCGCGCTCGAAGTTCACCGTGTGACGGGCAAGCCGTTGTCCGAGCAACAATCCCAAGCGCGCGGAGACGATAAGCAATCGCCTTATCGATTATGCCTTATCGGACTGACGATGGATCGCGCGGTTCTCTATGAGCGGATCGAGCAGCGGATCGACGAGATGCTGTCCGCCGGCCTGGTCGAAGAAGTGAGGGGATTGCTCGAATCCGGCGTTCCGAGAGACGCCGTTTCGATGCGCGGATTAGGCTACAAGGAGATCGCCGCCTACTTGGCCGGCGAGATGCCGTACGAGACGGCAGTCGACGTGCTTAAGCGGGATACGAGACATTTTGCGAAGCGGCAACTGTCGTGGTTTCGACATATGAAGTCGCTGGAATGGGTCGATCTGGACGTCGCCGCAAAAAACAACGGACTTTTCGCGGCAACCTGTGATATAATAGCAGGAAAGTTTCCGATGGACATTGAATATATTTCTTCATAAATATTTGTGGCGATGGGGGTTTTCGGCTAATGAACAAGTCCATTAACATCCAGGATACGTTTCTCAATCAACTTCGCAAAGACAGCATTCCGGTAACGGTCTACTTGACGAACGGATTTCAAATTCGCGGCATCGTCCGCGCATTTGACAATTTCACCATCGTAATTGACAGCGAGGGTCGCCAGCAAATGGTTTATAAGCATGCGATCAGCACGTTTATGCCGCAGCGCAACGTGTCTCTCATGCAGCAAGACAACGCATCGGACTAAGCGATTCGCGCCCCCGGGATCGGTCATCAGTGAAACTTTTGCATGACGATCAGCGTCTAACTAAATAGACCGGCACACGAGCAACCCGCTAGCGGGTTGTTCTTTATTTAGGATCGAATCGCGAAGACCATACTTTAGAGAGAGATCAAGATACGGATAGAGGGGGAGAACATCATGAACCTACATGAAGCGAACGACAACGCCATAGAACCGAACAAAGCGAGAGGCAAAGGCAAAGGCAGCGGCAAAGGGAAAAGCAAAGGACCTCGCAAACGCAAAAAGAGAGGACTCATCTGGTTATTTTTCGTCCTATTGTTCGCGGTCGTGTGCGCCGTCGTCGGTTATTTGCTCGTTATTTTGAACGGCGAGCGATTGCTGACGGCCAACATCAACAAACTTAACCTCGATACGGCGTCCATCGTCGTGGACCGCAACGGGAACCAGGTCGCGAACCTGTACGTGTCCGAAGGCAACCGAGAGTTCGTGCCGTTCAACCAGATTCCGAAGCTGCTGTCGGACGCGTTCGTCGCGACGGAAGACAAGCGTTTTTACGAGCATAGCGGCATCGACCTGCTCGGCATCGGGCGCGCGCTCGTCAAAGACGTTATCGCGCGAAGCGCGGTCGAAGGGGCTAGCACGATTACGCAGCAACTCGCCAAAAACTTGTTCCTGAACGCCGACAAAACGATTTTCCGTAAGGGTACGGAAGCTTCGCTCGCGCTCGCGCTCGAGAATCATAAGAGCAAGGAAGAAATTTTGGAGCTGTACTTGAACCGCATTTACTTCGGCCGAGGCCAATACGGCATCAAGACGGCCGCTAAATATTATTTCAACGTTAGCAACCTGGAAGATTTGAAGATCTGGCAGATCGCGACGCTAGCCGGCATACCGAAAGCTCCTAACGTATACAACCCGCGCAGCAATCCGGAGAAGTCGATGGAACGCCGAGCGGTCGTGCTGAGCCTGATGGAGGATCAAGGGCTTATTACCGCGGCGGAGAAGGAAGCGGCGGCCAAAGTCGTCTACGATCCGGATTCCGTTCCGGAAAAGAAAGGCAAATATTTGACGTATCTCGACTACGTAGTCGAAGAAGCGAAAGACAAGACCGGTTTGACCGAGGAGGAGCTGCTTAGCTCGGGCTACACGATCAAGACGACGATCGACATGAAAGCCCAGTCCGCGATGGAGACGGCGTTCGCGAACGACGCCTTGTTCGAGGAAAACAACAAGGACGGCACGATGCCGCAAGCCGCCATGATCATCATGGACCAGCACGACGGCTCGCTCATCGCCATGGTCGGCGGACGGGATTATAGCAAGAAGGGCTACAACCGCGTGACGAAGCCTCGCCAGCCGGGTTCTTCGTTCAAGCCGATCGCGGTGTACGGCCCGGCGATAGAGACGGGGGACTTCTTCCCTTGGTCTACGGTGCAGGACGTTAAGCAGTGCTTCAACAACTACTGTCCGACGAACTCCAACTCGAAAAATAAATACCGCGGCGAAATTCCGATGAGCGAAGCGATCAAGGAATCGCGCAACGTGTCGGCGGTATGGTTGTTGAATCAGATCGGCGTAAAGACGGGCATGGATTTCGCGAAACGTCTGGGGATCACGCTTGATCCGCAAGATCGCAACCTGGCGATGGGGCTCGGAGGCTTGACCTATGGGGCGACGCCGCTGGAGATGGTAAATGCGTACGCCGCTTTCGCGAACGGCGGGACGCTCCAGGATCCGCATAGCATCCTGTCGATAACGGATCGCAACGGCGATTCGATCTATACGTACAAGGAGCCGAAGGCGAAACAAGTCATGTCCGAGACGACGGCGTATTACGTGACGCAGCTCATGCAAGGCGTCGTTCAGAAGGGCGGCACGGGCGTTAACGCGGCGATTAGCGGACGCACGGTCGCCGGGAAGACCGGTACGACGCAGAACGCGAACGGCGCGGGTAACCGCGACATTTGGTTCGTCGGCTATACGCCGGAATGGACGGCGGCCGTCTGGTACGGCTACGACAAGACGGACGAGACGCATCATCTGTCATCTAACAGCGGCGAAGCCGCGAAGATGTTCTCGTCGGTTATGTCCAAGGCGCTGTCCGGCAAGAAGAAGCAGTCGTTCCCGGTCCCGGAAGGCTTGAAGCCGCAGGAGAAGCTGCCGGGCATCGATGGACTAAGAGCTTCGTACGACAGTGCGGCCCACATCGTTCAGCTAGAATGGACGACGGTGGAAGGCGAAGGCATCACCTACAAAGTGTATCGCAAGGAAGCTTCCGAGGCCGATTTCAAACAGATGGCCGAAATCTCGGATTCGACTTTAGAGGATATGACGATCGAGGCCGGTAAGACGTATACGTACTACGTAACGTCGGTTCAGTCTTCGAAGAAGCTCGAGAGCGAACCTTCCGAACAGGCGACGCTTGAGATTCCGGCCGGCGAACCTGTCGTGACTCCATCGCCCGGCGAAGAAGGCGGAGAAGTCGTTCCGCCGTCGGAGGCGCCTAGCGAACAGCCTCCGGAAGGCGGAAACGGCGGCGAGGTAATCCCGCCGGTCGAATCGCCTTCGCCGAGTCCCGGAGAGGGCGAAAGCCCGACGCCGAGCGAGAGCATACCGGTCATTGAGCAGCCGAATCCTTAAACCGGAGCGACTGTTCCGAGCCTGACGAATATCGATAGCCAATGAAGTCCCGAACAGCCGAACAAGACCGGCGGTTCGGGGCTTTTTTTATTTTCGCAATGTTCGGCAGCTGCCGTTTTTGCTTGGTTCGAGGAGGTAAGTTGTGTTAGACTCGTTATATGTAGGATTGAAAAGGTAGGCTTTGCTTATGAAACGTAAATTTTCGGATCGGGCCAATTGGCGGCGAATATTGAAGAAGAGCTATGCTTGTATTCCGATGGATGAACCTCATTTCAAAGGATTCGTTACGCTGTATCGCATACACGATCTTAGGGATCCGTTGTGGAAGGAATACAATGGACGCAAAATGTGCCTCGCAGACCGCGGGTACTTATGGATGCAGCATTTTCCGCGCGGGGAGCATTTCGTCGTGACGACGATGTTCGATGACCGCGGTCAAGTGGTGCAATGGTACATCGACATTTGCAAGACGCAAGGACTAACCGATCAGCAGGTGCCGTGGTTCGACGATCTGTTCTTGGACATCGTCGTGCTGCCGAGCGGGGAGAAGCTGCTGTTGGACGAAGACGAGCTGGAAGAAGCGCTCGACGAAGGCCAAATTACGCCGCGCGATTCCGCGATGGCGCAAAAGACGGCCGCGCGGCTGCTCGAGCTGATCAATCAGAACAAATTCCCTTACTTCGACATGAGCCTGAATCACAGACGCGTTTATTTGGAGAAACTGGGCTGGGAGAAAGGAAACGGTTAAATGCGTAGGGAAACCGGGGAGAGGCCATTGGCCTCTCGTTCTGCGAAAACGAGAAAATTGCGTTCGGGATTCACCCGTCGGTTGTTGTGGGTTACTGCTGCGGGAACGTTAGCTGTAGCGGTCTGGTGTGGCGTATTGTACGCGAAAATCGTGACGTTCGGAGGCGTGCCTAGCGATGCCGAATCCGTTCGCGCGGACGTAGGTATCGTCCTAGGAGCGAGCTTGTGGGACGAAGTGCCAAGCCCGGCGCTCAAAGAACGGCTCGATTACGCGATCAAGCTGTACGATCAAGGGATGTTCTCGCATCTGATCGTTACCGGCGGCAAAGATAAGCCGACAGCCCGGTTGTCGGAAGCGGAAGGAAGCCGCGAATATTTGATCGCTCACGGAGTTCCGGACGAAGCGATCGCGATGGATAAGCTGTCCCGGGACACGTACGAGAATTTGTTGTACGCGAAGGACATTATGTCCGAGCAAGGCTGGCATTCGGCGGTCATCGTCACGCACAGTTATCATGGTTCCAGAGCCGCGGATATGGCGCGGACGCTCGACTATTCTCCCGTGCAGGTTCAAGTGACGGACTCCGAAGTGCTCAAGATCCATTATCACGAGGCTCGCGAAGTGCTTGCTTACACGAAGTGGCTCGTCCGCAAAATGTTCCTATGACTAGGGTTTGACCTGCGCGAATACATTGGTACTGCGGAATTTTCGTCCGACTAAGGCCAAGGTAGGGTGAGCGCGATGAACGCAAAAGTAGGCACATCGGGAACGATAGGATCCTCGTCATCGGCGAAGCGGCCTTCCCGGCAAATTAACGTCGTTCTGCGCAACGCGGAATCGTCGGGCGGTTACGGCGCTTTCGAAGCGCCTGCGGCGAACAAAGCGCCGCTTCCGCAGACGGGCCCGTGGATCGAGTGGCAGAAAGAGCTGGACCGCATGATCGGTCTGGATAACGTGAAGGAACTCGTTTACGAAATATACGCTTTGCTTCAGGTGTCGCAATATCGCTCCGAATCGGGGCTTCAGGCGCAACCGCAAGTGTATCATATGATTTTCAAAGGGAACCCGGGTACGGGCAAGACGACGGTTGCGCGGCTGCTCGCCAAGCTGTTCCAAGGGATGGGATTGCTCGCCAAAGGTCATCTCGTGGAAGTGGAGCGCGCGGACCTCGTAGGCGAATACATCGGACATACGGCGCTCAAGACGCGCGATCTCGTTAAGAAAGCGATCGGCGGCGTGCTGTTCATCGACGAGGCTTACAGCTTGGCGCGCGGCGGAGAGAAAGACTTCGGCAAAGAAGCGATCGATACGCTCGTCAAAGCGATGGAAGATTACAAAAATCAATTCGTTCTTATTCTTGCTGGCTACACGATGGAAATCGAAGCGTTCATGATGACGAATCCGGGTCTTCCTTCGCGATTTCCGATTCAAATCGAATTTCCGGATTACTCGATCGATCAGTTAACGCTGATCGCGGAGGGCATGATGAAGGAAAGAGAATACACGCTGCTGCCGCAGGCGTTGTTCAAGCTTCGTCAATTGCTCGCCTACGAAAAGAACGAATCGTTCTATCATTTCAGCAACGCCAGATACGTACGCAACGTGCTCGAGAGGGCGATCCGCAATCAGGCCGTGCGCCTGCTTACGACGTATCCGTCCAGCTCGCCGGGACGGCATGAGCTGATGGCGCTCAAACCCGAGGACTTGCGGGGCTTATGATCAAGCGTAATTAAGAAAGGTTGGCTCCGGATGAAAATGAGCACATACGATACGAGCGCGGAACAGCTGGAAAAAGCGATTCTCGTCAGCCTCGTCACCGACAAAGTGAAACGCTCCGGCTCGGACCCGGAGCATTCGCTCGCTGAGCTCGTATCGCTAGCCGAGACCGCAGGGGTCGAAGTGATCGGTACGCTGATGCAAAATAAAGACGTGCCGGACTCCAAGTGGTTCGTCGGAAAAGGCAAAGCGCAGGAAATCAAGGAAATGGCCGAGGAGACGGGCGCTACGACGGCGATCTTCGACCAAGAGCTGTCGGGGGCGCAAGTTCGTAACCTCGAAGTAGCGCTCGATTTGAAAATTATCGACCGCACGCAGCTTATTCTCGATATTTTCGCCGGACGGGCGAAGACGCGCGAAGGGATTTTGCAAGTCGAGCTTGCTCAATTAACGTACTTGTTGCCTCGTCTGTCCGGCCATGGCGTCAATTTGTCGCGCCTGGGCGGTGGCATCGGGACGAGAGGTCCCGGCGAGACGAAGCTCGAGATGGATCGACGCCATATTCGCGACCGGATCACCGAGCTGAAGCGTCAGCTCGAGACGGTCGTCCAACACCGCGTCCTGCATCGCGAGCGCCGGCGCAAGTCGGGCGTCGTGCAGGTCGCGTTAGTCGGCTATACGAACGCGGGCAAGTCGACGCTGCTCCGTCAGCTGACGGCTGCCGACGTCCTCGCCGAAGACAAGCTGTTCGCGACGTTGGATCCGACCTCGCGCAGCTTGACGCTGCCAAGCGGCAAAGAAGTGCTGCTCACCGACACGGTAGGCTTCATTCAAAATTTGCCGCATGATCTCGTGGCGGCTTTCCGGGCGACGCTCGAGGAAGCGAACGAAGCGGAGTTGCTGCTGCACGTCGTCGATAGCGCGTCGCAGATGCGCGAGCGTCAGCAACATGTCGTCGAAGAAGTGCTGCAAGAACTCGGAGCCGGCGGTAAAGCTACGCTTACCGTCTATAACAAAATCGATCAATGCGGTGAGGACGTGCTGGCTTTGTTGCCCGGCGGTCCGGACGTCATTCGGGTTAACGCGTTCTCGGAACAGGATTTGGCGCAATTGCGGGAAGCGATAGAAGATCGGATACTCGGCGACGTGGCGCAATTCCGCATTCCGGCTTCGCGCGGCGATTTGGCGGCGCTCGCGTATCGCGTCGGTGAAGTGACGGAGCAAGACACCGACGACGACGATCTGATCCTCACGATTCGCTTGAACCCTGCCGATATGGAAAAACGCGGCCGCGCGCTCGAAGAGTACCGGGTTTAAAACGACCTTGGCAAGCGCGTTGCTTGTGTATTTGGGCACGGTAACCGTCTTAAGGCGCGATTTTTGTTAATGACGCTACATTTTCGGGTTATCACTTGTAAACAAATGTAAGTTGATCTAACGTAAATATCGGAACCGTCTCTCGAATGGATATCGTACGGATTCGGAGACCGGTTTGTTCGTTGCGCTGCAACGGATACATAAGAAGGGAAGACAGGTTATGCAGGACGGCAACAAGCAACGATTTGACGAGGCGTGGGAGCAATGGGCCGATGCGGCGGAGGAACAAGTCGCCGGGCGGTTTCGGCAACTGGATCGCATTGTCGAGCGCAATCAGTGGAAAGTTATACGGGCGTTTCAGAATCATAAGGTGAGCGATTACCATTTTGCCGGTTCGACGGGTTACGGCTACAACGATCGCGGACGCGAAGTGCTTGATCTCGTGTACGCGGACGTGTTCGGCGCGGAATCCGCGATCGTCCGGCCGCATCTCGTGTCGGGAACGCACACGATATCGGCTGCGTTATTCGGTATATTGCGGCCGGGAGACGAGCTCGTATTCGTTACCGGCAAGCCTTACGACACGTTGCATAAAGTAATCGGCAAACCGGGCGACGGTACCGGATCGCTCGCCGACTGGGGCATTCGCTCGACGTTCGTGCCGCTGTTAAGCGACGGGGGAGTCGATTGGGAAGGCGTTGCCGCGGCGACAACGGAGCGCACGAAAGTGTTCGCCATCCAGCGCTCGAGAGGCTATGATTGGCGGCCTTCGTTCTCGGTCGGACAGATCGGGGACATGGTCAGCCGCTTGAAAGACTTGCGTCCGCAGGCTTCCGTGTTCGTCGATAACTGTTACGGCGAATTTACGGAAGAGCGCGAACCGACCGAAGTCGGCGTCGACCTCATTGCCGGCTCGCTGATCAAAAATCCCGGAGGCGGGCTTGCTTCGAGCGGAGGATACATCGCGGGTCGCGCCGATCTGGTCGAGCTTGCGGCATTCCGCTTGACCGCACCGGGCATCGGCGGCGAAGTCGGAGCGATGCTAGGCACGACGCGCGCGATCTACCAAGGCTTGTTCCTAGCGCCGCTGTTAGTCGGGCAAGCGGTAAAGGGCAGTATTTTCGCGGCGGCGGTATTCGGCAATCTCGGCTTCGAGACGCATCCGAAGTGGGACGATCCAAGGACCGATTTGATCCAAGCGATCCGCTTCGGCAAGCCAGATCCGCTTATTCACTTCGTGCAGGCGATCCAGCAAGCGGCAGCCGTCGACTCGCACGTCGTACCGGAACCATGGGACATGCCGGGCTATGAGCATCCCGTAATCATGGCGGCGGGAACGTTCATCCAAGGCGGCAGTCTGGAGCTGTCGGCGGATGCTCCGATCAGGGAACCCTACATTGCTTACATGCAAGGCGGACTTACTTATGCGCATGTGAAGTTAGCTGTACAGCGGGTTTTGTCGGTTTTCAGCGAACGCGGATATTTGAAAGATCTCGCCCAATAAAACCTTACATGCCTTGACATGTTTTTGCTACGAGGATACAATGTAAGTGATTTCAAAAACAACAGTCAACTGGAAGGTTGGTATGACATGGGCGACGAGATTCGCAGGAATATGGCGTTGTTTCCGATCGGCATCGTAATGAAGCTGACCGACCTGACCGCCCGCCAAATCCGATACTACGAACAACATGAGTTAATCCAGCCCGCTCGCACGGACGGCAATCAGCGGCTGTTTTCTTTCAATGACGTAGAACGTCTTATGGAGATTAAATCGCTGATCGAGAAGGGCGTCAATATCGCGGGAATCAAGCAAGTCATGAATCCTGTCGGGCAGGGCGAGAGCGATGCGACGATTATTAACGAGCAGTCGGAAGTTAAGCGTCGCGAGATGTCCGATTCTCAGCTGCATCGCATGCTGAAGCAACAGCTCATGCAAGGCAAACGTCCAGGTCAAGTTTCTTTGATCCAAGGCGAACTATCGCGCTTTTTCAAAAACAAATAAAACGGCTGATGCCCAATCTAGGAGGCTGTCATGAGCTACACTCGCGAAGATATTAAGCGGATCGCCAAGGAACAGAACGTACGGTTCATCAGACTTCAATTCACGGACCTTCTCGGCACGATCAAGAACGTCGAGATTCCGGTAAGCCAGCTGGACAAAGCGCTCGATAACAAAATGATGTTCGACGGCTCCTCGATCGAAGGATACGTTCGGATCGAAGAATCCGATATGTATTTGTACCCGGATTTGAGCACGTGGGTCGTATTCCCTTGGGTAACGCAAGATCGCGTCGCTCGCCTCATTTGCGACATCTATATGCCGGACGGCACTCCGTTCGCGGGCGACCCTCGCGGCATTCTGAAGCGTGCGCTGCAAGAAGCTGAAGATATGGGCTTCTCGACGATGAACGTAGGACCTGAACCTGAGTTTTTCTTGTTCCAGACGGACGAGAAGGGTAACCCGACTATGGAACTGAACGACCAAGGCGGATATTTCGACCTTGCGCCGACCGACCTAGGCGAGAACTGCCGACGCGATATCGTGCTCATGCTCGAGGAAATGGGCTTCGAGATCGAAGCATCCCACCATGAAGTTGCGCCAGGTCAGCATGAGATCGACTTTAAATACGCAGATGCGATCAAAGCGGCTGACCAAATTCAGACGTTCAAGCTCGTCGTTAAGACGATCGCGCGTCAACATGGCTTACACGCAACATTCATGCCGAAGCCGCTGTTCGGAGTGAACGGTTCCGGTATGCATTGTCACCAATCGCTGTTCCGTGGCAACGAGAACGCGTTCTACGACGCGGACGACAAGCTCGGATTGAGCGCGATTGCTAGACAATACATGGCGGGTATTTTGAGACATGCGCGCGGATTCGCGGCTATCACTAACCCTACGGTCAACTCGTACAAACGACTTGTTCCTGGTTATGAAGCGCCTTGCTATGTGGCATGGTCCGCAAGCAACCGTAGCCCGATGATTCGGATTCCGGCATCCCGCGGCCTTAGCACGCGCATCGAAGCGCGTAACCCGGATCCTGCGGCTAACCCTTACTTGGCGCTTGCCGTCATGCTGAAAGCCGGCTTGGACGGAATCGCGAACAAAATGACTTCCCCGCCGCCGGTCGATCGCAACATCTACGTGATGAGCGAAGAAGAGCGCATCGACGCCGGCATTCCTAGCTTGCCGATCAACTTGAAGGAAGCGCTCAACGAGATGCTTCGCGACGACGTCGTCTGCGAGACGCTCGGCGATCACGCGCTTAGCCACTTCTACGAGCTCAAGGAAATCGAGTGGGACATGTACCGCACGCAAGTCCACCAATGGGAACGCGATCAATATTTGACGATGTTCTAAATCTAGATCGTATTGCTGACCGGCACCGCGATGTCTTCGGACCTTCGCGGGCCGGTTTTTTAGTTGGTGTTCGGGAAACCAAAAACAGGATGGAACAGCGATCCGATCGCTGACCCATCCTGTTTGGTTTTCTTCACGGACATTAGCTATGCGCGGGACTAAGACCTGAGTGTCTTTAACGCGCCGCTCCAAGCGACCACCTGGTCAAGCATACCGTTCAAGTTAGTCAGGTGTAGCTCGGCTGGTTTGAACACGCTGCCGTTCTCGAAATCCGTGAACAACGATAACGCTACATGGACGCGCACGTCCGCTATCGATACTTCCCCTAATATGCCCCGAAGATGCTCGGCAGCGCGGGCGCCACCTACGGAGCCATAGCTGACGATTCCCGCGGCTTTGTTGTTCCACGCTTCGCGCGCGAAATCGATCGCGTTCTTCAACGCTCCCGTGATACTGTGGTTATATTCCGCGACGACGAATACGAAGCCGTCCAAGCTTGCCAGCTTCGTATTCCATGCGGTAGCTTGTTCCGTGGCATCCGCTTCGCCAAGCAGAGGAAGCTTGTATTCAGCGATATCTACGATCTCGTAATTGGCGTCGTTGCGTCCATCGGCAATTTTCTTTACCCACTCGCCGACCTGAGGGCTGACGCGGCCTTGCCGCGTGCTTCCAAGAATGATTCCGATTTTTAACGTTGGCATATAATTCTCCTGTCGAGTGTATTTGTCGTATGTTCAGACAACTCCTATAATGTCCATGAACCGACGTTTTATGCTCGAATGCCATTTTGTCGCACAAAAAAAGAGGTTCCCCAGCCCCGGTGTACGTGGGCAATGGAGAAACCTCTAATTAGTTAAAGCATGTTTACATAAAGGAGCGAATCAGGCCGATGACTTTACCTAGGATGCTGACGTTCGGGTAACGAAGAGGCGACATGCTGGCATTCTCGGGTTGGAGACGGATATGGTCGCGTTCCTTGTAAAACGTCTTGACCGTAGCTTCATTGTCTTCCGTCATCGCGACGACGATATCGCCGTTCGTTGCGTTCGGTTGCTGGCGGACGATAACGTAGTCGCCGTCGTGGATACCGGCTTCGATCATGCTATCGCCTTGTACGGAAAGCATGAATACCGGTTGATCGCCGACCATCGTCGTCGGCAGCGGGAAGTATTCTTCGATGTTCTCCGTAGCGGTAATCGGCACGCCGGCCGTTACTTTCCCGACTAGCGGGATTTGGCGAACGGATGAGGCTAGTCCGTACATGGATTCGTCATCGCCTAGAATCTCGATCGCGCGAGGCTTCGTCGGGTCGCGGCGGATTAAGCCTTTCTTTTCTAGGCGATCCAGGTGACCGTGGACCGTGGAGCTGGAAGCGAGGCCTACAGCTTCGCCGATTTCGCGAACGGACGGGGGATAACCCTTTTCCCTAACTTCAGTCTTAATGAATTCTAAAATGGCATTTTGGCGATTGGACATCTTGGACACGCCAAGCCCTCCCTATGTATCAGTTCATGATGACAAATTATAACACAGAACTCGAGTTCGCACAAACATTCGTTCCGCCGAACAAATGTTCCAAAATTTGTTGACACGATCATGTGTTCGTGTTAATCTGATACCAGAACAAATGTTTGGGGTGAGCGTAAATGGTACATACATGGGTATCCGGATCTTCTGCTCCTGCTTCTACTATTCATAAGATGGTGGCTCCTTTGAAGCCTAGATACGCTGTTAGAACGGCTTCAGCAACGACGCGTTCGCATCGCGGTCTAGGCGTTGCACGCTCCTTGTTTATCGTGATCGCCTTTGTTATCCTGTTCAGCGGCTTTGCGTTCGCACATACGTTCGCATCGAGCGAAGCGGGCACTCCGGCATCTGCGAACGAGATTGTTATCTCCGTTGATAGCGGCGACACCCTGTGGGAATTAGCGGGTACTTATAAGAAGGACAATATGGATACACGCGAAGCCGTTCACGTGCTTATGAAGCGTAATGGACTTGCGTCCTCTTCTTTGCACACCGGACAGACGCTCGTATTGCCGGCAAAGATGCTTCCTTAACAGCATGAGAACAAAATCCGAACACATATTTATAGTTAGTAACTAGATGAACTAAGTCACCTCACAAGTAGCTAGCTTGTATGACTTTACATAAGAACACGTCATGAGAACGCATGTTCTACAGACCGGGAAACCGGTCTGTTTTTGCGTCCGCCGTTTTCTTGACAAGGCAACTGCGTTAATGTCAAAGTAGAGTAGGTATATTGAAGGGAGTGACATCGACATGGAGAAGCATATCCAACGTATTAATGAATTAGCGCGCAAAAGCAAAGCCGAAGGCTTAACGGAAGCGGAAGTCGTCGAGCGCGATCGGCTGCGGAAGGAATACTTGATCAATTTCAAGAAAAACTTCAAGCAACAGCTGGATCAAATCGAAGTCACGGATGAGAAACCAACGATTATTCACTAAATAGATCGATGGCAAACCGCAGCAGTTATTGACGAGGAGGAGCTTTATGTCCCGTTCATGGGAACGCATGGTTCAGAAAAACGCAAAGCAAGTTAACAAACGCCGTAAAAAAAACGGCAAAAAATCGATCAGCGAATCATCGTCACCGCAAGTCGACAAGTTCAAAGGCCGCAATTACGTCGTGCCGATCCTGCTTGTCATGTTGATCGCGCTCTACGTTACGTTAGCTAAACCTTGGTCGGAAGATTTCTTGACCGATCCGACTTTGTTCTGGGTGACGATCGGGTGTTATATGCTGCTCGCGCTGTTCTATTTTATGCGCCGTCCTTATTTGTCCGTTACGCGCGACATGCTGGAGACGCGTAAGTTTACCGGTTACAAGCAATTACGTCCAACGGACGTCCGCAAAATATCGATTCAACCGGGCTATGTCGTCATCGAGACGATCAAAGGCGGTAACTGGGTATTTTCTAAGCTGATGAACCGTTTCCCGATCGAACGGATGACCGAGAGACTAAAAATATACGCAGACCTGCACCATGTGGAGTGGGAACAGAAGACGAAGTGAGGAGAACTTGGGGATGTCGATTAAGGCCGTATTATTCGATCTAGACGATACGTTATTGTGGGATGAGAGAAGCGTTACGGAAGCGTTTCGTAACACGTGCAAACTAGCCGCGGAGTCGACCGGGCTTGACGAGCATGCATTGGAAGCATCCGTGCGCAAAGAAGCGCGCGCCTTATACGAAACCTACGAGACGTTCACTTTTACGCAAATGATCGGAATCAACCCGTTCGAAGCGTTATGGGGCCATTTCAAAAAAGGCGAGCATGAGATGTTCCGAAAGCTGGAGCAGCTCGCGCCGACGTACCGGACGAACGCTTGGACAGCTGGACTGGCAGCGCTTGGCGTCGATAATCCTAGTCTGGGCCAGCAACTTGCCGAGCACTTTCCGGCGCAGCGTCGCAGTCTGCCGTACGTTTATGACGAGACGTTCGCCGTGCTGGACGAGCTTCGGAAAGACTACAAGCTATTGTTACTAACGAACGGCTCGCCTGATTTGCAACAAGAGAAGCTGGACGGAATGCCGACGCTTATTCCGTACTTCGACGCGATCGTCATTTCCGGCGATTTTGGCGAAGGCAAGCCGTCGCCGCGACTGTTCGCCCATGCGACGGAACGTATCGGCATTACGGCGGAAGAAGGCGTAATGGTCGGCGACAAGCTGACGACCGACATTCTCGGGGCGAACCGAGTCGGCATGACATCGATTTGGATCAACCGGCACGAGGCGACTCGCAACGACGAGATCGTACCGAAGCATGAGATCCGCAGCTTAAACGAGCTTCCGGCGCTCTTGAAGACGCTATAACCCGCACTGACAAGGATGAAATAGCAACTCACACTAAAAGACGTATGAACCGATATCGGCTCATACGTCTTTTTGTTATGGATTCAACTATTATTTCACGAACGTCGGATCGTCGTAGCTATGCGCGATCCAGCCTTCCGTCTCGATGAAGAGGCGAACGGCTACGATCTGACGATTGTCCATCAGGGTGAAGAAGTGGGCATAACCTTCAGGTACGGAGATTACGTCGCCGGCTTCGAGCTCGACGTCGAAATAACCGATTTCTTCGTTGCCTTTAATGATGAAGATACCGCGTCCCGCCGTAATCGCGCGAACTTCGTCTTCCGTATGCGTATGCACGTTCTCGAACTTTTTAAGCAGCTCGTCGAGGTTCGGCGTTGCGTCGGACAGAGAAATAATATCCCACGTTTTGTAACCGCGTCTGTCGGCAAGGTCGCGAATTTCCGTATCGAAGGTGGATAGAATTTCGCTCTTGTCCTCGTCGGTCAGCGCGAACTTCTCTTGCAGGTGCGCAGGCAGCTTGGAAGGGTCCCAGTGCTCGTAAAGCACGTCTTGTTTGCTCAGAAACTCGCGTACTTCTTGTTCGCCGCTAATACGCTCGTTCGTATTGCGGATCCGAATTTCAGCCATCGTTAATTCCTCTTTTCCCAATGTGAATTAGTGCCTTAATTATAAACGATATTCCGATGCATGTCGATTGTGCACCTTTTCGTCCCATCCTGATTCTGTTACTATAGAATTTAATGATTTGACAGACGGGAGAAGCGATTCTAATTATGACTTTAACGCATATCAAACCTTCTCTGCAAGAGGAGCTAACCAAACGCATCCTTATTCTTGACGGCGCTATGGGCACGATGATCCAGCAAGCGGATTTGACCGCGAACGACTTCGGAAGCGAGGATTTGGACGGCTGCAACGAGATTCTCGTATTGACTAGACCGGACGTCATCCAAAGCATTCACGAAGCGTATTTGGCCGCGGGTTCCGATATTATCGAGACGAATACGTTCGGCGCGACCAGCATCGTGCTGCAGGAATACGATATTCCTGAAAAAGCGAGAGAGATCAATCTTGCGGCTGCGAAGCTAGCACGCGCGGCTTGCGATAAATATTCGACGCCGGATAAGCCGCGGTTCGTGGCCGGCGCGCTCGGACCGACGACGAAGACGCTGTCCGTCACCGGCGGCGTCACGTTCGACGAGCTTGTCGTAAGTTATCGCGAGCAAGTCGTGGCGCTCATCGAGGGTGATGTAGACGTCATCTTGATCGAGACTTCCCAGGATACGTTAAACGTTAAGGCGGCGAGCATCGCCGTTCGCCAAGCGTACGAAGAGACGGGCGTGACGCTACCGATCATGATCAGCGGCACGATCGAGCCGATGGGCACGACGCTCGCGGGCCAGAACATCGAGTCTTTCTACGTGTCGCTCGAGCATCTGAAGCCGATCTCGATCGGTCTTAACTGCGCGACGGGACCGGAATTCATGCGCGATCATCTGCGGACGCTGTCCGGCATCGCAAGAGCAGCCGTCAGCTGCTATCCGAACGCGGGGTTGCCGGACGAGAACGGGCATTATCATGAATCGCCGGAATCGCTAGCGAAGAAGCTGCTGGCGTTCGCGGAGCAGGGCTGGATTAACATCGCCGGCGGTTGCTGCGGAACGACTCCCGCGCATATGGCCGCTTTGGCGAAAGTAATGGAAGGCGTCACTCCTCGTGCAATGGTCGGGCAACATCCGCCTGCCGTATCCGGCATCGAGACCGTCTATATCGAGGATGACAATCGACCGATCATGATCGGCGAGCGGACGAACATTTCCGGCTCGCGGAAGTTCAAGCGGCTCATCAAGGAAGAGAAATTCGACGAAGCTTCCGATATCGCGCGTGCCCAGGTGAAGGGCGGCGCGCAAATTATCGATATTAACTTGCAGGATACCGATATCGACGAGGAATACGCGGTCAATCAATTTTTGCCGATGGTCACGAAGAAGATCAAAGCGCCGCTTATGCTCGATTCGACCTACGATCATATTATCGAACTAGGTCTTAAATATTCGCAAGGCAAGGCAATCATCAACTCGATTAACTTGGAAGACGGCGAATCGAAGTTCGAGAAAATTTTGCCGCTCATCCATCAGTACGGAGCGGCTGTCGTCTGCATTCTGATCGACGAGCGGGGACAAGCGGTATCTCGCGAAGCGAAAATGGAAGTGGCTACGCGCTCTTATGAGCTCCTAACGGGTAAATATGGGATGCAGCCGGACGATATTATTTTCGACCCGAATATGTTCCCGATCGGCTCGGGTGACCCGCAATATATCGGATCCGCCGTCGAGACGATCGAAGGCATCCGGATGATCAAAGAGAAGTACCCGCGCGCGAAAACGATTCTCGGCCTAAGCAACATCTCGTTCGGTTTGCCGGACGCAGGCCGCGAAGTGCTGAACTCCGTCTATCTCTACCATTGCACGAAAGCCGGTCTCGACTACGCGATCGTGAATACCGAGAAACTCGAGCGTTACGCGTCCATTCCGGAACACGAGCGCAAGCTGGCGGAAGCGCTCATCTACGACACGAACGACGAGACGCTCGCCGCGTTCGTCGCGGCTTTCCGCGACAAGAAAGTCGAGAAGAAGGTCAAAGCATCAAACCTGACGCTAGAAGAACGGTTATCCGGTTATGTGGTCGAAGGAAGCAAGGACGGACTCCCGGCCGATATCGACGCGGCTCTGCAGAAGTATGCTCCGCTCGAAATCATCAACGGTCCGCTTATGGCGGGGATGGAAGAAGTCGGCCGTCTATTTAACAACAATGAGCTAATCGTAGCCGAAGTGCTGCAGAGCGCGGAAGTAATGAAAGCGTCCGTTGCGCAGCTCGAGCCGCACATGGAGAAAGACGAGTCGGCCGTCAAAGGCAAAATCCTGCTCGCGACCGTTAAAGGCGACGTGCACGATATTGGCAAAAACCTCGTCGAGATCATTTTGTCCAACAACGGCTACAAGATCGTGAACCTCGGCATCAAAGTGCCGCCGGAGCAAATTATCGAAGCGGCTCGCGCGGAGAAACCGGATGCGATCGGCCTCTCCGGCTTGCTCGTCAAGTCGGCTCAGCAGATGGTCATAACGGCGCAAGATTTGCGCACGGCGGGCATCGATGCTCCGATATTGGTAGGCGGGGCGGCGCTGACCCGCAAGTTCACCAAAAACCGTATCGCGCCAGAGTACGACGGAATCGTCATGTACGCGAAAGACGCGATGGACGGACTCGATATCGCGAATAAGCTGGGCGATCCCGCGCATCGGAAACGCATTACCGAAGAGCATTGGGCAGAGCAGAAAGCGCTGGCCGAGCAAGCGGAGCAACCGAAGGTGCTGCCGGAGCTCACGCGGGCCCGCCGTTCGGAAATTTCGCAGGACGCGCCGATCTTCAAGGCGCCGGACTTCGAGCGTCACGTAATCCGCGATTATCCGCTTAATCACGTTATACCGTACGTCAACTTGCAAATGCTGCTCGGTCATCACCTCGGCTTGAAAGGCAACGTCGAAGAATTGCTCGCCGCGGGCGACGAGCGGACGGTCAACTTGAAAGCGACGGTCGACGAGATCATGTCCCTGTCGCAACAACATGGTTGGCTGAAGCCGCAAGCGATGTACCGCTTCTTCCCGGCGCAGTCGGAAGGCAACGATATTCTCGTCTACGATCCGGAGGACACGACCCGCGTGCTGAAGCGGTTCTCGTTCCCGCGCCAGCAAGTCGCGCCGTTCTTGTGCTTGGCGGACTTCCTGAAATCCGTGGAAAGCGGCATTATGGATACGGTCGGCTTCCTCGTCGTTACGGCGGGCCAAGGCGCCCGCGAGCAGGGCGAGAAGTGGAAGGAGAGCGGCGATTACCTGCGCTCCCACGCGCTGCTGGCGACCGCGCTCGAAGTCGCGGAAGGCTTGGCGGAGCGCGTGCATCAGATCATGCGCGACAGCTGGGGTTTCCCGGATCCGGTAGAGATGACGATGAAGCAACGGTTCGGCGCAAGATACCAGGGCATTCGCGTATCGTTCGGTTACCCGGCGTGCCCGGATCTCGAGGATCAAGGTCCGCTGTTCGAACTGATGAAGCCCGAAGATATCGGCGTTCATCTGACGGAAGGCTTCATGATGGAGCCTGAAGCTTCCGTATCGGCGATGGTGTTCGCGCATCCCGAGGCGCAATATTTTAACGTGGAAAAGGTTTAAGAGATACGAAACCCCGAAGTCGACCCGCATGGACAAGGCGGACGGCTTCGGGGTTTTATCGCGTTTATTGGTTTTGTTCGTCTTGTATTTCGCTTTCCATGCCTTCAACCGCTTGGCGGCGTCTGGCGTTTTTGCTCGCTAGCTGCTCTTGTTCCTGGTCGCCGAGCTCCGCCGCGTGCTCATCCAAGTAGTGCTCCGTCTCGCTGATGTTGTCGAGCGTGTTTGCCTTTGCGTTTTGAAGCTTGCTTACGTTGTCGGACCGATCGTCCGGCTTAGCCATTTTCAACTCTCCTTTAGATCATATCGGGTTGTTGGCCCGTCGAATAGGATGCCGTGAATTCGTGCGGTCTATACGGCGCATTATGCCCGAAGAAAAATAATATGCCGTTAACGTCCCCGAGCAACGTTGCTGACAGTGATCGCTTACGCTGGAAGCGGGAGCAGGAAATGCTCTCGGGAAGGACGGATGAAGCATGGATACATGTTCTCATTTGTTGTTCGGGGCGACGCTGGCGGCCATGGCGCTCAAACGCAATATAGACGATGGCGATCGTTGCACGCGTTGCCGGGATTATGGTGGTTTCGCTGGCAAATCGTCGCGCAAACCGACGAAGGGTTCGAGTTCGGGTGGATCGTCGGAAATCGGCTCGTTCCGGCTCGGGCATTGCCTCCGTGTTCGCAGCACCCTTGCATAGAAGCTTCGCGCGACGTGCCGTCTGTTCGTACGCTTATCGATTTCGCGAAGCGCAAATACGTCGTTTGGACGGTCGGATCGGACGGAAAATATGCGGTCACGTGGACCGACTTGCGTTTTTGGCGGGAGCTGGAGTGGCCGTATCGCGCGGAAGTCGTGCTGGATCCGCAGTTCAACGTGCTTGAGCATCATATCGGTTGGCATAAACGGGCGTGGCAATATCCTTACGTTTAAGGGCGAGTGAATGAAGCGAATTTTCAAAAAAGTTTCCCGGGAAAGCGCAGGAGACGACAAGTTTGTCGAAAACGGGCCGCAAGGCTCGTTTTCCATTGCTGGGCGAACATATATTCTGTACAATAGAGGAAAACGATCCGGTAGGAGAAATGCCATGAATCCGTGGACGGAAAAAGCGGAATCGGTGGACGAATGGCTCGGTTTGCTTAAATCCAAGCCCGAGTTAATGGATAACGTAACGTACTGGCATACGCAGCCGGCGAGACCGGCGCGTTCGGTGCCGTTGCCTGCTTATATACATCCGAAGCTGTCCGAAGCGCTTAGGAGCAAAGGAATAACGGAGCTGTATACGCATCAATCGGCGTCCTTTCAAGCGGTGACCGAGGGCCGGCACGTCGTGACCGTCACGCCGACGGCGTCGGGGAAGACGCTCTGCTACAACTTGCCCGTTCTGCAGACGCTGCTCTCGGACGATAGCGCGCGGGCGCTCTATCTATTCCCCACGAAGGCGCTGGCGCAAGACCAGGTCGCCGAGCTTCAGCAGCTTGCCGATCTGATGGAAGTAGACATCAAGACGCATACGTACGACGGCGATACGCCGCCGACCGTGCGCACGGCGATCCGCAACGCGGGACATATCGTCGTTACGAATCCAGACATGCTGCATTCGGCGATTTTGCCGCATCATACGAAGTGGGTCAAGCTGTTCGAAAATATTAAATATATAATTATCGACGAGCTGCACTCTTACCGCGGCGTATTCGGCAGTCACGTCGCGAATGTCATTCGGCGGTTGAAGCGGATTTGCAAGTTTTACGGCAGCAACCCGCAATTTCTGTGCGCGTCGGCGACGATCCGTAATCCGCTCGAGCACGCGGAGCGCTTAATCGGTGAACCGGTCGCACTAGTCGACGACAACGGCGCCCCGACCGGGGAGAAGCACATGGTGTTCTACAACCCGCCCGTCGTCAACCAACAGCTTGGCATCCGTCGCAGCAGCGTGCTCGAATCGCAGAAGCTGGCGGCGCTGTTGCTCAAGAGCGGCATCCAGACGATCGTGTTCGCGCGCAGCCGAGTTAGGGTCGAGATTTTGCTCACTTACTTGCAGGAGCTCGTCAAGGGCGAGCTCGGCAAGAAATCGATACGCGGCTATCGCGGCGGATATTTGCCGAAGCTGCGCCGCGAGATCGAACGCGGATTGCGCAGCGGAGAGATTCGCGGCGTCGTCAGTACGAACGCGCTCGAGCTCGGCATCGATATCGGTCAGCTGCAAGCGTGCGTGCTCAACGGCTATCCGGGCTCGATCGCGAGCACGTGGCAGCAGTCCGGCCGCGCGGGTCGCCGTCAGAGCAGCTCGGTTACGTTCCTCGTGGCGAGCAGTAATCCGCTCGATCAATATTTGATTCAAAATCCGGATTACTTCCTCGGCCGTCCGCCGGAAGAGGCGCGCATTCATCCCGATAACCTGCTCATCCTTCTCGATCATATCAAGTGCGCGGCGTACGAGCTGCCATTTGAAGAAGGAGACGTCTTCGGGGGCGAGAAGCTCACGGATCTGCTCGAATTTCTCGTAGAGGAGAAAGTGCTCCACCACGTAGGCACGCGCTGGTATTGGATGGAGCAAGCGTTCCCGGCGCATAACATTTCTCTTCGTTCGGCGGCCCAGGAGAATATCGTCATCATCGATATGACCGAGGGTCATAAAGTCATCGGCGAAGTCGACCGGTTCAGCGCCCCGACGCTCGTCCACGAGGAAGCGATCTATTTGCACGAGGGCGTGCAATATCAAGTAGAGAAGCTCGATTATCCGGAGAAGAAGGCGTACGTCCGGCAAGTGAACGTCGACTACTTCACCGACGCGAGCTTGGCGGTGGAGCTGAAAGTATTGCACGTGGACCTGGAGGAGCGCACGGGCCCGCTGGACCGGCATTACGGCGAAGTGACCGTTATGGCGAAGCCGACGATATTCAAAAAAATCCGGCTGCGTACGCACGAGAATATCGGGTCGGGACCGATTCATTTGCCGGAAGAAATTTTGCATACGAGCGGCTACTGGTTCTCGTTCTCGGAGGAAGAGACGGCGAAGCGCAGCGCGAACGACATGCAGATGGCATTGCTCGGACTCGCGAACGTGCTTATCCATCTAGCGCCGCTGCATCTCATGTGCGATCCGTTCGACATTCGCGTCGTGCCGCAAGTGAAGGCGACGCATACGAAGCGGCCAACGATCTATTTCTACGATCGCTATCCGGGCGGCATCGGACTAAGCCAGCGCCTGTACGAGATGCACGGCGATCTGCTTGAAGAAGCGGAACGGCTCATTACCGGCTGCGGATGTCTAAGCGGTTGTCCCGCGTGCGTCGGTCCGATCGAGGAGGTCGGCCTGCTAGGGAAGACGCAGGCGTTATCGTTGCTTCGTTCGGCGAGGGCCGAATAATGAGCGGGCTGAAGGAAAGACTGGAGCGGCTTCGCGCCGCCGCGCAAGCATCGGAAGCCGCGGAGGCTGCGACGGAATCAGCTATGCCCGCTAGTGTAGCCGAGGAACCCGATTCCTCGCGGCTGCATCCGGCGTTTCGCGCGCTGGGCATAGAGGAGATCGAGAACGAAAGCGGCAGCTTCCTGCTGCGCCGGATCGCGTATCCGTTGCCGTACAATCACGGCCGGTACGGGCTGGAGGAGCTTCAACGCTCCGCGACATGGCTCGGCTGCGTCGCCGCAAGGCAAAATCAAGATCGTCCGGTTGCGGGCGTCGATGTAAGCAGGCTATTGTTCCTTGATACCGAGACGACGGGACTTGGCGTCGGAGCGGGCAACGTGCCGTTCATGGTCGGTTTCGGCTATTATGACGGGCAAACGTTCATCGTCGAACAGACGCTCATCCGCCACCCGGGCGAGGAGCGGGCGATGTTGCACTATTTGCTCTCGCATTTGAAGGACAAGGACCATCTGGTTACGTATAACGGAAGAACGTTCGACTGGCCGGTGCTCGTGAACCGTTACATTATGAACGGCTGGCGTAGCAACGGCGCCGAGCCGGGCCATCTCGACTTTCTTCATCCGTCGCGCGCGCTATGGCGCAAGACGCTCGCCTCCTGCAGGCTGGCCGTCGTCGAAGAAGCGCGATTAGGGTACATCCGGGGAGAAGACGTTCCCGGTTCGATGGCTCCCGCGCTTTATGTTCAGTATTTGAACGACGGCAATCCCGAGCATCTTCATGGCGTCTATGCACACAACGAGAAAGACGTGCTCACGCTTGCCGCGCTGGCCGTGCATTTCGCGCAGCTGCTCGAGGATCGCCCCGAGTCGGAGGCGCTGGACGACGAAGACGGGGAGGAGCTGTATTGCACCGCGAGTTGGCTGGAGAAGCACGGGCAATCGGCTCATGCGGAGCGACTGTTCGATCGGCTCGCCAATCGGCCGGATGCCGGAGACCGCGCATGGTGCTTGCCGCTGGCGGCAAGGTTCAAGAAGCTGTGCCAACACGAGCGCGCGGTATCGCTCTGGCAGGCAATCGTAGCAAGCACGGAGTATGCGTTGCTCCCAAGACCGGATGCGCTGATCGAATTGGCGATGCATTACGAGCACCGCGCGAAGGACTTGTTAACGGCGTTAAATTATGCGCAGCGAGCGCTCGGCATGCTGCAACGCCGCGCCCGCATGAACAGGGCGAGCGCGTCGCTAAGCGACGAGAGAGAGAAGCTGCAACGAAGGGTGGAGCGACTGCAGGCGAAGATCGCCCGCGAAGCCCAGCGTTAAGCAGCCGGAAGGGGAAGCATCAACTTGGATACTTGGATCAACGGATTAAAGGTTACGGCAACGCCTGAAGCGCTATTATTCGATCTGGACGGGACGCTCTACCGCGGAAGTGAGCGCATTCCCGGCGCCGATCGGTTAATTGCCAAGCTGTCGACAAGCGGGATGCCTTGTTGGTTCGTCACGAACAATTCGACTCGGACGCCCGCCGAAGTCGCGGAGCATTTGCGGCATCTAAATATCGCGACGGAGGAGCGCTTCGTCGTCACGTCCGCCATGGCCGCAGCCTATTATGTAAAGAATAATTATCCGGATGCCGATACTTTCGTCATCGGGGAACGAGGCTTGCATGAAGCGCTGCGAGAAGCGGGCATGCGAATCGTCGGCGAGCATGACGATAAAGCCGTCGCATCGATCGTCGTGCAAGGGTTGGACCGACAATTAACGTACGATACGCTTCGGGCCGGCATCAACCATTTGCTCGCCGGTGCGAAGTTCGTGCAGACGAATCCGGATCGCCTGCTACCGATGGAAGGAAGCTTCCTTCCAGGGGCGGGGACGATCGGCGCCGCTCTGGAAGCGGCGACAGGCATAAAGCCCGTCGTGATCGGGAAGCCTTCTTCCATCTTAATGGATTACGCGTTGCGATTGGCGGGCACCGCGCCCGAGCGCACTTGGGTCATAGGCGATAATCCGTACACGGATATCGCGGCGGGCAACAGCGCCGGATGTCCGTCGATTCTCGTGCTTACGGGATATTGCGATACGGACAGCTGGCAACGCGAATGCAAGGCTGCAGGCGTTATCCCGCAAGCCGTATGCCCTACGCTAGACGATTTAGAGAAGCTGATCGATGGAATCAGCGCAGGCTAGCTAAGGAGAAACTCCTTATGCGGCACTGACACAGGGGGGAAGAAGCATCATGCCGGAATGGCCGGAAATGGAGCATTACCGTTCGCAGCTATCAACGCTTCTGGGCGGGATTAAAATATCGACCGCGGTCGTCAATCGCGAAGGCTCGATCAACGAGCCTCCGGATACGTTCGCTAACGCGCTGGCGAACCGTACGATTTTGTTCGTGGAACGTAGAGGCAAGCATTTGCTCTTCCATCTGGACGACGGCAATCGCCTGTTGCTGCACCTGATGCTGGGCGGATGGATTTATTACGGGGAGCAAGCGCCCATGGAAGACAGCCATTATCAAGTGATCATCCGGCTTGCGGATGGGAACAGCTTGTACTTCGGGGGCTTGCGCCTTGGCTACTTGCACCGGATTACGGCCAAATTGGCGCACGATCAGATGAAGCAGCTCGGTCCCGAGCCGTTTGATTCGCGGTTGACGCTTGAAGCCTTCACTAAGCGGCTGAAGAGCAAAAGAGGCAAGCTGAAGACGACGCTGACGGACCAAAGATTCATCGCCGGCATCGGCAACTGCTACAGCGACGAAATTTGCTTCGAAGCGAAGCTGCACCCGGCGATCGCGGTGTCCGAGCTGGATGCGGAGGCTACCGAGCGCTTGTACGGCGCGATTAAGAAAGTGCTGCTCGATGCGAAGGAAGCCGGCGGGTACATGGAATATCCACTGACCGCCGCCGACCACTTAACGGGCGGCTACAATTCCCGTTGCCTAGTCTATGACCGGGAAGGCGAAACGTGCGGCGTCTGCGGGAATGCGATTAAACACGAGACGTTATCCGGACGCAAAATGTTCTATTGCCCGCATTGCCAAGGCTCGGAATAAGCGATGCATATCGGCAGTCACGTTAGTACGAGGGGCAGTTATCGTCAAGCGGCGGAGCATGCGGTCTCGATCGGCGCGAATGCTTTTCAATATTTTCCGAAAAACCCTCGCACCCTTGAACCCAAGACGTTCTCCGAGCAAGATGCGTCGCGTTGCCGAGCTTGGTGCCTAGATCGCGGAATCGCTTCGATTGCCCACGGACCCTACCTCGTCAATCCGGCGGCAACCGGGGAGGCGAGCGACCGGATGGCGGCCTGCACTCTTAACGATCTGGCCATCGCGGAAGCGTGCGGCTCGATCGGCGTCGTCGTACATTTTGGCGTTCACAAAGGGAAGGATCCGCTTGAGGGCTATCGAAATATAATACAGTGGATTAATAAAGTCGCTTCCGACTGGCATGGCGATGCGTTGATTTTATTGGAAAATCAAGCTGGGGATCACGGTCCCATGGGAACGGCGCCGGAGGAATGGGTTCAAATCCGGTCTTTGTGCGACGAACCTGACAAGATCGGGTTCTGTCTCGACACGTGCCACCTATTCGCCAGCGGCGTATGGGAGCCCGGCGGTTGGCAAGCGTTCGCGGAGCGGGCGCGGAAGCTTCGCATGTGGGACAGTCTGCGCGCCGTTCACTTGAACGACTCCTTGTTTCAGCAAGGCTCGCGCAAAGACCGGCATGCGCCGATCGGGGCGGGTTATATCGGAGAAGACGGGTTTCGCGAAGTGCTCGCCACTCCCGAAATCAGGAAAGTCCCTCTATTCTTGGAAACGCCTACAAGCGAAGGCAGATCGCATCGCGAGCAGATCGTGCTGGCTAGGCGACTGTCGGAGGAGGATTAGACGAATGATTAACGTGTATTTGGACGACGTAAGGCCCTGTCCGCGCGGGTTCGTCGTCGCCCGCTCTGCGGAGGAATGCTTATTGCTCCTTTCTTCAAGCGAAGTGGATTTGCTCTCGCTTGACTTCGAGCTTGGATACAACCAGCCGAACGGATTGTCGGTCGTTCACGGCATTATCGCCGGCGGGTTTTATCCCCGGGAAGTGTACGTTCATTCCTCCAGCTTGATGGGCAGGGCGCATATGGTGCGGGACTTGCGCGCGGCCAACCCTTCGGGCGTTACGATTCATGACGGACCGATGCCTCAAGCCGTGCTCGATCGGGTTGCCGTGTCAGGAGCGAAGCTGGATGCTTGAATGGGAAGGCAGTGACTGGGAGCGGGCTTGGGCGGACGAGCCGGGCCCGCTCGCGGTGTTCGTGCATACGCCGCTCTGCGGCACGTGCGGACTTGCTAAGCGGATGCTGGAAGTCGTAGAGAAGATAAGGCCGGATTTTCGGATTTATATGGCGAATTTGAATCTATTGCCGGGCATCGCGCAAGCGTTCCGAATCGAAAGCGTTCCTTGCTTGCTCATGAAGAACAGGAACGGGGAATGGACGAAGCAGTATCGATTTGCGTCCGTCACGGACATCGTGGAACGGATAGATCAAGGTTAAGCGGCCGATGCCGTTGCCCTTTGCAGGAGAGTGGAAAGCTGCATGATCGAATTGCACAATTTAACTTTACGCCGGGGAGAACGCGAGATTTTGCGGGGCGTGGACCTAAGCGTGAAACCAGGCGAACATTGGACTTTGCTAGGCCGCAACGGCTGCGGGAAGACGACCGTGCTGGAGATGATTACGGGCTATATGTTCCCGACGACCGGGACGGTAGACGTGCTCGGAAACCGTTACGGTCAAGTCGACGTGCGCGAGGTGCGCAAAAAGATCGGCTACATAGGCGCGTCGCTCATCGAGAAATTTACGCTGAGAGACCCGGTATGGGAAATCGTCGCGGGAGGCGCTTTTGCTTTTTTGCGGATGTACGAGGAAGTGCCGGTTGAAGTGCGAGAGAAAGCCTACGATGAGTTGGCTAAAGTCGGATTGAGAGCGTTCGCGGAGCAACCATTCGGAACGTTGTCTCAAGGCGAACGCAAAAAAGTGCTGTTGGCCCGCACGATCATGGCATCGCCGGAATTGCTCATTTTGGACGAGCCATGCGCGGGATTGGATTTGTACGAACGCGAACGGTTTTTGGATTCGCTCGCAGGGTTATCCGTTAACAATATGTCGATGCTGTATGTAACGCATCATATCGAAGAAATCATTCCGTTGTTTACTCACGTAGCGCTCATGTCGCAAGGGCGTATCGTCGCCTCGGGCATGAAACGGGAAGTACTTACGTCCGAGTGGCTCGAAGCCGCCTACGACGTGCCGATCACCGTCGAATGGCGCCGCGATCGGCCATGGATACAAGTCGGGAAGGAAGAGGAATAAACGTTGATTACATACATCGGAACGGCAAACCCAGGGTTTGCGCCTTACGCGATGGAGGAGCTTCGCCGCCGGGTGCGCGGAACGAAGGTGTCCGGCGTAGCGGCCGGCGAGACGTTCAGCTTTACGACGGGGGACGGAGAACCTGAACAAGTATTAAAGGACTTGCGGCGCAACGAGCCCGTGTTCCTACGTCATATATTCCCCGTTGAAGCGGAAATTCCTGTTTCGTCCGACGAGGCGCTTACGGCTTCGGCTTTGCGGGATTACGCCGCGCAATTGGCGGACCGGGTACATGGCAAGAAGGTCGCGATTCAAGTCCGGAAGGCTCAGGATAGTCCTTTTCCTTACGGGTCGGCGGAAGGCCGGGATATTATGGCGGAAGTCGTTCGCGAGCTCGGCGGGGAAGTCGTAGCCCGGGATTCCGATTGGATCGTCTCCGTCTACTCGTCGCGCAAACTGCTCTATATGGGGTGTTCGGCGCCGAAAGACAACTTGTCCGACTGGCCGGGCGGCGCGGTGCGGTTCCGCCGCGACGAAGCTTTGATTTCGCGCGCGGCGTTTAAGCTGCTTGAAGCGGAGAAGGCGTTCGGACTGCCGCTCGATAAGTTCACGAACGCGCTCGACTTGGGCGCCGCGCCGGGAGGCTGGACGTCGGTGCTGCTGGAGCGGGGGATGAAAGTAACCGCGGTCGATCCGGCCGAGATGGACGAATCGCTCGCATTGCACCCGAGGCTGAGACATTTGCGGAAAAACGCGGCGGAATTGTCGTTTGCCCCGGGTTCGTTCGACTTGCTCGTCTGCGACATGAGCTGGGACCCTTACCATACGTGCCGCATCGTCTCCGGTCTTTCTTCGGCATTGTCAGCCGGCGGTTCCGGGATCATTACGCTGAAGCTGATGTACCGCAAGCCGTTCCAGAGCATTCAAGATTTAACCGAGGCTTACTCGGAGCACTTCGATATTCGCAAAGTAAAACAGTTGTTCCACAATCGCGAAGAAGTTACAATGTGGGTAAGAAGGAAGCCGTAACCTAATAGACCGTACGGGAAAGCATCCCGCACAGAAGCGTTGCCTAGCCATAGGCTGACGCTTCGCGTGCGGGATTTTTTGTTGCTTGGATAAACCTTGATCACGAAATGGAGGCATTCGAATGGAAGAGATAGGGTTACTGAAGGCAGGAGATATATACGCCGGACGGTATCGCGTATTGATGCAGATCGGCAAAGGAGGCATGGGGCGCGTGTACCTTGCCGAAGATATGCGATTGAACGGGAAAACGGTGGCGTTGAAGCTAACGAAGCCGCTGCCGGAGGAACGGGATTCGTTTCTGTCGGAAGCGAAGCTAATGTGCGGCCTGGCGCATTCGAATTTGCCCGCGATCGTCGATTATTACCCGCCGGGCGCGAACGGACTCGCTTGTATCGTTATGGATTACATCGCCGGAGATACGCTGGCCGAGCGGTTCGAACGATTCGGCTTACGGCTCCCGTTCCGAATGCTGTTGCGCTACTTGCTGCAGCTATGCGAAGTGCTTGCTTACTTGCATCAACAATGTCCGCCGATCGTCTTTCGCGATCTGAAGCCTTCGAACGTGTTGATCGACCGACGCGACCAGGCGGTGCTCGTCGACTTCGGCATCGCGAGGCGTTATCGAGAAGGGGAGTCGTCCGATACGCTGCAGCTCGGCACGCCGGGATTCGCCGCTCCGGAGCAACTGCGCAACGAGCAATCCGACGCGCGCACCGATCTGTACGCGCTCGGCGCGTTAGCTTACTTTCTATTAACGGGTGGCCGATTCGCCATGCGGCATAAAGGCGCCTTAAAGTCTGCGCTTCAAGGCGACGTGCCTAGCGCGTTCGCGGCTTTGCTGGAACGAATGCTAGACGCGGATCCGGAAGCGCGTCCGCAATCGGCCGTGCAGCTGAGAGAAGAGCTGCTACGGACGATGGCGGATGAAGGGGTACGCGTTCAGCAATACACGTCGCTAGATAAGGGGATTAACGATTACAAAGACGAAGATGCCGGAGTTACCGTAGTCGCGATCGCATCAGCTTATCCCGGCGCAGGTGCTACGTTCGCCGCGCTTGCCGCCTCTGCCTCGCTTAATCGCGCCGGCATCGCGCATGCGCTCGTCGAATGTCCGAGCGCGGCCGATGCGGAGATGTACGCGTTACTGGACGGGAACAAAAACATGCCCAAAAAGGCGGTTTTCGCGGATGCGACGGGTTTACGTCCGACAACTCCGGCATGGCGAGAAGGTTCGGCGCACTATTACCCATGCGATCCCGATAGGCCTGCTAACCCAGAGCCGATAGGCGATGCGTTCGCTCTATGGCTTAGAAGATTGGGCGTTCCGATCGTGTTGCTCGACGTGTCCAGCCGTTGGACAGCCAATGACCAACAACAATGGTTAAACCATGCGGTCGATCGCATATGGATGGTAGTGGATTGTTTTCCGGGGAAGTGGTCGAAGAGCAAACAGGAAGCATGCGTGTCGCTTCAGTTGAATCGACGTCCGGACGGTATACGAGTCTCGTTGGACTGGGTCGCTAACCGCGATCAACCTTTTTCGGGCCGCAAAGCTTGGTTGGAGCTGTTTCCAACTCGCCCCTCGGCGTCGTTGCCGCAAGTAGCGAGTCAGGCGATGCTAGCATCGCTGTGGCAAGGAAGGGGGCTGCCGGACGACAAGCTAACGGCTCATTCCATCGATGCTGCGCTGGAGAACTTGCTTGTCTCGCTAATAGAGAATAAACCTTCGCGATAAAGCCGTGAAGCTGACAAGCGTAAATGCCTTCATGCATGTAACTGGACAGTATGACGGAATAATCGTCGTCCGCTTTGACGAACTGTCTAATGAACCGGCGGCGATGGGCGTGTAACATGTAAGGAAATCAGACACCCGGTAGGCATCGCAGCTTGTAGGAGGTCGATAACATGCGACAGCAATTGGAAGACGCTCGGACGGATGTACCGGAAATCGCGCTCGAAGACGTCGTCATGAAATACCGCACCGGATCGACCGAGGTACTCGCGATCTCGCGCGTATCGATGACGATCGCCAAAGGCGAGTTCGTCACCTTGCTCGAGCCTTCGGGCTGCGGGAAGACGACGTTGCTTCGGCTGATGGCCGATCTGCTGCAGCCGTCTGAGGGAGCGATCCGTGTTGCGGGCAAGACGGCGAACGAAGCGCGGCTAGCGCAAAAATACGGTATCGTGTTCCAAAATCCGGTGCTCTACGATTGGCGTAAAGTGAAAGCCAACATCGCTCTTCCGCTAGAAATGATGGGAATTAACAGAGCGGAACGCGATCGACGGACGGAGGAGCTATTATCGCTCGTAGGCCTCGAGAAATTCGCGGACAAATATCCGTGACAGCTAAGCGGAGGCATGCAGCAACGCGTCGCGATCGCAAGAGCGCTGTCGATGGAGCCGGAAATTTTGTTAATGGATGAACCGTTTTCCGCTTTGGACGAATTCAACCGCGAACGCTTAAACGAAGAATTGCTCTCGATTTGGTCGCACACGGGCAATACGGTCGTCTTCGTCACGCACAGCATCTCGGAGGCTATCTTCCTATCCGATCGCGTATTCGTCTTATCCCCGCACCCTGGCCGCCTATCGGCCGTCGTCGAAATTCCGCTCCCCCGCCCGCGTACGCAAGCTATCCGGAACAGTCCCGCGTTTTACGAGTTGATTACGGACATCCGCAATCGGTTCGAAGGGGTGTAGCGATGAACGGAACGCGCGCTACGCTGAAAGGTCGTCTATTGCCTGCAAGTATATGGACGATCTTGCTTATCGCGGCATGGGAGACCGTCTCGTGGGTTCTGCTTGACGTACGTCACGTGCCGTTAGCCCAATCTAAGCTCCCTTATTTACATAAAGTAGCCGAAACGTTCGGCCAATACGGTCATACGTTATTGCACGAAGGGCGGGTAACGCTCGGCAACGCGGCGCTCGGGTTCGCGATCGGAGCGGCAGCAGGCGTCTTGATCGCCGTGCTCATGAGCGGATCAAAGCTGCTCGAGCACTTGATCTTTCCGTACGCCGTCGCCTCGCAAATGATTCCGATCCTCGGACTCGCGCCGATTATATACGGCATCGTCCACGACGAGCAATCCGCGCGCATTATTATTTCCGGCTATATTACTTTTTTTCCCGTCGCTATCAATATGTTAAGAGGCTTACGCAGCGTCAGTCCGGACGCCTTGGACCTTATGCGCGCCTGCGCGGCGAACCCGTTGCAAGTGTACGGCAAGCTTAGGCTGCCCGCATCGCTTCCCGGACTGTTCGCGGGGCTCAAGATAGCCGCGCCGCTGGCCGTCACCGGAGCGATTCTCGTCGAGCTGATGGGCGCGCAGCGGGGCATCGGCGTTCTTATGCTGCGCAACTTGTATTATGGTCCGTCCCACGTCTATATGTTCTGGTCGACGGTGTTCGTCGGAGCCGCATTAGGCATGATCGGCTTCGTCGTCATGAGCGCGGCAGAGCGACTGATCGCTCCTTGGCAACCCGAGTATCGGGCTAAAGGAGGGAAGAGCTGATGGATGCGGAACCCGCGGCACCAATGCCGAACGAACTATCAACGACCATCTCCAGCAAGCCGGATAAGCGAAAATCGCGTGCGCGGGCAGTCTCCATCGTTCTCGCGTCGGACTTCCGTTGCTCGCAGGAGTCGCTTTTATACTACTATGGCAGCGCCAAGCGTTCCATCATCTGCTTCATCTGCGAACCTATCAGCTACCTTTGCCATCGGCAATTGTCGATGCGATTCGGGAAAACGCCGAGCTGCTCGCCTCTTATGCTCGATATACGTTAACCGAAGCCGTGTTCGGCATGCTGCTAGGGTCCGCCCTCGGATTCGCGCTCGCGCTGATCGCGACGGCTTGGCCGAAGTGGGGCTCGGGCGGCATTATACTCGTCGCGGCGTTTAACGCGGTGCCGATCGTCGCGCTGGCCCCGATCATGAACTTATGGTTCGGCGACGGCATGGGCTCGCGGATCGCTATCGTCGCGGCGACGACGATGGCGGCTATGGCGATTAACGCGCACAAAGGCATGACCTCGATCGATCCGCTGGCGCTTGACCTGATGCGAGCCTATGCGGCAAGCAAGCTGCAAGTTTTCCGCTACCTACGAATCGCGGGCAGTTTGCCTTACGTATTTACCGCGCTCAAGATCAACGCCACGGCGGGAATGATCGGCGCGATCGTAGGCGAATTTTTCTTCTCTTCGCGCGGTCTCGGCTATTTGATGTCCAACTCGATCAAGGTGGCGAAAATGCCGCTCGGCTGGGCATGCATCGTCGTAGCCGCCGTCCTCGGCGTCATCTTCTACCTCTTGATCGAGCTCCTCGAACGGCTGTTCATACGCTGGCACCCGTCCGGACGCGTCTAGCCGGAAAGCGTGCATGCTCCCCCTTCTCCGTAACACCCGGCGGATAGCGGCGACCTACAGACGCCGCGGCGCCGATCGCATACACTCGCAAGCTCTAACCATGCTGCGCACGGCCAATCGATTTCAAAGGGAGAGAAGAGAGCTATGAGAGTCAGAAGTAGAACCACCCGCAGTTTGCTGTTAACGCTCGTTCTGTTGCTAGTCGCCATCGTCGCCTCCGCGTGCGGAAACAACTATAACGTCAACGAACCCGCCGCTTCGAGCGACACCCCGAAAGCTTCCGAAAGCGCGAGTCCAAGCGAAAGTCCGAGCGCTAGTCCAAGCGAGACCCATCCGCGGAGCCCGTAAAGGTGAAGCTGCAGTTGAAATGGGTACCGCAAGCGCAATTCGCCGGCTACTTCGTTGCTTTGGAGAAGGGCTACTACACGGACGAAGGGCTGGACGTCGAAATCGTGCCCGGCGGCCCGGATATCGTGCCGGAGCAGCAGGTCGCGAACGTGCGGCCGACATCGGCATCGATTGGGTAGCGAGCTTGCTCGCGCATCAGGAGCAAGGATTGCCGCTCGTAGAAATATCGCAAATTTATCAGAAGAGCTGACTCGTTCTCGTCTCGAAGAAGACGGCGGGCATTAACGGCCCGGCGGATCTCAAAGACAAAAAAGTCGGCAACTGGATGGGCGGCAACGAATTCGAAATTTTGGCGTTGTTCGATAAATACAAGCTGGATCCGAATAAAGATTTGAATTTCGCCAAGCAAGGCTTTACGATGGATCAATTTCTCGGCGGAGAGCTGGACGCCGCTTCGGCGATGACGTACAACGAGTACCAAGTCGTGCTCGAATCGGGCATCCCGGCGACAGACTTGAATGTCATCGACATGAACGCCGAAGGCGTGGCGATGCTCGAAGACAATTTGTTCGCGAACAAAGACTGGCTGCAAGACAACAAGGAAACGGCGGCGAAATTCGTCAAAGCGTCACTCAAAGGCTGGAAGGACGCGATCGATAACAAAGAAGCTGCCGTCGATATCGTTATGAAGCAGACGGAGGAAGGCAGCACTTCGCGGGATCACCAGCTGAAAATGATGGGGGAAGTAGCGAAGCTCGTCTTCCCGGAAGAGTTTGACGCAGCCAAGCTCGGATATATCGACGATGCGCTGTTCAAGCAGACGGCCGATATCGCCCTTAAATTCGGCGTTATCAAGAAGGCAGCCGATCTAAAGGCCGCGTATACGAACGAGATCGTCGACATAGCGATGAAATAGGACGGATAGTAGGCGCAAGGAGTTGAAAGGATGGCATCCGTCGAGCGGAGCGCCATCCTTTCGATCCCAAGGGAGGCAGGCTATGGACAGCGTTACGATCGGACTTATCCAGGCAAGGCATGAAGTCGACGGAACGGCGCCCGTCGCGGAGCATAAGAAGGCGGCCATCGAGAAGCACGTCGGACTCGTGCGCGAGGCCAAACGGCGAGGCGCGCAAATCGTTTCGCTGCAAGAAATCTTTTACGGACCGTACTTTTGCGCCGAACAAACGCCCAAATGGTACGAGGCTGCCGAGGAGATACCGGGCGGCGCTACTACGCGCTTGTTCCGGGATTTGGCGAAGAAGCTTGGCATCGTCATCGTCTTGCCGGTATACGAGCGGGAAGGGATCGCCACGTATTGCAACGCGGCGGCGGTCATTGACGCGGACGGCACCTACTTGGGCAAATACCGCAAGCACCACATCCCTCACGTGCAAGCGGGCGGCGGCGGATGCGGCTACTGGGAAAAATATTATTTTAAGCCCGGCAATCTCGGCTACCCGGTGTTCGATACTGCTTACGCCAAAGTAGGCGTATACATTTGTTATGATCGTCATTTTCCGGAGGGGGCGCGGCTGCTCGGTTTGAACGGCGCGGAAATCGTATTCAATCCATCGGCGACCGTAGCGGGCACTTCGGAATATTTATGGAAGCTGGAGCAACCCGCGCATGCGGTAGCTAACGGTTACTACGTAGGGGCGATCAACCGCGTCGGCGTGGAGGCTCCTTGGAACATGGGGGAATTTTACGGACAGTCGTATTTGGTCGATCCGCGGGGCAGCATCGTTGCGATCGGGAGCCGTGATCAGGACGAGATCGTCATCGGCGTCATGAACAAGTCGCTCATTCGGGAAGTACGGGAAAGCTGGCAATTTTACCGCGATCGCAGACCGGAGACGTATCAGGAGCTGACAAAGCTGTAACGCAACGAGCCTGCGTAGCAAAAAGGAGGGGGCGGAAACTTAAATGGTCGTCAAACTGCGCAACTATATCGGCGGCAAATGGGAGGAGTCGACCGCGACGGCGTACGAAGCGGTTCCGAATCCGGCTACAGGGGAGACGATCGCTTACGTGCCGTTATCGGCGCAAGCGGACGTGGATCGCGCGGTAGCCGTCGCAAACGAAGCGTTCCGCGAGTGGCGCAACGTTCCCGTGCCGCGGCGGGCGCGCGTCCTGTTCCGGTATCAGCAGCTACTCTCGGAGCATCGCGACGAGCTTGCGGCGCTAATTACACGCGAAAACGGTAAAAACGCCGAGGAGGCGTCGGGCGAAGTGCAGCGCGGCATCGAATGCGTCGAATTCGCGGCCGGTACGCCGACGCTTATGATGGGAGCCCAGCTTCCCGACATCGCAACGGACATCGAGTCGGGCATGTACCGTTATCCGCTTGGCGTCGTCGGGGGTATAACGCCGTTCAACTTTCCGATGATGGTGCCCTGCTGGATGTTCCCGCTCGCTATCGCGTGCGGCAACACGTTCGTGCTGAAGCCGTCGGAGCGGACGCCGATGCTCGCGAACAAACTCGCGGAATTGACCGAGGAAGCGGGACTTCCGCCCGGCGTGCTTAATATCGTGCACGGAGCGCGGGACGTCGTGAACGGCTTGCTCGTCCATCCGGACGTTAAAGCGGTATCTTTCGTCGGTTCCCAGCCGGTCGCGGAATACGTCTACCGAACGGGAGCCGCGAACGGCAAACGCGTGCAGGCGCTCGCCGGCGCCAAAAACCATTCAATCGTTATGCCCGACGCCGATCTCGCGTATGCGGCGAAGAATATTACGGCGGCAGCGTTCGGATCTGCGGGAGAGCGGTGCATGGCTTGCGCGGTCGTCGTCGCGGTTGGCGATATTGCCGACGAGCTGGTCGAACGCCTATCGCAAGCCGCGGATGCGATACGTATTGGCAATGGCGCCGATGAAGGCGTGTTTCTAGGTCCGATTATCCGACCCGAGAACAAAGCGCGCGCGATCGGCTATATCGCGCAAGGAATCGCCGAACATGCGACGCTCGTACGCGATGGCAGGCAGGATCCGGCTGCCAGCGAATCCGGAGGGACGTTCCTCGGGCCTACGCTCTTCGATCATGTGTCGCCGGAGATGGCGATCTGGCGGGACGAGATTTTCGCGCCGGTGTTATCGATCGTCCGGGCGGCGGATTTGACGGAAGCGATTGCGATCGCCAACCGGTCCGAATTCGCGAACGGCGCATGCCTGTACACGGACAGCGCCAAAGCGATCCGGCAGTTCCGCGAGGAGATCGACGCGGGCATGCTCGGCATAAATCTCGGCGTTCCAGCGCCAATGGCTTTTTTCCCGTTCTCGGGATACAAGCGTTCGTTTTACGGCGATTTGCACGCCAACGGCAGAGACGGAGTCGCCTTTTATACCCGCATTAAAATGGTCACCGCACGTTACGGCTGATCGGGAAGGAGCATTCCGGATGCTGGATTTGGAAAGCGCGACGCGCGAATGGCTCGACAAAGACGACCGATATTTGTGGCACAGCATGGCTTCCTATGGAGCAGGGAAGGAGCCGCTCGTCATTACCGGCGCCGAAGGCTCTTGGGTAACCGACGCCAGAGGCAATCGCTACTTGGACGCGATGTCCGGGCTATGGTGCGTGAACGTCGGCTACGGGCGCGAGGAGCTGGCGAAAGCGGCTTACGAGCAGATGAAGTCGCTTGCCTATTACCCGCTGACGCAAAGTCACGTTCCCGCGATCAAGTTAGCCGAGAAGCTGTGCGAATGGTTGGAGGGGGATTACGTCATCTTCTTCTCCAATAGCGGTTCGGAAGCGAACGAAGCGGCGTTTAAGATCGCCAGACAATACCAGGAACAGATCGGGGAACGGAACCGTTACAAATTCGTCTCTCGTTACCGAGCGTACCACGGAAGCTCGATGGGCGCGCTCGCAGCGACCGGCCAGGCGCAGCGCAAATACAAATACGAGCCGCTTGCCTCCGGCTTCCTGCACGTTCGTCCGCCGGACGGTTATCGCAAACCTGACGGACAGTCGGAGGAAGATTTCAACTTGGCGTGCGCGCAAGCGATAGAGGACGTCATCGTATGGGAAGGCGTCGAGACGGTCGCGGGCGTCATCATGGAGCCGGCCATTACGGGCGGAGGAGTGATCGTCCCGCATCCAAGCTACATGAAGCGGGTCGAGGACATTTGCCGAAAGCATGGCGTTCTGCTCATTATCGACGAAGTCATTTGCGGCTTCGGCCGGTCGGGGCGCAAATTCGGGCATCACAACTTCGGCGTTAAGCCGGACATCGTTACGATGGCGAAAGGACTTACAAGCGGCTATTTGCCGTTATCCGCTACCGCGGTGCGCAAAGACATTTACGAGAAATTTCGTGACCAGCAGTCCTATAGCCACTTCCGTCACGTGAACACGTTCGGCGGCAATCCGGCGGCATGCGCGGTCGCTCTCGCGAATTTAGAAGTGATGGAGAAGGAACAACTCGTGGATCGAAGCCGGCTGCTCGGAGAGCGTCTCGCGGACGAGATGGCGGAATGGGTCTCGCATCCGTACATCGGGGACATTCGCAGCTTCGGATTTCTGATGGGCATCGAGCTAGTGTCCGATAAGGCGACGAAGGATCCGGCGCCGCTCGCGCTAGTGAACCGTATAATTTCATCGTGCAAGGCGCAAGGGCTCATAATCGGCAAAAACGGGGATACGGTAGCGGGCTTCAATAACGTGCTGACGTTAAGCCCGCCGTTAGCTTCGACGGACGAAGACGTCGCCTTCCTCGTCCGGACGCTTAAGTCCGTCCTGCAGGACGTCGTCGCCGATGCCAGATTGGGCGATTCCGCGAGTGTCTGAAGCCGCGAAGGCGTCGGGCTGCAGCAACTGGTGCGCGCGGAGCGCTACTTGGATGGCGATCCGGTTTTCCGGCAACATGAAGTGCTCGCCGAGCAGCTCGGAAATTTTCTCCAGCCGGTAGTAGAGAGATTGGCGCACGATGAACAGCCGCTGGGCGGCCAACTGCTTGGAGCCGTCGCAATCGAGAAACGTCCGTAAAGTCAGCAGCAGCTCGCTGCCTTTGTTGCGATCATGGTCGATCAGCGGTCCCAAATAGTTGCGCACGAAAGCTTGAAGCGTACGTCCGTCGTTCAGATTAAGCAGCAGCTGGAAGACGCCCAACTCCTCGTAAAACAATACGCATTTGCGAAACGTCGTTTGCAGCGAAAGCGCGTGTACGACTTCCTGGTAACTGCCGTACGCATGCTTCAATGGCACGCGGGAGTTGCCTACTCCGATGACCAAACGAATCGGCTGCAGTCGGTCGTCCGTCGGCAACTCGCGCAACGCGTCCAACGCAAGCCGAAGACGATTGCGCGCTTGGAACTTCGCTCTCAAATCTAGGGCGATGACCGCGAACCGGTTGTTTTTGATCGTAATGTACGGACGAAAGTCATGCTTCTCGAACGAGGAGCGGACGATCAGCGAGAGATGGTAACGAATCGATTCCCATTCGTTGTCCGAGCTGTCTTGACCGCTCGAGCCGGCGCCGTAGGCGTACAAATTTTCGATTTCGATCAAACAAACCCGGTAGCCGAGCTCGTTCAACGATTTGAAGTCCGTGCCGAGAAACGACTTGATCTGGTTATCGTCGTCGATGCGGCCGTTCAGCAGTTCGTCGACCCACAAATTTTCGGAGTGCAGCTTGCGTTCCTCTAGAAACCGGGTCCGAAGCAGCTCCTGCGCGATGGCGAGGGAAGCCGAGTCGAGCAATAAGTATTCGTATTCCCGCGGCTCCGACGAGCTTACCATAATGAGATAAGCCCACGTTTGATCCAACGCGCCGACCGGTTTGAGCACGAAGTGGCGATCGCCGAACCGCTTGACGACAGGCGCGGCGTTCGGACCGATGCCGTTCAGCTCGTCCAGCCAATCGTTTAACGTTAGTTGAATCGCATCTTGTTCTGGATAAGGAAGGACCGGCGCGAATATCGTTTTGCCGCGAACCGGTCTCAGGATCGTAAGAGCTTGCGCGCTCTTATGCAACAGCTTAAGGACGTTGTGCGTGCCCTGCGACGTGAGCGTCAGTCGGTAAAACTCGCGAGTCAAGCTTTCCAGCTCTTCAAGCATCCGGTGATGGCGATTAATGATGAGGGAATGCAAGTCTTGCGTAATGTCGACGAAACGAACGGCGCGAGGGAACACGATCAGCGGAAAATGGTGCCGCTCGGCTAACTAGAGCAACTCTGGCGTCGCGGTAGCCATTTCGAAATAGGGTCCGATCTCGATGCAAAGACAGGCCGCGTTGTGCCGAATGAGATTGTCCACGAAAGATAGGGAAGAAGCGGCATCCAGATTCAGGCTCATCCCGGTCGTCAAGATCATCTCTTGCCCGTGGATCAACGTCTCGAAATGCGGCGTCTCGAGGATGTGAACCCATCGGATCCGACGCTCAAGGCCGCGGGAGCCGGCTAAGAGGCGGGCGTCTTGGAATAAGGGCCGCGTTAACGCTTCTCCGACGGTCAACACCAGCTCGGCATTCATACGCAACCCTCCATTTTCGGCGCAATGCAGGTTATTAAGCTTGGCATCATTTTAGCGCACTGACGATGTCGCAATCTCGCGAAACGATTGATCTTTGTGAAATAGTCTGAATGTTTGGGCATAAAGTTAGCATAACTGACGTGATTGCAGGCATGGGAGGTGAAAGCATGAACCTAACGACGATTAACGCGAGCCGGGTTATGGCACGGATCGACCGGCTGGCGCAAATCGGTAAAATAAGCGATACGGGCGTATGCCGGTTGGCGTTAACCGTGGAAGACCGACTGGCCGTCGAGTTAGCGAAGGCATGGATGGAAGAAGCGGGCATGTCCGCGCGCATCGATGCGTTCGGCAATTTGATCGGACGTCTGGAAGGACGCGATCCATCGTTGCCCGTCCTTATGTTAGGCTCGCATATCGATACACAGCCTTATGCGGGAAGATTCGACGGGATCGTCGGCGTGATCGGCGCGCTCGAGACGGTTCAGACGATCGCGGATAACGGCTGGGTGCCGGAAGCTCCGATCGAAGTCGTATCGTTCTGCGACGAAGAAGGCTGCCGCTTCAACAAAGGCTTGTTTGGCGTGCGAGGCATGCTAGGCAAGCTTGAGGACGGAGAACTGGACCGGACGGATAAGAACGGAACGACCCGGCGAGAAGCGTTGCTCGCTTTCGGCGGCAATCCGGATAAGTTCGCGGAAGACGTGAGAAAGCCGGGGGGAATCGCCGCTTTCCTGGAGCTTCATATCGAACAAGGTCCCGTACTGGAATCGCTCGGAAAGCCGGTCGGTATCGTCACCGGCATATCGGGGCCGCTATGGTGGACGGTCGATTTGCGCGGTTTCGCGGGACATGCCGGATCGGTGCCGATGCCGATGCGGCGGGACGCGCTTGTCGGCGCGGCGAAAGTCGTCGTGGGCTTGCAGGCGCTAGCTTCCTCCGCTAAGGGAGCGCCGACGGTCGGGACGGTCGGATCGCTTAAGGTGTTTCCGGATTCGCGGAACATCATTCCGGAGCACGTGCAGTTTACGGTAGATTTGCGCGATATCGATATCGCCAGACGCGATCTGCTGGAAAAGCAGCTTCGCGGGTTGCTTGAGGCAGTATGTCGGGAGCATGGACTGACGTACGCCATTCGCGAGGATACGAACAGCGAGCCCCGCTATTGCGCGGATTGGATTATGCGGACGATTCGGGAAGCCGCAGGCGATCTCGGAGTGGAAAGCCCTCCCGAGCTCATGAGCGGACCTTTCCACGATTCGCTGTCGATGTCGTATGCCTGCGATTACGGAATGATCTTCGTGCGGTGCCGCGATGGCATAAGCCACAATCCGCAAGAATACGCGAGCGCGGAAGATATCGCGGCAGGCACGGAGTTGCTATACCGGACCGTGCTTCGCATGAGCGGACTAGCGGGACGAGGACGAGGGGGCGGATAACGATGGGCGAGCGCAATCGAATCGATGTCATTTCACAGGGGCAATTCGCGCGAAATTTCTCGGAGACGGTGCCCGGACTGACGCGCAAGGCGGCAGCCGAGGAAGCGAACCGCTGTTTGTACTGCTACGATGCGCCTTGCATCAAGGCATGTCCGACGAGCATCAATATTCCGTCGTTCATCAAGCGGATCGCGACCGGCAATTTGAAAGGCGCGGCTATGACCATTATGGATTCGAATCCCGTTGGCGCCAGTTGCGCACGGGTTTGCCCGACGGAAGAGCTATGCGAAGGCGCCTGCGTGCTAAACGATGCATCCGAGCCGATCCATATCGGACTGCTGCAGCGGTACGCAACGGATTGGGCGATGGAAAGCGACGTCGCGCTGTTCCGCGCGGGGCCGTCCAACGGCAAGAAAGTCGCCGTGATCGGCGGCGGTCCTGCGGGATTGTCCGCGGCGAGGGAGCTGGCCAGGGATGGCTTTTCGGTTGTCGTATACGAGGCGAAGGATACGGCCGGCGGTTTGGACACGTACGGCATCGTTTCGTTCCGATTGCCGCAAGCGGTATCGCTATGGGAAGTGGAACAGGTCGCGAAGCTCGGCGTCGAGATCCGAACCGGCGTCAAGGTCGGTGAAGACGTGCCGGTATCCGAACTGCTCGAGCAATACGACGCTATCGTGCTAGCGGCCGGGATGGGATACGTGCCGAAGCTCGGCATCGCTGGCGAGCAGTTGTCCGGCGTGCACGACGCGATCCAATTCGTCGAGCTCACGAAATCCGGCGGGAACGCGTTGCCGGCCATCGCCGGAGCCCATGTCGCGGTCATCGGCGCCGGCAATACGGCGATCGACGCGGCGACCTGCTCGGTAAGACTCGGTGCGGCCAACGTTAAGATGATCTATCGCCGCACGCAGGAAGAGATGACCGCGTACGCGTTCGAATACGAATTCGCGAAGCAAGACGGCGTAGCATTCGAATGGCTGACGGCGCCGAGCCGTATTATCGGCGACGCAGACGGCAAAGTGACGCATCTCGAATGCGTGAAGATGGAATTGTCCGATCGCTTGGGCAAAGACGGTCGCCGGCTTCCGGTGCCGATCGAAGGTTCGGAGTATATGCTTCCCGTCGATGCCGTGATACTGGCGATCGGACAGTCGCGGCATCAAGCGTTAATAGAGAAGCTGGGGATCGCGCACGACCGGGGCATCGTTTTGATCGACGAGCAGACGCGACGGACTTCGCACCCTAACATTTATGCGGCAGGCGATATTATATTCGGATCGGGTCGAGGGGAAGCGATGGTCGTCTCCGCCGCGGAGCAAGGGAAGCGGGCGGCGCGATCGATCGCGCTGGCGTTCGCGGAACACGATTCGATCGCGATGTAACGAAGGGGAGGAGAAGCTTATGGCGGATTTACGGATCGATTTCGCGGGAATTAAGTCGCCGAACCCGTTCTGGCTCGCATCGGCGCCGCCGACGAATTCGGGCTATCAAGTGCAGCGGGCGTTCGATGCGGGCTGGGGAGGCGCGGTATGGAAAACGCTCGGCGATCCGATCATCAACACGTCGTCGCGTTTCGCCGCCGTTAACTTCAACGGCCAGCGCGTCGCGGGTTTTAACAATATCGAGCTCATTACCGATCGGCCGATCGAAGTGAATTTGAAGGAAATCTACGAGACGAAGAAGCTGTTCCCGAACCATGCGATCGTTGTTTCCCTAATGGTGGAGCCGAAGCGCGAGAAGTGGCATGAAATCGTTAAACGCGTGGAGAGCGTAGGCGTCGACGGATTGGAGCTTAACTTCGGTTGTCCGCACGGCATGGCGGAGCGGGGAATGGGCTCTGCGTCCGGACAGCAGCCCGATCTCGTCGAGATGCAGACGTATTGGGCGAAGGAAGTCGCCCGCACGCCGGTCATCGTCAAGCTGACCCCGAACATAACGGATATTACGGTCGTCGCGCGCCATGCGGTACAAGGCGGGGCGGACGCGATCAGTTTAATTAACACTATTAACAGTCTAGCCGGCGTCGACTTGGACACGTGGAATACGATTCCGCATGTCGGCGGCAAAGGCGCGCACGGCGGCTATTGCGGTCCGGCCGTCAAGCCGATCGCCCTGAGCATGGTGGCGGAATGTGCCAAAGACCCGAGGGTAGGCGTTCCCATATCCGGCATCGGCGGCATCTCTACGTGGCAGGACGCCGCGGAATTCATGCTGATGGGCGCGACCGGCGTACAGGTGTGTACGGCCGCCATGCATCATGGCTTTCGGATCGTCGAAGAGATGATCGACGGCTTAAACAACTATTTGGACGACAAAGGCATCTCATCCGTCTCTGAGCTTACCGGCAAAGTCGTCCCGAAATACTCGACATGGGGAGATCTCGACCTTAACTATCAAGTCGTGGCTAGAATCAATAACGACACGTGCATCAGCTGCAACAAGTGCTACATCGCTTGCGAGGACACTTCGCACCAGTGCATCGATCGCATTACGGACGAGACGGGACGCGCGAAGCTTCGCGTTCGGGAGGAGGATTGCGTCGGCTGCAACTTATGCGCGATCGTCTGCCCGGTGGACGGCGCGATCGATATGATCGAAGTGGCCGCGGTATCTGCGCCGATGACTTGGAACGATCGGCAGAGGGCGCTAACCCGAATGAACGAATCCGAATCGAATAGGGAGGTAGTCTAATGACGCGCAAATGCATTAAGAACGGAACGATCGTAACCGCATCCGACACGTTCTTCGGCGACATTCTCGTCGATGACGGCATCATCGTCATGATCGGCGTGGATTTGGACGCGGAGGGCGCGGAAATCGTGGATGCTTCGGGTTGCTACGTTTTCCCCGGGGGAATCGACCCGCATACCCATCTCGACATGCCGTTCGGCGGAACGGTGACGATCGACGACTTCGAGAGCGGAACGATCGCGGCTGCCTATGGCGGTACGACGACGATCGTCGATTTCTGCTTGACGACGAAGGGAAAGCCGCTGGCTTCCGCCGTTAATGCGTGGCATGCCAAGTCCAAAGAGAAAGCCGTAATCGACTACGGCTTCCACCTGATGGTGTCCGAGGTGACGGACGACGTCTTATACGAGCTTCCGAAAATGATCGAGGAAGAAGGCATCACGTCGCTCAAAGTGTTCATGGCTTACAAAAACGTGCTTCAAGCGGATGACGGCACGTTGTACCGGACGCTGCTGCTCGCCAAAGAGCATGGCGCGCTCGTCATGGTGCATGCCGAGAACGGAGATGTCATCGATTATTTAGTGAAACAGGCGCTATCGCTCGGACAGACCGACCCGATCTACCATGCGCTGACGAGGCCGCCGGAGCTGGAAGGAGAAGCAACCGGACGCGCCGCCGGACTTACGGGCTTGGCCGACTCCCAGCTGTACGTCGTGCATGTCACGTGCGCACAAGCGGTTAACGCCATCGCCGAGGCGCGCATGAAAGGCTTGCGCGTATTTGGCGAGACGTGCCCGCAATATTTGACGCTCGACCGCACCTACCTCGAACGGCTGGATTTTGAAGGCGCCAAATACGTCTGGTCCCCGCCGCTTCGCGAACCGGAGCATCAGCAAGCGCTTTGGGACGCGTTATGGAACGGTCAATTGCAGACGGTCGGCTCCGACCAATGTTCCTTCAACTTCAAAGGACAAAAGGAGCTAGGGCGCGGCGATTTCTCCAAAATTCCTAACGGCGGACCGACGATAGAAGATCGGTTTAGCCTATTGTACTCGGAAGGCGTGCGCAAAGGGAGGTTGACGCTCCATAAGTTCGTCGATGTCGTCTCGACGACTAGCGCGAAGCTGTTCGGGTTATTCCCGCAAAAAGGAACGATCGCGATCGGCAGCGACGCGGACATCGTTATTTTCGACCCGATGATCGAACGGACGCTTTCCGCGGCAACTCACCACATGAAGGTAGACTATAACGCTTTCGAAGGGATGCAGGTCGTCGGCGAGCCGGTTTCGGTACTCGTGCGCGGCGAATTCGTCATCCGAAACAAGACGTTCGTAGGCAAACCGGGAAGCGGTCAGTATTTGCACCGCAAGCGGTTCGGCGAACAGCATAAGCTGCCGGCGGTTCCTTCTAACGGCTACGCGATCACCTAAATCGAATATTCCGGGGGGATTACATTGTCCGCATACGCCGAATATGTATCGGAGAGACGCCAAGTGGACGCCTTGATCGCCGACGGTTATGCCATTACCGGCGCGGGCGAGGATTTGGATGGCATGCATCTGTATTTTACGAAAGTAACGGAAGAAACGGTCGAAGAAAACGAGTTGCTTCAAGTTCCCGCCGAATCCCGAGCGACCGTCCATACCGCGAAGCTGCTACTTTTAAATCCCGACGCTCGCAAATACGTCTCCATGCTCGTGTTCGACGCTCAGCGCAAAGCAGAAGGATCGTAGACTTCCCGCTATCAAAGTAACGATCGACATCAAAATAGACTATCCCCGATCGATCATTACGATCGATCGTCGGGATAGTCTTTTTCGCGTCGTATATACGTGCAAGCTTCGACGGATTTTCCACGGCTTTGACAATCATGTTACAATATAGGAGCATAACCGCTAGTTGGACAAGGGAGAGTTAGAGATGGCCGGCAGCCTATACAGACCGCTGGAAGCAGGGTTAGTCGCGCTTAAGCTCGGGCTAACGTCGTTCGGCGGACCGATCGCGCACATCGGCTATTTCCGGCGCGAATACGTCGAGCGCAAAGGTTGGCTCACGGACGAGGCGTTCGGAGAGCTGACGGCGCTATGCCAGTTTTTACCCGGACCGGCGAGCAGCCAGCTCGGTATCGCGATCGGTATTCGACGCGCCGGCATGCTGGGCGGAATAGCCGCTTGGTTAGGCTTCACCCTACCTTCCGCGCTATTGCTCGTCTTCTTCGCAATCGCCATGAACGGCCACGATTATACCGACGCCGGATGGCTTCACGGGCTGAAACTCGCCGCGGTCGCCGTCGTCGCGCAGGCGGTGTGGAGCATGGGACGAACGCTCGCGCCCGACCGTCCTCGCATCGCGATGGCCGTCGCTACGGCTAGTATCGCCTTGTTATGGCCCGGAGCGCTAGGTCAAATCGTACCGCTTCTTCTATGCGGAATAGTCGGAGCCTATCTCCTCCAACCCGGAGCGGCTAGCAAGACCGAATCCTTCCATTCGGGAATGAAAAGTTGGACCGCAACTTTATGCCTCATCTTATTCGTACTTTTATTAATCGCGTTACCTTTGCTTGCCGCATGGCATGATAACGTTAGGCTTCAATTGGCAGACATCGGCTATCGCGCCGGATCTCTCGTATTCGGAGGCGGCCATGTTGTATTGCCGATGCTTCACGAGGAGACCACCGGACTCGGGCTCGTGTCCGATCAGCAATTTTTGGCCGGTTATGGCGCGACGCAAGCCGTACCGGGCCCGCTGTTCACGTTTTCCGCTTACATCGGCGCCGTATCCGCTTCCGGAACGGAAGGCCTATTGCGCGCCGCGATCATGCTTGTATCCATCTTTTTGCCGTCATACCTGATTGTTGCCGGCGTGTTGCCCTACTGGACGCGGCTAAGCGCCCATCGCCGTACGCGAGCGTTCGTCGGCGGCGTCAATGCTGCCGTCGTCGGCTTATTGCTGGCGGCGCTATATTCGCCCGTATTCTCGAGTACGGTCGCAACGGCAACGGATTTCGTCATCGTCCTAATTGGATTCGTCCTGCTTGCTAACTGGCGTTGTCCGCCCTGGCTAATCGTCCTACTCGCCGCCGTAATCGGCTGGATCGTATATTCGTGAGGTGAACCGATATGAACAACGAGAAAATATTAATCATTGAAGACGAGGATTCCATCGCGAGAATATTGCAATTGGAGCTCGAGCACGAGAGCTATGTCGTCGGCCGCGCGGCAGATGGCCGTACCGGTCTGGAGATGGCCGTGACCGGCGAATGGAATCTCATCTTGCTGGACGTCATGCTGCCCGAGCTAAACGGGATCGAGGTGCTACGCCGCCTGCGGCAAAACGACCGCGCCGTTCCCGTCATTTTGCTGACGGCCAGAGATACCGTGCCGGATAAAGTGAGCGGCTTCGAGCATGGCGCCAACGATTACATTACGAAGCCGTTCGCGATGGAGGAGCTGCTCGCGCGGGTTAGAAACCTGTTGCGTATTTTCCAAGCGTCGCGCGAAGGGGAGAACGAGGACGTGCTGCGCATCGGCGACTTGTCCATCGAGCTGCTGACCCGCAAAGTATACCGCAAAGACCATTCGATCGATTTGACGCCGCGCGAGTTCGAGTTGCTGCTTTACTTGGCGCGCCACAAAAACGCGGAGAAGACGAGGGACGAAATTTTGTCCGACGTCTGGGGCTACGAATATATCGGGGATACGAACGTCGTCGACGTGTACATTCGGTATTTGCGTCAAAAGATGGACAAGGGCTACCGCCATAAGCTTCTGCATACGGTTCGTGGCGTAGGTTACATGCTGAAGGAGCCGGATGCATGACCCTTCGTTCGCGGTTTACGTTATTTACCGTATTCTGGTTAATATTCATATTGATCTTGTATAACGTATTCGTCTATTTCTTCGTCATCCGCGTTACGACGCGGGGCGAACTGGCGATCATGACGAACAAGACGAATTTAGTGCTCGATACGCTCAAACAGCAGAGCATGCGGGGCTACGAGGATCCGAAGCTGCTGTACGACTTGTACAACCCCAACGAGATGATGCGTATCGTTACAGTCGATCAACGCGTCGTTAACCAAGTCGGCGACAAGGAGCTGCTCTCTTTGCCGCCGATTCCTAGAACGTCCACGCTGTCGGAGACGCGGCAAATTAACGGTCAGCGCTTCATTTACTTAGCCGTGCCGTTGTTCGACAAAGGCCAGTTTCTCGGAACGCTCGAAGCGGCTCGCCGGCTCACGGTACTCGACGGTTACTTGCAAATCTTAGTCGGCGCGCTAAGCGTCACGAGCATCGGCGCCATCGTATTCGCGATATTCGGTACGTTCTGGTTCACCTCGAGGCTTACTGGACCGATCGGCCAAATGGTTCAGACGATGCGCGAGATCGACCGAAGCGGCAAGCTGCAAGTCGTTAAGCTCGGCGGACGTGAGGAGTCAGTCGAACTCCAGCAGCTCGTCCGAGCGTTCAATCAGATGATCGAAAAGCTCGACCGCACGATCGAGCACCAGAAGCATTTCGTGGCGGACGCTTCTCACGAGTTGAAGACGCCGCTTACCGTTATTTCCAGCTATGCGGACATGTTGAAGCGGTGGGGAAGGGACAACGCGGAAGTCCGGGACGAAGCGATCGAAGCGATCTCCAAGGAGACGCAGCGGCTGCAAAATCTGATCCATTCGATGCTTACGCTCGCCGAAGCGGAACAAGACGCTTGGCTTAACGTGTCCAGATTCGACGTGTTCGGAGTCATTCGGGAGCTGTCGGAGACGCTCGGCATAACGTTCCAGCGGGAAATTCGGGTTCATTCCGACGGCAACGCGACCAAGGTGACGATGCGCGGGGATAAAGACAAGCTTCGGCAGTTGCTTATGATCTTGATCGACAACGCGATCAAGTACAGCAAGGAACCGATCGACGTGCGCGTTCGCGCCAACAAAAACATCATTAAGTTCGAAGTGACGGACTACGGGATCGGCGTGCCGGAGAACGAGATCCCGTATTTGTTCGAGCGGTTTTACCGCGTGGATGATGCCCGCAGGCGCACGACCGGCGGCAGCGGGCTAGGGCTATCGATCGCGAAGAAGATCATCGATTTGCACGAGGGTAAAGTCGAAGTGTACAGCAAGCCCGGCAACGGTACGACGATATCGATCCAATTGCCGCGAAACTTATAACGAACGCAAAAAACCGGCATCATCGGATTTCCCGATTTTTCCGGTTTTTGCATGCAACCTTATGGTAATGCTAATGTTAATTACAGTACACGACGAGCGGTAATGTAATGGGACTTCCAATAGCTGTTGTTCATGTTCGAGTAAGTTACGCCCGGTGCGCCGTAAGTGTGGAGCACTTTGCCGCTTCCGGCATACACGCCGACATGGCTGACTTTACCCGGCGTTCTGACGCTGAAGAAGACGAGATCGCCTTTTTTCAAGTTAGCTTTGGCTACTTTATAGCCTCTCTTAGCTTGGGAGCTGGATACGCGAGGCAGCTTGATGCCGTATTTGCCGTAAATATATTGCGTGAAGCTCGAGCAGTCGAAGGAAGAAGTCGAACCCGACGGAGCTCCGAAACGGTATTTCACGCCGAGATATCTTTTGCCGAGTTTGACGATGTTGTCTGCTTTAGTAGCCGCCGACGCGGGCTGAGCTTGTACAAGGGCGAGGCCTGTGAAACCGATGACTGCGCTAAGGCTGACCGTAAGCACTTTGCGGACGAGTGTATGTTTGAAGTTCATGTTGTTATTCCCCCGTTTTGTGTAGTGTTCGTGTCGCATGAACCGAGTATAGCAGAATGCCGATTACCTAACGTTTCCCAAAGAGAGAAAAAAGAGTGTTATCATTGCGTTTGGAGCGCTTTCTTAGAATCGAATGAGAAATCTCTCATTTCCGGTAACGGGATTGAAAAGCCGTGTTTCCGGCATTTTTGCGTTGTCGTGCGCCATACGCTTGCTCGCAAACGTCTATGTAGATAAGATAAAGAAGAGACAAGCAAGAGCGAAGGAGGGGCGCAAGTCCCATGAAAATGAGAGTGTCCGCCGTACAGTTTCAGTTGCAGGATTGCGAGAGCTTCTCGGAATTCGCGGATCAAGTTACGCATTACGTGCGCAACGCCTCGGAATACGGCGCTGAATTCGTGTTGTTCCCCGAGTTCGTTACTACGCCTTTGCTAGCGATCGGCGACGGTTCCGGTCACGGACAATCGATAGAGAAGCTGGCCGAATATACGGAGTCTTACCTAGCTTTATTTAGCGAATTAGCAACAGAATACGGCATGTACATTATCGGGGGCACCCACGTTACGAAACGGGGCGACCGGTTGCGCAACTCCGCTTTCCTGTTTAAGCCGGACGGGACATACGAGACGCAAGACAAGCTTCATATTACGCCGACGGAGAAAGAAGCATGGAACGTTGAACCCGGAGACGGGGTGCAAGTATTCGATACGCCGTTCGGGACGATCGGATTGCTGACCTGCTACGACATTGAGTTCCCCGAAATCGTACGTATGGTAAGAGCGAAAGGGGCGGACGTTATTTTCTGTCCTTCTTGCACGGACGATCGTCACGGTTTCTATAGAGTTCGTTATTGTTGTCATGCGCGCGCGGTTGAAAATCAAGTGTATATCGTCACGACCGGCACCGTCGGCTCGTTGCGCAAAGTCGATTTCATGAGAGCGAATTACGGCCAAGCCGCCGTCATAACACCCAACGACATTCCTTTCCCGCCTCGCGGCATCATGTGTGAAGGCGAGATTAACGCGGATATGCTCATTACCGCGGACTTGGATTTGACTTTGCTCGAGGACGTGCGCAAGGCCGGTTCCGTGACGACGTGGCGGGATCGCCGCACCGATCTGTATACCGATTGGACGTAGGATTTTGGGACGAGCATAATGGAAGGGTTGTGACGTTCACGTGTGGAAAACGTTCAGGGTGACGGACGGCGAGCGAACGCTCCCGGTCACGATTCGCAACTATACCGGCGAGGATTTCGCGAGCTTGATCGCCTTGCAGGCGGAATGTTTCCCTCCGCCGTTTCCCTCGGAGCTATGGTGGAACGAGGAGCAGTTGAACGAGCACGTGACGCGATTCCCCGAAGGCGCGTTGTGCGCGGAAATCGAAGGGCGAATCGTTGGTTCGATGACCGGATTACGAATACATAGCGAGCAGGTAGTCAAGCACGATTGGGCTTCGATAACCGACGACGGTTACATTCGAAATCATCAATCCGACGGCGAGACATTGTACGTGGTCGATATTTGCGTGGCGCCCGCGTATCGCCAATTCGGCTTGGGCAAATGGCTTATGCAATCGATGTACGAGACGGTCGTCCATCTCGGTTGCGACAGATTGCTCGGGGGCGGTCGCATGCCCGGTTACCGGGCCGTATCGGATCGATTATCGCCGGAACAATACGTGGCGCAAGTCGTCCAAGGCACTTTGCGGGACCCGGTGCTTACGTTTTTGCTCCGATGCGGCCGCATGCCGGTCGGCATTGTCGCGGATTATTTGGAGGACGAGCAGTCCGCCAATTACGCGGCGTTAATGGAATGGCGCAATCCCTTTAAGCACATTTGAACAAATCAGCATATAGAGGAGACCTGTTGAGATGGACTACATTCGCGTAACTTCGATCGAAGATCCGTATTTTACGGCCATGCATGCAATGATGAGGAAAATTTTCCCGCCGGAGGAAGTGCTGGCGTTCGAATTATGGAAGGAGCCGATCGCGGATCCGTCGATTCACGTGTACGTAGCCGTATTGGACGGGGAAGTCGTAGGAGCGACGGAATACCGGTATTACCCGGAGCTGCGCGTCGCCATGACCGATTTCACGATCATCAGCGCGCTAAGCAAAGGGATCGGCAGGTTTTTGTTCGTGGAAAGGCAAAAAGATATCGTGCGTTTGCAGACCGCATCGGGAACGGTCGCGATCGGTATGTTCGCGGAAATTTACAACCCTCACGCAACGTCGAGCTTCTCGTTCGGCGACGTTCTGGCGATGCATCCGGCGGTTCGCCGCGAGGTGCTCTCGCACTTGGGTTATCGTAAGCTCGATTTGGAGTACGTGCATCCTTCATGGGATCACGAAGGCAAAGCGGTTACCGAGCTGGACTTGAGCTTCCTCCCGGCGGACAACAAGCTAACGCATATTCCGGCCGCTCTCGTATCCGAGTTCCTTCGTCAATATTACGAAGCGCTTCCTAATAAGCCGAAGGAATGGCTTAAGATGATTGCGGAGCTCGACGCGCGGGAAACCATTGACCTGATGCCCCTGTAAGCTTGACCTTGCTGTATAATCGGAAATGACGCGAAGGAGAAAGCGATGCGCATCACGATAATAGGAAACGGCGATTCGATGGGAACGCCGAGAATATATTGCGAGTGCGAGGTATGCACGGAAGCGAGAACGTCGGGAATCAATCGGCGTTATCGCTCTTCCGCATGGCTCGAGATAGAGGGACAAGCCCCGTTGCTGCTTGATTGCGGTCCGGATTGGCGGGCGCAAATGGAAGGGCTTGGGGTGCGGCGCGTAGAGCAAGCGTTAATCACGCACGCGCATATCGATCATATCGCCGGTTTGACCGACTGGGCGGATAACTGCAGATGGCTGGGCGAGACGTCGCGGATGTACGCGCCGCAAGAGGTACTGGATCAGATCGGGGTCAGGTACCCGTGGGTAGGCCATCAATTAGAGATGATCGCGAACGACGAGGGTTTGGACTTTGGTCCATGGACGATTCGGGCCTGGAAAGTGAATCACGGCAAGAACGGTCATGCCTACGCTTACCGGTTCGACAACCGTTCGACCGGACAAGCATGGGCTTACTGTTCGGACGCGATTAACTTAACCCCGGAGCAGTTGGAGCCGTTGCATGGACTCGAGCTGCTTGTTCTGGGAACTAGCTTCGTGGAGGAGCCGTATCCGATGGAGACGCGTTCCGTATATGACATGCGAGAGGGAGTATCGTTGGCGGAGAAGGTGCGAGCCAAGTCGGTCGTATTCACGCACTTGTCTCATGACGTGGACGTGCGGAAGGCGTACGGACTGCCGGCTAACGTGAAGCTCGCAGCTGCAGGCATGACGATAGTGCTATAAGCCGAAGCCGCTCAGTCGCGGCTTCGGATGACGAGCAGCAAACCGCTGGCGATCGTAACCGTACCAGATGGCTGATCCAGCACGTTGCTAATGCCGATCGACTGGCCGATCCGGATCGTCGCGTCGTTAAGCGGATACAAGAAGCCTTGCAGCGTAATGCCGGTAACGGCTTCGGTCAATGGAAGCAACGATACATAAGGATACCGGGAATCGACGGTTAACCGTACGGTATGCTCGCAAAGACTAATTTCATTGTGGTCGTCGATCAAGCGCAGGCTGCAACCCAGCTCCTGCGCTTGTTTAAGTAGATGAACATTGGCTAAGCTATGGTCGAAGCGCGTGCCGAGCGCGCCGATCATATCGATGTCGCGCAAGCCGCGGTTTACGGCTTCGCGGAATGCAAGCTCCGTGTCGGACCAATCTTTGTCGATCGCATCGAAAGATATGACCTCGTCGGCCGCGTCGCGAATGGCTTGGAGCTGCCCGTCCGCAATAGAGTCGAAATCGCCGACGGCGACCCGCATGCGGTATCCGTGCCGCGCTATAAATTCGGCGCCGCGGTCAGCGCCTATCAAGGTTGTATAGTCGGACAAGCGATCGAGCGCCCAAGCGCCTAGGTTTCCGCCGGTTACGATCAAAGTACGAGAATGTGCGGGGACGGACACAAATTACACCCTTTTCTGCGGAATTTATCGTGAGCTTCGTTGATGCCTTCCCTTAATCACTTTAGTATAACGGGAAAAAGAGCGTTGCGGAACATCCGGACATGCCGCTACAATGAGAAAGGATTGGCATTATTCGACATCGATCGGGAAACTCGGGGGTTGTAGCGTTGGAATGGGACGTCTTTCATATTTTTAGCTTGATCGGAACGATCGCATTCGCCGTCAGCGGCGCGATCGTGGCTATGGAAGAGGAATATGATATTTTAGGCGTATTCGTGCTAGGTCTTGTCACCGCGTTCGGCGGAGGCGTCATACGGAATTTGCTCATCGGCGTTCCGGTCACGACGCTATGGAGCCAGGGGCTGTTTTTAAAGACGGCGGGTATATCCATTCTTATCGTGTTCTTGTTGCCGATTGATTGGATTCATCACTGGAAAAAGGGAGAGGCGTTCTTCGACGCGATCGGACTAGCCGCTTTCGCCATCCAAGGCGCGTTGTACGCGGTTCAGGTGCACTTGCCGATCAGTGCGGTCATGGTAGCGGCCATGCTGACCGGTATCGGCGGAGGGATGGTTCGAGACGTCATGGCGGGCCGCAAACCGCTCGTGCTCCGGGACGAGATTTATGCCGTATGGGCGATCATGGCTGGTTTGGCCATCGGGATAGGCACTTTGCAAAAGCCGTGGGAGCTATTCACTTTATTCATCCTCGTCGTACTATTCCGGATGTTGTCGGTTTATTATAAATGGAAGCTTCCGCGCAGGTCGTTGCATTCGGCCAAGCGAAACGAGGCAGGAGGGGAATCATGAGTTATTCCGTACTGTTTGTGTGCTTAGGCAACATATGCCGTTCTCCGATGGCGGAAGCGGTATTCCGCGACGTTGTCCGCCGCGAAGGACTCGAAGACCGGATTACGGTCGATTCGGCCGGCACCGGCGATTGGCATATCGGTCATCCGCCGCACGAAGGAACCCGTAAGCTGCTGGATCGTTTCGGCATCTCGTACACGGGCATGAAAGCCAGGCAGATCGCCAAGGCGGACGGCGAACGGTTCGATTTGATCGTGGCGATGGATACGCGCAACGAACGCGACATAAGGGAGATGCTGGGCGTCTCCGCGCAGTCGCAAGTTATCCGGTTTCTGTCGCTGATGCCGGAGCAAGGACTCGCGGACGTACCGGATCCGTACTACTCCGGTAACTTCGACGAAGTATACGAGCTCGTGAAGGCGGGCTGCGAGAAGCTGCTCGCTTATGTGAAGGAGCGGTTGGCGAATGGGTGACGCGCAGGCTAACGGTCAACCGAACGCGCCGTTGCCGTTAAGCTTCGCGCGCATGCAAATCGTTCCCGAGGCCGAGCTGACGCGCCGCGTCGAGACGGTGAAGGTGTTGAAGGAGCAAGACGGGGAGTTGTATCGTCTAGCGAAAGATTCGGAAACGGGAGAGCATTACTTGCACTACGCGGTATACCACTTGAACATAGCCGGCGGTGGTGCGGAGGAGCACTATCATCATCTTATGCCGCTTGCGCACGACGAGGTTATCGCTATGGCGCTTGGCGCCCCCTGGCCTTCGTACCCTTCCGAATGGCAGAATGCGTATTTGCGCAACGGGCCGCATGGCGGCTTCGTTTGGTACGACCCGGGCGGAGGCGCCTTGGACGAAGCGGTCTACGAAGATGCCGCTGCCATGCTTCGGGAGCAGCTGCTTGAATTCCGCCGGTCGGGGGAAGGCGGCGAGGAAGCTATTCGCCGCTTGTTCGATACGATCGATCGCAAGCTTCCGCCCGAACCGGAACGTTGATTCATAACCCTATTCGAATACCGGAGCATTCGGCCCGAGGAAGGCGCCGAGCGCATCCGGTATTTCTTTTTGCCAAAAACCCCACTTATGTTCCCCGTCTTTTTCCGAGTAGACCAGCTTCGCCCCTCTAGCCTGAAGCTCGCGGCGCGCCGTGCGGTTCAAGGAAACGAAGTCGAAGACGCCGCGGTCGGTTTCGTACGCGTCCTCCTGAAGACCAACCGTCATCCACACGCGTAGCTGCGAGAGCGAGGACGCCGATGTTAATTGCGCGATCGAACAATCGTAATAGGCGCCGGATAAGCTGATGATACGGTTGAACAGCGTCGGGTATTGCAGCGCGATCGAAAGCGATACGGTGCCGCCTAACGAATCCCCGGCAAGCACTCGCTCGTCCGGCTCGTTACGAACCGGATAATGCGACTCTACCCAAGGCACTAATTCTTCCGAGAAAAATTTCACGTAATTCGCATGGCGCTCTCCGTCGGGGGAGTACTCGGACGTGCGCAGTTTTTTGTCCACGTCTACGCCTACGATAATGAACGGCTCCCAGCCTTCTTCGATAATAAGGCGCTGCGCCTGCGTGGCGATTCGGCCGAAATTGAAAAAATCTTCGCCGTCTTGGCAATAGACGACGGGGTAGCTGATCCATTGCTGGAATCCCGGCGGCAAATAAACTCGCAACGACCGGGTTTGCTCCGGTAAATAATGGCTGGAAATGTCGTGTCTGACGATCGTTCTTTTGAATAATAAGTTGTCGCTCAATGGGCGAACCTCCTTCGAAGGTATGGGAAAACTCGGCTATGGGCAAACCAATTGGAGACTGAGGTGAACGAAGTGTATTACTTTGTTATATAAAATTAACAACCCTGTTATACAAACATTAAATCCGAAGAAGCTATATAAATAAAGGTTTTTTCGGACTTTTTCTTTGACCAAACCAGTTAAACAGGGATATAATAATTCTATAACAGAAAGCCCTCTTCCACAATTCAAGATGAGGTGAACCTTAATGAGCAAAGTATCATTGGAAGCACCGGTTAACCAAACCGCCGGTCGCGCAGCACACGAAGTATGGTCGGAGAATGTCGTTCCGCTACAAGTATTGTCTCCTGAAGGAGAAGTCGTCAACGCGGAGCGTATGCCGAAGCTAACCGACGATCAATTGAAAGAAATCATGTACCGCATGGTATTCACCCGCACTTGGGACGACCGTGCAGTTAACTTGGGCCGCCAAGGACGTCTCGGCTTCTACGCGCCGGTATCTGGACAAGAAGCGACCATGGTCGGAAGCGAGTACGCATTAACCAAAGAAGATTTCGTCTGCCCGGGCTACCGCGACATGCCGCAGCTCGTATGGCACGGATTGCCTTTGTACCAAGCGTTCTTGTATTCGCGCGGACACCAGCACGGCGGACAAATTCCGGAAGGCGTTAACGTTCTGATGCCGCAAATTATTATCGGCGCGCAAATCCTGCACGCTACCGGAGTCGCGATGGCGTTCAAGCTGAAAGGCGAGAAGCGCGTTGCGATCACGTACACGGGAGACGGCGGTTCCTCCGAGGGCGACTTCTACGAAGGTCTTAACTTCGCGGGCTCGTTCAAGCTTCCGGTCATCTATTTCGTGCAAAACAACGGATACGCCATCACGACGCCTTACGCGAAGCAGACGGGCGCGCAATCGATCGCCCACAAAGCGCTCGCAGCCGGCATTCGCGGTCTTCAAGTCGACGGAATGGACGTGCTTGCGGTAATTTCCGCGGTACAAGAAGCGGCGGAGATCGGTCGCAACGGCGGTGGCGCTACGCTGATCGAAGGCTTGACTTACCGGTTCCGTCCTCACTCAATGGCGGACGATACGACGAAATACCGCACGAAGGACGAAGAGGCGGAATGGAGCTTGAAAGATCCGCTCGTGCGCTTCGGCAAGTATTTGGAGAAAAAAGGACTATGGACGGAAGAAGATACGGCGCGCGTCAAAGAAGAAGCGAAGAACGCAGTGAACGAGCACATCAAAAAAGCCGAGCAAACGGAGAAAATGACCGTTAACGGCCTTATCGATTCGATGTTCGAACATACGCCTCCGCATCTCGAAGAGCAAAAAGCCGATTTCCAATAAACTGTTTGACGGGAGAGTAGACACAGCATGGCTCAGATGAATATGAAAGAAGCGATCCGCGACGCGATGCGCGTCGAGCTGAAGAACGACCCTAGCGTTATCGTGTTCGGCGAAGACGTCGGCAAAGTAGGCGGCGTATTCCGCGCGACGGAAGGCCTGCAAGGCGAATTCGGCGATACCCGCGTATTCGATACGCCGCTGGCCGAATCCGCTATCGGCGGTCTCGCCGTCGGACTAGGCATTCAAGGCTTCCGCCCCGTGGCGGAGATCCAATTCGTCGGCTTCATCTACGAAGCGATGGACCAAATGTTCATTCAAGCGGCGCGCATGAGATACCGTTCCGGCGGACGTTATAATTCGCCGATCGTATTCCGCACTCCGTTCGGCGGCGGCGTTAAAGCGGCCGAGCTGCATACCGATTCCTTGGAAGGCCTTGCGATCCAAACGCCGGGAATCAAAGTTATCGTTCCTTCCAACCCTTACGACGCGAAAGGCCTGCTCGTATCGGCCATCCGCGATAACGATCCGGTCTTCTTCATGGAGCACTTGAACTTGTACCATGCATTCCGCGACGAAGTTCCGGAAGAAGCGTACACGGTTCCGATCGGCAAAGCGAAAGTCGTCCGCGAAGGCAAAGACATTACGATCATCGCGTACGGATTGATGGTTCATACCGCAATGAAAGCAGCCGAAGAGCTCGAGAAAACCGGCGTATCCGCCGAAGTCATCGATCTTCGCACGCTGCTACCGCTCGATATCGACACGATCGTCGCGTCGATCCAAAAGACGAACCGCGCGATCGTCGTCCAAGAAGCGCAAAAAACGTCTGGCGCCGCCGCGGAAATTATCGCTCAAATTAACGAAAAAGCGATTTTACATCTGGAAGCACCGGTACTTCGCTGCGCCGGTCCGGATACGGTGTATCCGTTCGCGCAAGTGGAAGACGCATGGTTGCCGTCTACGGCACGCATCGTGAAAACGGCTAACCAGGTGCTGCAGTTCTAAATAGGTGAGAGTTTGACTTTGTCAAACTCCGATGTCAGGAGGATTCCAGGTGGCCAGATTCGAATATCGGTTCCCGGAGCTAGGCGAAGGGCTGCACGAAGGCGAAATCGTCAAAATGCACATCGCGCCCGGCCAAACGGTAACGGACGAAGATATTATTATGGAAGTTCAGAACGACAAAGCGATCGTAGAAGTCCCGTGTCCGGTTAACGGCAAAGTGACCGAAGTTCGCGCCAAAGACGGACAAGTCATGCACGTAGGCGACATCGTCGCAATCATTGAAGCGGAAGGCGAAGTTCCTGATCAAACGCCTTCGGAAGATTCCCATGCGCAAGCTTCCGGCGGCGCGTCCGGCAACAGCGCGGTGGGCGGAGCGGATACGACAGGCCAGCCTGCTCAAGAAGCGGCGGCTCCTTCGGTAGCGAGTTCTCCCGCAGCTACTCAACCGGCCGCCAGCAACGCCGTCGTGCTCGCAACGCCAAGCATTCGCAAGCTCGCTCGCGAAAAAGGCGTCAACATCGGCCAAGTATCCGGCAGCGGCAAGAACGGACGCATTACGCGCGAAGACGTGCTCGGCTTCACGGGCGGCGCAACTGCTGCGGCGTCGGCGGGAGCTGCTCCTGTAGCCGAAGCGACGGCATCTGCGCCTGCCGCATCGGCAGCGCCGAAAGCCGGCGGACCGGTCGGCCAAGGCGTCGAAGAGCGCGTGCCGTTCAAGGGCATTCGCAAAGCGATCGCTAACGCGATGGTCAAATCGGTTTACACCGCGCCTCACGTTACGCTTATGGACGAAGTGGACGTATCCGGTCTCGTCGCATTGCGCAACCGCGCGAAGCCGATCGCCGAGAAGAAGGGCGTCAAGCTGACTTACCTTCCGTTCATCGTTAAAGCGCTCGTAGCGGCATGCCGCGAATTCCCGGCTATGAACGCCATGATTGACGAAGCGGCTAACGAAATTGTCTACAAAAAGTACTACAACATCGGTATCGCTACCGATACGGACAACGGTCTGATCGTTCCGGTCATCTTCGATGCCGACCGCAAAAATATCTGGTCCGTTGCTAACGAGATCCGCGATCTCGCCGTCCGCGGTCGCGATGGCAAGCTATCCGGAGCAGAACTTAAAGGCAGTACGATCTCGATCACGAACATCGGCTCCGCCGGAGGCATGTTCTTCACGCCGGTCATCAACTTCCCTGAAGTCGCTATTCTTGGCACGGGCCGCATCACGGAGAAGGCGATCGTTAAGAACGGCGCGATCGTTGCCGCTCCTATGATGGCATTGTCGCTAAGCTTCGACCATCGCATTATCGATGGCGCGACGGCTCAGAACTTCTTGAACTACATCAAACAGCTACTCAGCGATCCTGAGCTGCTCGTAATGGAGGTTTAATTCATGGTTGTCGGAGATGCTTCTCTGGATATAGATTTGCTAGTCGTTGGCGCAGGCCCTGGCGGTTACGTAGCCGCTATCCGCGCTGCTCAGCTCGGACAAAAAGTCATGATCGCGGACAAAGGCAAATTCGGCGGCGTCTGCTTGAACGTAGGCTGTATTCCGTCGAAGGCGCTTATTAACGCCGCTCACCACTACGAAGCGATGCAACACGCGGACGACTTCGGCTTGTCGGCCGAAAGCGTCAAAGTCGACTTCACCAAAGTGCAATCTTACAAATCGTCCGTCGTTAACAAAATGACCGGCGGCGTGGAAATGTTGCTCAAAGCGAACAAGGTGCAAATGTTCAACGGCGAAGTCATGTTCATCAACGATACCGAAGCGCGTCTGTTCAACGATCAAGAAGCGCCTCGCTATCGGTTTAAAAACTGCATCATCGCGACCGGGTCCCGCCCGATCGAGCTGAAGCCTTTCCCGTTCGGCGGCCGCATTCTGTCTTCGACCGAAGCGCTGTCTTTGCCGGAATTGCCTAAGAGCCTTGTCGTTATCGGCGGCGGCTACATCGGCATCGAGCTCGGCCAAATGTACGCGAAGTTCGGCACGCAAGTTACGGTGCTCGAAGGCGCGGACACGATTTTGCCTGGCTTCGATAAAGATATGAGCCAGCTCGTCGTGAAGAAGCTGAAAAAGACGAACGTCGAGATCGTTAACGGCGCGCTTGCCAAAGGCGCAACGCAGACGGACAAAGACGTTACCGTTACGTACGAAGTCGGCGGAGAGCAGAAGACGGTTACGGCCGATTACTTGCTCGTTACCGTAGGCCGTCGTCCGAACACGGACGGCGAGCTCGGCCTTGATCTCATCGGCGTAAAAGTCGGCGAGCGCGGACTTATCGAAGTCGACGACCAATGCCGGACGAACATCCCGCACATCTACGCGATCGGCGATATCGTTCCAGGCGCGGCGTTGGCGCACAAAGCTTCTTACGAAGCGAAAGTCGCGGCGGAAGCGATCGCGGGTCTTCCTTCGAAAGTCGATTACAAATGCATTCCTGCCGTAGCCTTCTCCGATCCGGAGTGCGCAAGCGTCGGTTACACCGAGAAGGAAGCTAAGGAAAAAGGCCACAACGTGAAGTCCAGCAAGTTCCCGTTCGGCGGCAACGGCCGCGCGGTAACGCTGAACGGCGCGGATGGATTCCTTAAAATCATTCACGACGTCGATAACGGCCTCGTTCTCGGCGCACAAATCGCCGGCGTGGAAGCGTCGAACATGATCGCCGAGCTCGCTCTCGCGATCGAGATGGGCGCGACGATCGAGGATATCGCGCTTACGATTCACGCGCATCCTACGCTTGCGGAAATTACGATGGACGCGGCGGAGCTCGCTATGGGCCACCCGATCCACACGATCGCGCCTAAATCTTAATTTTTTTCTAACCTTGCACCTCTCTAGCGCTCGGCGACGTAGTCGTCCGAGTCTGGGAGGTGCATATTTTATAAAGAAGCCCCGAACAGGAGTGAAGTGCGATGAGAGAAGACGCGAACCCGATTCCGGTCAGTCAATCCCGGTCGATAATGACCGAGCTCGTGTTTCCTACGGATACGAACCATCACGGCACGATGTTCGGAGGCACGGTCATGAAATACATCGATAAAATATCGGCGATCGCGGCCATCCGGCATTGCCGCAAGCCTGTCGTTACCGCTTCGACGGACAGCATGGATTTCGTATCCCCGATCCGCATGGGAGAAGCGGTCGAGCTGGAGGCGTTCGTCACTTGGACGCACCGCAGCTCCATGGAAGTGTACGTCGTCGTTCGCGCCGAAAATTTGTTCACCGGCGAACGGCGGGTGACGGTCACGGCCTTTTCCACCTTCGTCGCTTTGAACGAGCAGGGCAAGCCTACGGCAGTGCCTCCGGTTATGCCGGGCAACGATCAAGAGCGCAAGCTGCACGACAGTGCGCCGGAGCGTCATGCGCTTCGGATGAAGCGACGACAAGAGCGGTTCTCGACGGCCGATTCGGAAACAACAGACGATGACCGCAAATTGTGATACAATATCCGATATTGAATATCGAATCGACGGGGTGTATTCCTTTTGCGCAATTATTTGGATTTGCTTCAAGACGTATTGGATAACGGCACGGAAAAGTCCGACCGCACGGGCACCGGCACGCTGTCGGTATTCGGCAGGCAGCTTCGTTTCGATCTGAGCAAAGGCTTTCCGCTCGTCACGACGAAGCGCGTGCATTTGAAATCGGTCGTCCACGAGCTGCTATGGTTCATTAGCGGCGACACGAACATTCGCTATTTGAAGGACAACAAAGTTTCCATTTGGGACGAGTGGGCGGACGAGAACGGCGATCTCGGACCGGTATACGGCTCGCAATGGCGCGCGTGGGAGACGCCGGACGGTCGTAAGATCGATCAGCTTGCCCAAGTCGTAGAGAGCATTAAACGCAATCCCGACTCCCGCAGACATATCGTCAGCGCTTGGAACGTATCCGTCATAGACGAGATGAAGCTTCCGCCTTGCCACTTCGTGTTCCAATTTTACGTCGCCAACGGCAAGCTGAGCTGCATGCTTACGATGCGTTCGATCGACACGTTCCTAGGTTTGCCGTTCAATATCGCTTCGTACGCGCTGCTTACGCATATGATCGCGCAGCAATGCGATCTAGAAGTAGGTGAATTCATCTGGTCCGGCGGCGATACTCACATCTACAGCAACCACATGGAGCAAGTGAAATTGCAGTTGACGAGAGAGCCGCTCCCGTTGCCGCAGCTTCGTATACTCCGCAAACCCGAGTCGATTTTCGATTACAAATTCGAAGACTTCGCGTTCGAAGGATATGAGCATCATCCAGCGATTAAAGCGCCGGTAGCGGTGTAAATTCGCTTCGATATCAAACCATTCGCAAGACTGCTTTCACAGCCCGACAACGGGTTGAACGAGCAGTCTTGTTTTTATTTCCGGAACCTTCAAACCGAATCGCCTAAGCTTCCGTTACCTTAGGTGATGGATATTATTCGGAAGGGGATCGGCTGAAGGATGAGGATAAGAGGTAGGCTGTTGACGACCGGAATGCTCGCTTTGAGTTTAATGACGGTGCCATGGGTAGCGCAGGCGGAGGAGGCTGCTCCCGCGAGTCCGAATGCGGCGATGACGACGAATGCGCCTACGATCGCTGCGGAGCTTGGCGTGCTTAAGGGCGACGGGCAAGGAGTAACCGCGGCTTATTTGTCGAAGTCGACGACAAGGATGCAAGCGGCGATACTCTATTTGCGGTTGCTGGGCAAAGAAAAGGATGCTTTAGCGGAGAAAGGTACCGATACGTTCTCGGATGCGGGGACGGCGGGCAAATCGAACGCGCCGATTTTGGCATTTTTGAAGAGTCATCCGGAATACGGCTGGAGCGGTACGGGCGGTAACAAATTCGAGCCTAACGGGTTGGTTACCTCCCAGCAGCTGTACAAAGTGATGCTAGAGGCGTTGGGCTACCGTTCCGGCACGGACTTCGACTATAAAGACACGCTGGTGTTCGCGGCATCCAAAGGCTTAAGTCGCGCCGCAACCGCTACGCCGTTCAAAAACAGCGATTTGGCTACTGCGTTAATCGAGACGCTTCAGACGATGACCAAGACCGGAGGAAAGACGCTCGTCGCCCAATTGGTCGAACTGAAAGTCGTTACGGCCGATCAAGCGGCGAAGCTTAACGTCGGACGCATCGATGTTCGCAAGGCGACTGACGGTTCGTCGTATTTGACGGACGGCAAGGGCATGGCGCTCTATCTGTTCACGAAAGATACGGCGGATGTTAATTCATGCGTCGGCCAATGCTTGGCGAACTGGCCGGTCTTTTACTCGGATGCGATCCTGTTGGCGAACGGGCTGAGCGGTTCCGATTTTGGGTCGTTCGTTCGTGCCGACGGAGCGAAGCAATTAACTTACAAAGGTTGGCCGCTTTATTATTTCGTTAAGGATACGAAAGCCGGCGACGTGAACGGCGAAGGCATAGGCAACGTTTGGTATTTGATCAAGCAGCCGTTCTATACCGTCGGTTTGGGCACGGATCCAAAGCTTGGAAATTATTTGGTCGACAGTAACGGGAAATCACTGTATTATTTTGACAAAGACCCAATCGGGGCAAGCGAATGCTCGGGTGACTGTCTCGCGAAGTGGCCGGCCTTCCACGCGGATGCTATCCAAGTCCCGAAAGGCTTGAACGCGAAAGATTTCAGCGAAATTACGCGCGAGGACGGCACGAAGCAGACGACTTTCAAGGGCTATCCGCTCTATTATTTCTTCCAGGATACGAAGCGCGGTGAAGTGAAAGGGCAGGGGTTAGGTACGGTCTGGTATGTCATCGATCCTGCGACCTTCGCGGGAACGAAGACCGGCTTGGCGCAGCCTGCCAAAGTTACGGTCGAGATGAAAGATTACGCCTTCCAGCAGGCCGACATTACGGTCAAAGCGGGTACGCCGATCGAGTTCATTAACCGGGACGAGGACATGAAGCATAACGCCGTCGCGGTTAACGGAGCATTCGGAACACCGCTCTTGGAACAAGGTCAGACGACGATCATCACGCTGACGAAGCCTGGAGTCTACGAATACTACTGCGAAGCCCATAAGTCGTTCATGAAAGGAAAGATAACCGTTCAATGACAAGAACGACATCCGGTAGATGGATCGCGATGATGACGATTGCGCTAATCCTGTTTGCCATGACCGCTTGCGGTAATAAAAATACGAATGATACTTCCGCCAGCCCTATCGCCACTCATTCCGCTTCGCCTGCTGGAGATGATGCTTCCGCTTCTCCGACATCATCGGCTTCCGAGTCGCCATCGCCGTCGGCATCGGAATCCCCATCCCCGTCGGCATCGGAATCCCCATCCCCATCGGCATCGGCTACTGCTTCTCACGAGGTGGAGCATGAACATGGCGATGACGATTCACCGAGCGCTTCGGCTTCCGCATCCGCGACTCCGTCCGAATCTCCGTCGCCGTCGCCATCGGCCTCGAACGATTCGGGAGACGATGATGCATCCAAGGAAGTGGTCGTGGAGATCAAAGGCTATGCCTTCTCGACGGCTGACCTGAAGATCAAGAAAGGCACGACGGTCACCTTCATTAATCGCGATAAAGTCAAGCATTCCGCGACCGCGGACGACGGTTCTTTCGATACCGGGTTGATCGCGCAGGACGAATCGGCGCAAGTTAAATTCGATACCGTCGGAACGTTTACGTATTTTTGCAAACCGCACAATTATATGACCGCGACGATCACGGTGACGAAAGATTGAATATCGGCGGACAGGGAACGATCCCTGTCCGTCTGTTCGATTTAAAGACAGATGAGAAGCAAGGAGAAGGTTAAGCATGCCGATTCCAACCGATACGGATTTGATGCGTCAGATTCGCGAGCAGCGAGCGGATGCGCTGGAACAGATGTACGATCGATATTCGCGCCTTGTGTATTCGTTCGCGCGCCGAGCTTGCGCCGAAGAGACGATGGCGCGCGAAGTCGTGCAGCTTGTTTTTACGCGCTTATGGACGACGCGGGCGGAATTCGATGCGGGTCGCGGCGCGTTCTCGAACTGGCTCGTGACGATGACGAGGAATATTGCCATAGACGTCATGCGGCGCGAACGAAGGCATCAAGGAGCGTTGCCCATCGATGCCGCGGTGGACCGCGCTTTAGACGATGAACCCGGCAACCCGGAAACGGCGGCGTTGCGAAGGTCCTCGCACTCGGAGCTCGTCAGAGCCTCGCGCGTTTTAAGCGAATCCCAGCAGCGCGTGATCGAGTTGTTATATTGGAAAGGCTATACGCTGCAGGAAATCGCGGAGATGGGCCACGAACCGATAGGCACGGTCAAAAATCGGCTTCATCAGGCGCTTAAGACGCTACGCAGACATCTCCAGAGCTTGAGGGAGGAACAGTAAGTGATGAATAGTCAGGGTACGCCCCCGTGTGAAGGATTAATCGATTACATCATAGGACTTAGCTCCGACGTAGAGCGCAAACGGTTCGAGCGACATATGGCAGCTTGCGCGACTTGCAGGGAAGAAGCGGCAAATTGGCGCGAAGTTTGGGTATACTTGTCCGACGATATGGAATTGGTCGATCCGCCTGCCGACTTAAAAGAAAAAGTTTTAACCTCTTTGATCGAAGCGCCGGTTCATTCCGAAAATCCGCCCGCTGCGCTTAAAAACCGAAATTTTACGAAGATAGGCATTGCCGCCGCTTGCGCGGTCGTCCTGTCGTTCGTATTTCTTGCCGGATGGTTATCGGCAGGGGTTAATTCCGGCGGTTCGAATAGCTTGGATCAAGCAGCCGCGGCGCAAGGCCAACCGACGTCCATCGAAACGCTGTACCACCTGGCCGCTGTAAAAGATTCCGGAAAATTCGAAGGCAGGGCTCGCGCATACGGCATCGCATGCTTCGTTCGTTCGGAGCAGGAAGAGAGACTCGTCGTTTATGTATTCGATTCGCCCGCGACCGTCGGTTCCGAGACATACCAGGTTTGGCTATGGCGTAATGGCCAAAGGAGAAGCGGAGGGACTTTCACCGTAGGCGATACAGGTATCGGCATGATGACGTTGCCGGTTACGGATAAGTCGACGACGGTAGACGCCATCGGCGTGACGCTTGAACCGGATAATTCGTCTACGACTCCGCGCGGTCCGAAAATGTTCGGTTCCGATCCGGACTACGATCCGAATAAAGTTTGATAAAGCTTGATATTGGAAGGAAAAACCTGTTCATTGTTCGGGTAGGCATGAACAATTCGGTATGATATGATAGGAAATAACCTTTTTTCTTGCTAGAATCCGAACTAGAAGGAGGTGCGAGATGACAGTTACGCTCATAGCAGCAGTCGCCTCCAATGGCATTATCGGCAAAGATAACGCGTTAATATGGCGTTTGCCCGCGGATATGGCTTTCTTCAAAAGCCAGACGATAGGCAAACCCGTACTTATGGGACGCAAGACGTTCGAATCGTTAAAGCAACCGCTGAAGGATCGCGCCAATATTATTTTGTCGCGAACGATGACGGAGACGCCGGAAGGCTGCGAACTCGTTCGATCGATTCCCGAAGCGCTTGAGAAGTATAGCGCAGACGATTTAATGGTTATCGGCGGCGCAGACATTTACTCGCAGACGATGGACGCGGCAGACCGCCTCATCCTAACGGAGATCGATCAACCGTTCGAGGGCGACGCATCTTTTCCCGAGTTCGACCGTTCGCAATGGAAGCTAGTATCGCGGACGCCGGGCATTCAAGACGAGCGTAATCTGCTGCCGTATTCTTTTTGCGTTTACGAACGCGTGTAGCGGAATCATGCAAATAAATCGACGTAAAGTGCATTCTGGGATTTTGTTCTATTTGGTAGGATGATCTATTATTGCTGTACAAATAACGATTTCGCGCGATGCTTGCAACGACTCCGGCAACCCGCTATAGTGGGATGAAGTAGATTTAAGGCGCAGCACGTGCGTTACACCGACAGATGGAGGAAATGAGATGTCGACACCTACGGGATTCATGGAATATCGACGGGAGCTTCCTAGCGACCGCGATCCCTTGGAGCGCATCAAGGATTGGAATGAATTCCACCGGATGTTCTCCGAAGAGCAACTGCGCACGCAAGGCGCCCGTTGCATGGATTGCGGAACCCCCTATTGCCATACCGGAATGGAACTGGCCGGCAACGCTTCCGGCTGTCCGATCAATAACTTGATTCCAGAGTGGAACAATCTCGTCTACCGTGGTCTCTGGAAAGAAGCTTACGAACGTTTGGCGAAGACGAACAATTTCCCCGAATTTACGGGAAGAGTATGCCCGGCTCCATGCGAAGGTTCTTGTACAGTCGGTCTGATCGGCGATGCGGTTACGATCAAGACGATCGAGCAAGCAATCATCGACCGCGCGTTCGAAGAAGGCTGGGTCGTGCCGGAAGCTCCGAAAAATCGTACAGGCAAAAAAGTAGCCGTAGTCGGTTCGGGTCCCGCGGGCCTCGCTACCGCTGCGCAATTGAATAAAGCAGGCCATACCGTCACCGTATACGAGAGAGCAGACCGCATCGGCGGCTTGCTAACGTACGGTATTCCTACGATGAAGCTTGAGAAGGATATCGTACAACGTCGCGTCGATTTGCTCGCGGCGGAAGGCGTGAAGTTCGTCACGAACACCGAAATCGGCAAAGACATTTCGTCCCGCGAGTTGCAAGAGCAATTCGATGCCGTCGTATTGTGCGGCGGAGCGACGAAAGCTCGCCCGATCGGCAACGTCGAAGGACATCAACTTAACGGCATTTATCCAGCCATGTATTTCTTGAACAGCACGATCAAGAGCTACTTGGATAACGGCCTTCAAGACGGCACGTACATTTCCGCGAAAGACAAGCACGTCATCGTTATCGGCGGCGGCGATACCGGAACGGACTGTGTAGCTACGGCGCTTCGTCACGGCTGCCGCAGCATCACGCAATTCGGCACGCACTCCAAAGCGCCGCAAGAGCGCGATCCGATCAACAATCCGTGGCCTGAATTCCCGAACGTCTACACGCTCGATTACGCTCACGAAGAAGCTAAAGCGATTTACGGCGAGGATCCGCGCGCGTTCTCCGTGTTGACGAAGAAATTCGTCGGAGACGAGCAAGGAAACTTGAAGGAGCTGCACACCGTGCAGATCCGCCGTTACGTGGATGAGCAGGGACGTAAAATTTACGAGGAAATCGCAGGCACGGAAAAAGTATGGCCTGCGGATATCGTCCTCGTAGCCGTCGGCTTCGAAGGACCCGAACGTACGATCATCGACGAGCTCGGCCTCGAGACGGATCGTCGTTCGAACGTGAAGGCACGCTACGGCAAATACAACACGAACGTAGATAAAGTATTTGCTGCGGGCGACATGAGACGCGGACAAAGCTTGATCGTATGGGCGATTAACGAAGGCCGCGAGGCTGCGCGCGAAGTAGACCGGTTCCTGATGGGAAGCACGATGCTTCCGTAAGGAATTTCATATCGTAAGAGAGGTTGTTCCTATGAAGCTGGGAACGGCCTCTCTTTGCTTTGGCCTGCACGACAACGAGAAAATAAAGGAGCATTCCGATGATCAAATACGGAGATGAAACGTGGACCGACCTAATATTCGAGAAGTTCGACTATACGGCCGAAAGACGCGATGCGCAATGGGTAGACGTCGAGCTGCGCGTCGAGACGGCCGAGCTTACGCCGCTGCCGACCGACGTCATCGATTACTCGATCTTGGCGATCTGCACGCATAGAGGCGATCCGATTCAGCTTGTCGTCATGGAAGAAGGCTGCGACAGCGAATACCAGCTGACGGCAGGGGAGAAGGAGCAGATCGAGGCATTCATTCGGCAAGCCGGAGTTCAAGCGAACATACGCGAGGCGGCCGTCGAAGGCTAGTATCCCAAATGTTACCTCTATGGTACACTGAGGGTAACGTAAGACATGCCTCCGGAGGGAGAGGGAGCCTTGACCAAAGCAGCATTGCTATCGCCGTCGGACGTAGGCGTCATTCGGCGATACGTACATACGAAGTATGCTCCTCTATCCGGAAGCAAACGGGCGGAAATCGTCGCGGATGCGATACGGCGTACGCTGCGGAAGCAGCTACCGCAATTACCGAACGAACTGAACGATCGAATGATCGACGAATTGATTTCCCGCTGTCTCGTGAGCGAGCAACGGGAAGTTCAAGCCGACGACGTATTGGACGTTTGCGCGGAACTGAAAGCGCATTCAGATGAGTCGGATAGTAGATGGCTCGAGCCGATCGTAAGCTGGGCGAACGAACGCGCGCCCGGCAGATGGAGCGCCGAACAGCTCGAGTCGCGACTGACGAGACGAAGAGGTATAGCTAACGCGGTCGCAGTCGCTACGCCTCATACGCAAAGCGAAGCCGCGCCTGTTAGTCCGCTCGTCGGACGGAACATCAAATGGTCTATCGTCGCGCTGCTTGCACTGGCTATAATCGGGGCGGTAACGACGGAGGTGTTCGATCGCGGAGAACAGAGCGGGCAGATGCCGAACGTGGCGATGAATGTACCTAATACACCTGCGGCAATCGAACCGGAACGCGATATCGGATTGCCCGCGGCTTTGCGTTATACCGATATAGATGCGAAAGCCGTCAAACAATATTTGAAGACGCGAGACGCGTTGCTTGCAGACGAGCCTTATTTCGGCGCGATCGTGGCTAGCGCCAAAGATAACGGCATACATCCGCTCTTGTTGCTGGCGATCACGGGTCAAGAACAAGGCTTCGTTCCGAAGTCGAACAAGAATGCGAAGCGAATCGCTAACAATCCGTTTAACGTGTTTCATAGCTGGCAGGAATACAACACGAACATCCGCGATTCCTCGGATATCGCGGCGGGTCTGCTAGCTAAGCTAGCGGATCGGCGGCCCGAAGGCGTCGATCCGTTCGAATGGTTTAACGAGACGTATGCCGAAGACGATCAGTGGGCGGAAGGGGTACGCAAGTTATTCGAGCAGTTGAGCGCGCTGGAGCGCTTATAAGCCCGGTATTCTCAAGTAGTCATGAATGGCCGGCGGCACTTGCTTCAGCTCGGTGAGCGTCAGGAAAGCCCGGCTCGGCGTAGCGTCGATCGGAACGACGTTGTATTTCCATTCGCCGTCTTGCTTCAAATACACGGCATTAATGCCGCAGTGCAGCGCCGGGAGGACGTCCGTCCGAACGGAATTGCCGATCATCCACGTCTGGCTGCGATCGAATCCGCCATCGGATAAGATCTGCTCTAAAGCAGACGTGTTTTTGTGCATTCTGACGTATATGCGATCTTGGAAGTAGCGTTCCAAATTTAAGCTGTCGATCTTCCTACGTTGGATGAGCGTATCTCCGCCCGTATACAGATGAAGCTCGTGTCCGCTTACGGACAGCTTGTCGAGCGTCTCCTCCATCATCGGATAAGGTTCCACCTGTAGCTCGTACACGCTATTGCCGAGCTTCCACAGCTTCTCTTCCTCGAGCACGGAGGGGGCCCGTCCGGTCAAATCCGAAAAATATCTGTACGTGTCTATGAATGATTGCGGAAAGTGTTCGCTATTAAATCCGAGCAGTTGCACGCCTGCGATGTCGATTTCCGTATGCTTGTCCATGATCGTCTCGCGGGAAAGCCCGGCGGAAGCGAACCAGGTCGTCATTTCGTCGGCGAATTGATCTAGAATGAAATGAAAGTATTTGTTGCAGTAGACGAGCGTATCGTCCAAATCGAACAGAATGCGTTGTTTCATGGCTTCGGGTCTCCTTACGTTGCTGCGATGTCCGACTACTTTTAGCATAACCCGCCTTAGGCAAGGAATGTCGGCATAAGTGTTTAGCTTGTATTAAATTTTATTATGGCTTGCGCTTTCGGGTTTGTAAATGAGAGGAAGAAGGAAAACTAGGAAGAAACCCTTCGTCGGACGAAGGGCTGGAGGTGAGTCCTATGCCTAAAAATAAAAGCAGCAAAATCGACGATCAGAGGAACAATGCGCATTTCAAAGATCGGGAACAAGCGCTTCGTCTGAACAAGATGGCACGTTATCCGGCTAGTATGAACGGGATCAATAAAAATTTACCTTGATCGAATCGCGGACAGAAGAGACTACGGGAATCCCGCGGCTCAAGCGTACTTAGCGATCTTCTCGGTCAATTGGCGCCTAATCCGATTAAGCCGTTGACGAACATAGAAGTCGTAACTGCCCCCGCTTAACTCGCGGGGGTTCATTGTATTACCGGTGTCATTATCGATGATGACAAGCTTGCCGTCGTCGAAAAATTTGAAGGTTAAGTCCCTGGACGGCCGCGTTCCAATAGAGGATTCCACGTAACGGAGATGTTCGCATTTCACCATCCGTCATCCCACCTTTGACAATAGTTATCGGAACATGTGTTCCTATTTCCATTATAGCAAACATTTGTTCGTATGGAAAGGTTTTCTGTAATGCAATACACTAGATTTATATTGGACATAAGGAGCAGGGCGTCAATGATCGTAATCTCAGGCTTAACGCGCAAAATTCCCGATGGCAAAACGATTTTGGATCACATTAACGTCCGATTGGAGCCAGGCGCGTTCATCGCTGTCGTCGGCGCCAGCGGAAGCGGCAAGTCTGCGTTGCTTAAGGCTTTGGCCTTGCAGGAAACTTGGACTTCCGGAGAATATAAAGTGGACGGCAGAGACTTGATGAAAGCGGGTTTTCTCGCTCGCATGCGATACCGCAGAAACGTCGCCTACATCGAACAGAAGCCGTTGCTCATAGAAAAGAAGAGCGCGCTTAAGAACGTATTGATCGGCGTCGCCGGTCAAACCCCGCTCTGGCGCCGGATAACCGGCTCCGTACGCAGCGACGACTACATGGGCGGCATGGACATGCTGGAAGCGGTAGGCTTGCTGGACCTCGCGAAACAGAAGGTTGAGAACATGAGCGGAGGGGAAAGACAGCGGATCGCGATAGCCAGATCACTCGTACACGGCGCGAATCTGGTGCTTACCGACGAACCGGTATCCGGACTCGATCCACATACTTCCGAAGAAATGATGCGAACGCTTAAGAAGCTGTGCGCGGACAAAGGTACGACGATCGTCGCCGCATTGCATAGACTCGAACTTGCGGAGAAATTCGCGGATGAAATATGGGGAATGGAAAACGGGAGAATCGTCTTCCAAGTGAAGGGAAGAAGGCTGACGGCCGCGGAAAGAATCAGAATCCAATAAGCGATCGAATGCCGACATCGCCTTGCAGCGCTCGAGAATAGCACCGCTGCAAGGACGAGTGTATCAATCGTTACTCGTTCGCCGGATCAGGCTTTCCTTCCGGGTCCGCGTCGTTCGCCAATCCGTGAAGCGAAGGGATTTTCCCGTGATGCTGATGCTGTTGTTTCCGGCTTTTCCAGGCGCTTTCCCGGCGCCGCTTCGATGGGGGCATCTATGCGCTCCTTTCTGAGGTGGAGATAAAGTTTCGCTCTTATCGTGGCGATAGTGATGGAGGTTTATTCGCTATTATGAACAGAATAACAGAATGGCCGTCTATTCCCGTTCTATCCATTAACTTAGGCTCGGTGCAACCCGGTCTATACAAAGGCAAAGAACAACGCTCCGGCATCGTTAAATCCGCGATAGAGGTAGACATGAGCGTGCGACTATCGGAGCTCGGTCTCGCCGGAGACGAGCAGGCGGATCTCGTGAATCACGGCGGTCCCGATAAGGCGGTATGCGTCTATTCGCAAAGCCATTATCCTTATTGGGAGCGAGTGCTAGATCGTGAGCTTCCGCACGGTTCGTTCGGAGAAAATTTCACCGTCTCGGGCGGCTTATTGGAAAGCGATGTATGCGTAGGAGATACGTTCGGAATCGGAAGCGCGGTCGTGCAAATTAGCCAGCCAAGGCAGCCCTGCTGGAAGCTTGCGATGAGGTGGGGGTTGGACGAATTGCCGTTGCTCGTAACCGAGAGCGGAGCGACGGGCTTCTACTTCCGTACGCTGAAGCCCGGCGACGTCCGGTTCGGCGATTCGCTGCAACAGCTTTCGCGCCATCCGGCGGCAATGACGGTTGCCGAAGCGAATCGGGTCATGCACCACGACAAAGACGATGCGGACGGCATTCGCGCGCTGCTGGCAGTCGACGCGTTGTCCGCGAGCTGGGTGAAGACGTTGACTGCGCGGTTGGCTAAGTTATCGGAATAGGAATAAAGGACCTTCCAACAATCGGTAAGTACCGATGTCGGAAGGTCCTTTTATTTATGCGCTTAGTCGATTTGTCCCGCAGCTGCTTCCGCATTAGCAGTAGCCTGACTCGCCGAGGTAATACCGCGTTTTCGGTGCATAAGGCTGAACATGACCGGCACGATAATGAGCGTCAGAAGCGTCGATGTCGCCAAGCCTCCGATCACGACTACGGCGAGCGAGCGGGAGACGAGTCCGACGTCGGTCGACAAGGCGAGCGGGAAGAGCGCGCCGATCGTCGCGATCGCCGTCATGAGAATCGGGCGCAGACGTGTTACGCCGGCTTCGATTAAGGCGGTATCGCGCGGCAAGCCTTGTTTTAAGTTGCTGCGTACCCGTTCGAGCAGCACGATGGCGTTCGTGACGACGATGCCGTTCAGCATGAGCAGGCCGATCAACGCAGGCATTCCCACCGGTTCGCTGACCGCCCATAATCCGCCGAGCGCCCCGATGAGAGAGAACGGGATAGAGAACAGGATGACGAACGGTGTGAGCCACTCGCCGAACGAGAACAGCATGACCAGGTAGACGAGGAAGATGCTGATACCGAGCGCGATACCCATACTGATGAATCCGTCGTTCATTTCCTTTGAAGCGCCTACGGCTTCCCAAGTGACGCCCGCCGGCAGTTTGAGCGAATTCAGCTTGCTTTCGACGGCTGCCGTCACTCCTCCGGTGTTCGCGTCCGTAATAATTCCGTTCAGCTGCAAATATTCTTTTTGATTCAATCGGGAGATCGAAGAAGGATTGAGCGTCTGCTCCCAATTTCCGACGTCACCGAGCCGGACGGGTTGGCCAGCGAAATTCGTGACCTCTATATCGTTCAATACGGACACCGGAGCCGGTTCCTTAGCTATAATTCCCGCGCGAAGCAAGACGTCCGTGCTTCTTCCGTCCAAGATGGCGGTAACGACCGTTTCCCCCTGAATGGCGCGGTTCATCGCTTGCGCGACTAAAGCGTTGTTCAGTCCAGTATCCGCGAGCTTTTTGTCGTCGGCGACGAATTGTACTTCCGGTTTCTCGCTTGCTCCGGAGTGGTGAACGTCCTCGAGCCCTTTGATGCCGGTAACCGCGGCGACCATTTGTTCGGCAGCCTGACGAATGGTTGCCCCGTCCGGACCGTTGATCGTAATCATGAGCCGGTTAGTGCCGCCGATCGAGCTTTCGCCGGATAGCGTAATCGTCTTGGCGCCTTGGACCTGTTTGAAGCCGTCGCGGAGCGTTTGCGCAAGGGCGTCGGAATCGCTCACGCTATCGTCGATCGTGAACTCGATATTGGCGCCCTGGCTCCAAACGTAGGACGCAATGTACTTGGTGGGGTGTTGCTTAATCTGACTTTCGATTTGAGCCGCGATCTTATCGGTCGTCTGAACGTTCGTGCCGTCGGCCATCGATAATTCGACGGTGAATTTACGGGAAGGCTCGGAAGGCAAGAAGTTGAATCCGAGCTGGCCGCTTACGAGAATCGTTAAGCTGCCTAGCAATAAGAAAAATGCAAGCAGCAGCGTAATTAATCGATGGGAGAGAGACCATCCTAGCATTTTGCGATAGACGCGTTGGAGGGCGCTTTCCGTATGTTCCTTATGCTTCACTTTCAGCAAGCTGATTCTAGAGAGCAGCGGCACGATCGTAATCGCGACGAGCAGCGAGAAGAGCAGCGAGACTACGATCGTCCAGGCGAGCGGGCGGAAGAAAGCGCCGACGATGCCCGGCACGAACGCCATCGGCAGGAACACGGCTACCGTCGTCAATGTCGAAGAAGTAATGGCGCGGGACACTTCGTTCGTCGCGTCCTCGACGAGCCGGTCGTTTCGCTCCTGCGTCTTGCGCACGCGGCGGAAAATATTCTCTATGACGACAATAGAATCGTCCACGACGCGTCCGATCGCGACGGCGATACCGGCTAGCGTCATGATGTTGAGCGTATACCCGAGCCGGTACAAGACGAGAAAAGAGGCGAACATCGAAAGCGGGATGGACACGATCGCGATCAACGTTGATCTCAAATTGCGCAGGAACAACAGCGTAACGAGCATCGCCATGCAAGACCCGAGAAGCACTTCCTGCAGCATGGAGTCGACCGATTGCTTGATTTCTTCCGTACGTTTGACCATCACTTGTTCGTTAACGCCGGCAGGCATCGACAGCTTCTGCTCGGCGGTCTCCAAATCGTCGACGAGCTGGACGGTATCGTAGCCGCCTTTGCCGATGATCGAAATAAATACGGCAGGTGCCCCGTTGAGACTAACCCGCTGATCCTCGCTATGCTCGTAGTTGACGTCCGCGACATCCGAGAGCGCTACGGCTCCTTGGGCGGATGGAATGAGCAAGCCTTTCAGCTGCGACAGCGATTCTATCGTTCCGCCTACGCGTACGGGTAACAACTGATCGTCCGTATGCCAGCTTCCGATAGGTAACGATAACTGAGCGGACGTTATCGCCGCCTTGACTTGATCAACGCCCAAGCCATGGGCCTTCATGTCCGCATCACGCAGAGCAACGACTGCCTGGTCGTCGAAGACGCCGGTCGAATCTACGCGATCGATGCCGTCGATGGCGCGGTAGGCGGGCAACAGCTGGTCTTGCGCGAAACGTTGGACCGTCGCCTGGTCTTTCCCGGATATCGCGACCGAGTAGACGTTGCCTTCTAGTTGATCTTTATAGTAGGAAATGTTTTTAACGGACGCCGGCATATTCACTTTGTCGACGGCGGCGCGCGCGCTCGCTTCGGCATCGTCCATGTCCACGCCCATTTTGAAGCCCATCGTGGCCGAGAAGTAGTTCGTTCCTGCCGTCACGTACAAATTGTCTAGACGCTCGAGCCGATTCAATTCGGCTTCCACGTCTTTGCCGAACGCGTCCATCACTTGGGTAGGGGAAGCGCCCGGGTAGACGATTTGAACCGTTAAATACGGAATATCGACCGCAGGGTATTTTTCCATTTTCATATTGGTCATCGCGTACAATCCGCCGCCGATTAGCAGCGCCACGATCAACAGCAGGGCGACCCCGTTGTTCATGCTGAATCGAATCCATGATTTCATTGCTCTCTTCTCCTTTGTTCTATCCTCTGCTGATCATTATAGTGAATAGGATACCCTTGGAAAAGAGGGTTGAGGAAGGGGTTTCCATTAGACTTAAGTCGAGGTGGACAATGGAAAATGCGATTGACCGGTACGACGACCGGCAATGCGAGCGCATTCTCGTCATACAATGTAACAAGGAGGCGAGCGGCGATGAATACGGCAGTTCAGATGGGGTACTCGAGCCAAGACCGTCTATTGATCGTAAACGCCGATGATTATGGCCTGTGCCGAAGCACGAACGAAGGGATCATTCAGTTATTAAGCGAAAATGCGGTCGGTTCGGCGACGATCATGATGACTTGTCCATGGTCTTCGGACGCCGCTGCTTCGATTCTCCAGCAGGCACCGACTGCAGATGTCGGCGTTCATTGGACGTTAACGAGCGAGTGGAAGGCGTATCGCTGGGGACCGCTTAGCCGTAAGCACCCGACCGACACGCTGACTGGCCAAGACGGTTGGTTCCCGGCCACGATCGCGGATATAGAGAAGGGCGCCGACCCCGAGCAAGTACGGGCGGAACTGATCGCTCAGACGGAAGCGGCATTAGCTGCGGGGCTCGTCTTAACTCACGCGGATAACCATATGGGAAGTCTATACGGATTTAATACGGGTCACGATTTTTTGCAGGTCGCGTTCGACGTGTGCGCGATGTACGGGTTGCCGTTCCGACTCCCTCGCTTGCTGTATTCGGCGGGCGGCCGGAAAATCCCATGGGAGCTGCAGCAGCGGGCTAAGCTGAGAACGAGGCAAGCGGAAGACAGAGGGATCGTGCTTCCGGATTACGTCACGGGTCCGGAGTTTCGGCTCGAGCCGGGGGAGACGTACGGGAAGATGAAGGCTAGCGGAATCGCAATGTTAAGAGGGTTGTTGCCAGGCGTGACGGAGTGGATCAGCCATCCGTCGACCGTAACGGAGGAGCTACGGTCGTTCCACGGCGCGCCGGACAAACGCGGCATGGAGCTTATGTTCTGGCGTGATCCGGAAGTCAGACAGGCGCTGGATGAGGAAAACATCGTGATGATTGGCTGGCGCGATCTGCAGCGTTTGCAAGCGAGCTTATCAATCTAAGTCGCTCGCACTGCGAAAATTCCGGTATTTGGTTGATTCAGCAGGAATTATCGAAATTATCGCGAATGTATTAATATTTGTAATCTACAAAATAGTCTGACTTTTTATGTGCCACTAACCGCGAAAGGGGATTTCATTGCGCCATGATCATGCTGCCTAAGGTAAATGAACTTGGATTTTTCGAAATTCGTCTGGAATCCATCGGTGGGCTTGGGGCAAACTTAGCCGGCAAAATGCTGGCGGAAGCGGGCGTTATGGGCGTCGGATTGAACGGCGTCAGCTTTAGCTCATACGGATCGGAGAAGAAAGGATCGCCGGTTAAGGCGCACATCCGCTTCTGCGACACGAACGCGCGAATACGTGATACGTCTCCGGTCGAGCGACCTAACGTCATCGGTATTTTTCACGAAAACTTGTCGAAGACGATCAACGTCATCTCCGGCATGTACGAGGACACGATCGTGCTCGTCAATTCCAAGAAATCGCCCGAGCAGCTCAAAGAGCAGCTCAAGCTGAAAGCAGGCATTATCGCCGTCGTCGATGCTACGGGTATCTCGATGGACGAGAACAATCGCGTCAACATGGCGATGCTCGGCGGACTGTTCCGATTGTGCGACTTCTTGGACGCCGAATTCATGAAAGGCGTCGTGCGCAAATCGCTAGAGAAGAAATATCCCGGCGCGGTTCAGCCCGCTTTGAATACGTTCCAGCGCGGTTACGACGAGGTGAAATTCCAGTCGTTCGCGCTGCCCGAAGGAGACGAGATGCCTAGCTTCGTTCGGATGGATACGCCGGTGCTAGGTTACGAGACGCAGCCGATCGGCGGGATGATTACGAACCCGGGCAACAGCATCCTGAAAGATTTAAGTATCTCGCGCGCGGGCATGATGCCCCACTTCGCGGACGATAAGTGCATCCACTGCGCCGCCTGCGACAACGTCTGCCCGGATTTCTGCTTCGTATGGGAAGAGCAGCCGGATAAGAAAGGGCGCCCGCAGATGTTCCTGCAAGGGATCGACTATCAATATTGCAAAGGCTGCTTGAAGTGCGTACAAGCTTGTCCGACGGAAGCGTTGTCCAGCGAGCTCGAAGCTGAAGGCTACGCCGACGACCATCGTGTTCCGCACAAGTTCCAGTTGGCTTAATAAGCTTAGACAGATAGAACAGCGTTTCGATAAAACGAGAAAATCGATAGGAAGGTGGAGTCTGCAATGGCGATTGACATGCGCAAGGAAACGGGCCAATCCGGCACCGTCGAACAACGTATCGTCTATGAATCAGGCAACGAGATGGCAGCATATGCCGCACACCAGATCAACTATCACATAATGGGATATTTCCCGATCTCGCCTTCGACGGAAGTAGCGCAATTTCTTGATCTCATGAAAGCGAACGGCCAGCACGATATCGTATTAATTCCCGCGGACGGCGAGCACGGCTCCGCCGGCGTATGTTACGGGGCGTCTACCGGCGGCGGGCGGGTTTTTAACGCGACAAGCGCCAATGGTTACTTATACATGCTGGAGCAAATGCCGGTGCAGTCGGGAACGCGGTTCCCGATGGTCATGAACCTGGTCTGCCGTTCGGTATCCGGTCCGCTCGATATTCACGGCGACCATTCGGATTTGTATTTCGCGCTGAACACGGGTTGGCCGATCATTATGTGCCGCGACCCGCAATCGGTGTACGATATGAACATTATCGCGCTCAAGCTAGCGGAAGATCCGGAAGTGCGGTTGCCGGTGCTCGTCGCCCAAGACGGCTACTTCACGAGCCATCAGAAGCGCCGCGTCATGACGTTCGCGAAGCGCGAGGACGTTCAGAAGTTCGTCGGCGAGAAGCCGCCGGAAGGGTTCAAGCACGTGTTCGATCGCAACAATCCGATTACCGTAGGCCCGTACATGAACGAGCCGGATTATATTAACAACTGTTATCAGCAGAGCTTGGCGATGTACCGCGCCGAATCCGTCTACGATCGTATTCGTCAAGAATACGCCGAGCTAACGGGCCGGGATTATCCGATCCTCGAATTGTATCGGATGGACGATGCCGAAGTCGCCGTATTCCTGCTGAACTCTTCGTCCGAGATCATCAAAGACGTCGTAGATCAGCTGCGCGCGCAAGGCATTAAAGCCGGCAGCATCTCGCCGAACATCATTCGTCCGTTCCCGGCGCAGGCGATCGCCGAAGCGCTGAAGAACGTCAAAGCGTTGACGGTCGGCGACCGCGCCGACGCATACGGCGGACATGGGGGCAACATGTCGCTCGAAATTCGCGCGGCGTTGCAGCAATACGGCAACCATACGACGATGGTCATTAGCCGGATCTACGGTCTCGGCGGTAAAGATTTCTATGCCGAAGACGGTATCCGGATGTTCGATTTCGCGATCGACGCGGTGGCAAAAGGCTTCGTCGAGAAGCCGTACGACTATCACGGCATTACGGCGGGCGATCCTAGCAAAGCGCCGAAGCGCGTCCTTGAACCGATGAAATACGAAGACGTGAAGACGGGACTCATTACGGTTACTCCGGATGAAGAGACCGGCAAGGTGAACGTTCGCATTCCGCCGCTGCGCGCATTGACCAAGAAGGCGAAGCGGATCGCACCGGGACACGGGGCTTGCCCGGGGTGCGGGATTTTCTCCGGCTTGGAGCTGTTCTTCAAGGGCATTGAAGGGGACATCGTCGCCTTGTTCCATACGGGTTGCGCGATGGTCGTAACGACCGGTTATCCGTACTCCGCGCACAAAGCGACGTATATTCATAACTTGTTCCAAAACGGCGCGGCAACGATGTCCGGCGTCGTGGAAATGTTCCACGAGCGCAAACGTCGCGGCGAGCTTTACCAATACGGTCTTCAAGACGATTTCACGTTCGTCATGATTACCGGCGACGGCGGCATGGACATCGGCATGGGACCGGCGATCGGCGCGGCGCTCCGCAATCACCGGATGATCATTCTCGAGTACGATAACGAAGGCTATATGAATACGGGAGCGCAGCTGTCGTATTCGACGCCGATGGGACACCGCACGTCGACGTCCAACGTCGGCAAGCATCAGGGCGGCAAAGTGTTCCACCATAAGGACACCGCGCAAATAATGGCTGCAACGAATATTCCTTACGTGTTTACCGGCAGCGAAGCGAGTCCGCAGGACCTCGTGCGCAAAGCCGCGAAGGCGCAATGGTACGCGCAAAACGTCGGCATGGTATACGGTAAAATTCTGATCACATGTCCGCTCAACTGGCTGTCCGAAGACAAAGACGGCTCCACGATCATCGACCAAGCGGTCAACACGTGCTTCTTCCCGCTCTATGAAGTGGAGAGAGGCGTCACGACTATTACGTACAATCCGGAAGAGAAGGGCAAGCGCGTTCCGGTCGGCGATTGGTTGAAGATGATGGGCAAGACGAAGCATTTGTCCAAGCCGGAATACGCCGAGACGCTGCGGGAGTTCGAGCACGAGATCGAGCGTCGCTGGAACATGCTGAAGGCTAAGCACGACAATCCTTATTTATAAGATCGGCGGGAGAGATTCGAGATGCCCTACGTCATGAAGCATGCGCCAAGCGGCACGATTCTTTCCTTCGCGCAACGCAACGGCTATTCGTTAGCCTATTACGGCATTCGACTATGGGAAGACTTGCCGGATCAAACGCAAATGGCCGAAGCGCTTGCGGAAGCCGGTATCGCGCCCGGGGACGCCGGCGGCGAGCTTGGCGAGTGGGAGCCGCTGTCTTTGACCGAGCACGAAGCGAAGATGGCGAACGTCAAGCTGCGCAACGATCCTAAGCGCGTAGTCGCATACAGGGATGGTGCGTTTATCGCGAAATAAGCTTTCTAGAATGGAGAAACCCCGTAGCTCAACTAGGAGCTGCGGGGTTTCTTTATCTTAGTTCATACATTCATCAATTCGCGAAATAATCGCATGGGCAGAAACGTGGATTTGTAAAGCGTGCTGGCGAACGTGACGACGAGTTCATGCTCCGGAACGACGAAGATATACTGTCCGCCGTACCCCATAGCGAACAATACGCGCGGCGTAACGGGGTTTCGTTCTTCGTCGGTCATAACCCACCAATGGGAGGCGTAAGAGCCGATATGGTCGTACGTATGATGCCGAGGCTTCGTCGATGAGGCGATCCAGGCGGGAGAGACGATCGGCACGCCGTTCCAGATGCCTTGCTGCAGGACGAGTTGGCCGAGCTTCGCGAGATCGGGTCCGATGACTTCTAGACCGAATCCGCCGATTACGATGCCTTTCGCATCCGCAAACCACCGGTACCGGTCGATACCGAGCGGTTTGAACAGGTGCTTTTCCGCGTAAGCGGACGTAGAGAGCCCGGAAACTTGCTGCAATATCGCGCTTAGCAGATGAGAGCTGCCGGAATCGTAGTACATGCGAGACCCCGGTTCGTGGATCATCGGCCTGTTGAGAATGAATCTGACCCAGTTCATGCTGTTGATCATCGGGAACGGCCGCCCGCCCCAATCGCCCATCTCCGGCCAATGCCATCCCGGTGCCATCGTAAGCAAATGCTCGATCGTTACGTCGGCTTTATCCGAATTACGCGCTTCCGGGAAGAAGTCTTCGATCGGTTGATGGATGCTCGCGAGTTCTCCTCGGTCGATGGCAATACCGATCAGAAGCGACAAAACGCTCTTGGTGATGGAATTGATCTTGTGCAGCTTGGTTGCCGATTGATTGTTTCGCGCATAAGCAAGCAGCGTATGTCCGTGCTGCAAAATATGACAATGGTCGATTTTATGCTGGGATAGTCGTTTTTCGAAATTAGTCAGCGTAATTTCGTCGAATAATTGTGCGGTCGTAATACCGTATCGCGCTCCGTTCTAATCAAAGATAACCGTTACGTGCTAGGGAAGAACGATTCTTCCATGCTGCCTTTCGCGGACAGACAGTGCGTAACCTTCTGCAGGCGAAGCAGCTCGTTAGGTTTAAGCTCTCGTTGAAAATAAGCGTATAAATACGAGCCCTCGAGAAAGCTAAGGCTCGGATAACAGACGACTTGCTGGGTAACGTACGGATTATCGATCAGCACTTGCCATTCGCCATCGCGTTCGGAAGGCGGAATGGCTGCTAACGCTTCGTTCTTGGAGGCGTAGATGCGATCGAACTCGTCCCACACTTCCCGGAAGGAGGGGCTGAATTTCGATGGATCCGGAAACAATTCGCGACCTAGCCGGATCAAACGGCCGTAGCTTTCCCGATCGGCCTCGTCATAATGCCGGAGACCCTCGCGGAATTGTTCCGCGAACGTGTAAAATGCGAAATATCCGGAGGCGTTCATCCCCTCTTGGAACAGACGTTCAGTCTCCGGGGACTCGATCTGCATATAATACCGGAAGGACAAATCGGACATAGGCGACACCCCTAATCGACGGGAGATATTGTGCGCAATCTTTGAATATTATACCCCAAAGGGTGGCAATACGTCCGTATTTTAACGATTCGGAATTGTTATTTTGCCTATGAACATTCCGAATCGTCTCCCCCATAAACGATAGGCCGCCGTGTTCAAGAACGGCGACAGCCGTTTATGCTTGTGATATAATGAAAACCAATGCACGGGCTTTGCAATGCTTTATGGGAGGGAATTGCTTAAGATGAGTCGGCGTTTTGTCATCGAGGCGGTCATGATCGCCATCTATGGGCAACTGCTTCTGCCGAAACGGCCAGTCGAATATAGGATACCTTATACGACGGTAATGGAGCTTTACGATATGAAAGATAGTCCGGATCCGGTCATGCCGGAACAGGACGACGATGCGCACGTAAAACTCAAAATCGGGGAAATGATCGCGTTTTTCGAAGATCCTTTCAACAAGAAGAAGCTTGAGCGCGCGCTTATCGCGCCATGGCGGGAGAGCCCGCCGCTGCCTATTAACGAGAACGTAACTTTCGTCGTCGTGAACACGTCGGAAAACATGCAGTTCGGCGAGGTGTTCGACCCGATCGAGACGGAAGTCATCCTGTTAGCCCAACGGATCGACAGCCCGGTGTTGACCGATCAGATCGAATTCCAGGATAAAGTCGTTCAGAACGGCATTTCGGTTCAACTTTTCGATATCGACGATTTCGAATTCGCGATCGAGGACGTGGCTGAGACAACAGAGGGATAGCAACAGACCAAGGCTGCCGAGTCGTTCGGCAGCTTTTGTTTCAACCTTTGAGCTTTTCATAAGCCATACGACGCCGAATAGGAGGGGATGCATATGTTCAGAAGATGGTCCCGTAAAATGGCGAAGAAGCTGCATCGGCAAGAGCGGCTAAAGCAAGCGCTCGTATGGTACGGAAGATGGGGAACGGCTTCCATGACGGAAGACGAATTGATCGATTATGCCGGTCTGTTGCACGATACCGGCCATTCCGATCAAGCGCTAACCGTGCTGAACGAATTGCTAGGCAATCGCGACAATCCTCATGCCTATGAACGCCGCGCGCATATTTACAACGAATTAGGCCAAGAGGAGTTGGCGATCGCGGATTTGGATGCTGCGATCCTCATCGACCCGAGTCCTTATTTGTATTGGTATACGCGGGCGATCTCGCATCATGACCTCGGTCAGTACGATGAAGCGGTACGGGATTTCGAAGAGGCGCTGATGCGCAGGGAAGATTCCAAGGCGTCTACCTTTTACGAGCTCGGCAACGTCTATATGAAGCTGGGGCAATTCGAAGACGCCGAGCGTAGCTACCGGATGGCATCCATCGATCCGAACCGGACGGTACCGCACTATCATTATCGGCAAAGTCAGGCGCTCGAGAAGCTCGGTCGCGGAGAAGAGGCGATTATCGCCCTGCATGCGGGTATCCGCTTGCTCGACGAATGGTCGAAGCTATCGGACCAAGGCGCGTCGATCATGAAGTCGCGCACGAACTATTCTCATGCGGCGGTCGCTAGCTTCATTCAAGGCGCGCAAGACGAGTTCGGATTTAGACTATATGACTCCAAGCTGCTCGAGGAGAACGGACACCCCGATCGCGCGCTGGCTTCGATCGAGTATGCGTTATCGCGTTACCCGAACGCCGTGGAACTTTTGCTGAGGAAAGCCGTTCTATTGCGTACGTTAAGTCGATTCGCCGAAACGGAGGAGTTGCTGATCAAGCTACGAGGAGATCATCCTCTTTGGCTGCCGGCAACGATGGAGCTAAGCACGACGTACAGAATGCAAGGCAAGCTGAGCGAAGCGATCCATACGCTGCAAGAAGCGAGGGAGCGCGCTCCCGACAATCGCGTCGTGCAATACTGGCTCGCGGACGCTTACCGGGAAGCGGACCGCGCGGAAGAAGCGCGGGTGCTCAGCCGCGAGCTTACCGAGCTTGAGCCGGAAGACCCGATCAACTGGAAGCAACGGGCCGAGCTGGCCATCGACGCGGATCTGTACGCGGAAGCGGACGATGCCTATACGAAGGCGCTCTCGTTAGAACAGTCCGCGGATTATTACATGCGCAGAAGCTTCGCGCGCTATATGCTCGATCGCTATGAAGAGGCGATGATGGATATTCAGTCGGCTATCGCGCTGGAAGAGCGTCTGCTTCAGGAGAGCAGAACGAGCTATGCGCTCGGCGAGCTGTACGTCGGGATGGAAAATTGGGAGTTGGCCGATGCCGCCTATACGCGCGCCCTCGCTTTGGAGCCGGACAATCCGCAAATTTACGACCGGCGCGCGCGCAGCCGCTTCTCGGCGGGTCAGCTCGCCGCAGCGCTGGAAGATTGCAACCGCGGTCTTCAGCTCGATTTGAACAACGCTCGGCTTACGTGGCTGCGCGGATTCATCCACTTCAGGCTGGACGAATACGATGCCGCGCTGGCCGATTCCCGCGTCTACGCGCAGTTGCTACCCGAAGACCCGCAAGGGCATTATAACCTCGGCGTCGTCTACAACCAGCTGGACCGCCACGACGAAGCGATCGCATCGTTCACGAAAGCGATCGAAATCAGCCCGTTCGAGCCGCAAGCTTACTTGGAACGCGCGTCGCTCTGGTACCATCATTCGTTCGACCGCGGACGCGCCGCTCACGATCTTGCGCAGTGGTTGTTATATGCCGGCGGAGAACGCGAAGAAAGCGATCGGTTCGCGCTGCTGAACGACCTTCGCGGCTTCGACGACGAAATGCGAGAGCGGGCCAAAGCATACTTCTTGGACTCGTACGGCAACAGCAGGTATTTATCTTAAGGAAAGAAGGTTTCTCTATGAAATATCGTACGCTGGGCAAATCCGGCTTGAAAGTTTCCGTCGTCGGCGTCGGAACGTGGCAATTCGGCGGAGAATGGGGCCGCAATTACGTGCAATCGGAAGTCGACGCGATTCTTGGACGCGCGCAAGAGCTGGGCATTAACCTGATCGATACGGCGGAATGTTATGGCGACCATCTGTCTGAATCGTTAATCGGCGAATCCATTCAAGGCAACAGAGACAAATGGATTCTCGCGACGAAATTCGGCCATCAATTCCATAATCCGTTCGAAAGAACGGACGCGTTCCGCGCGGAAGACATCGTTAAACAGCTCGATCTATCGTTACGCGCGCTTAAAACCGACTATATCGATCTGTATCAGTTCCACTCCGGTCCGGACGCGGCATTCGATCAAGACGCGCTATGGACAACGCTCGACAAACAGGTGCAAGCGGGTAAAGTGCTGCACTTGGGCATATCGATCGGCTCGAACGAGAATATCCATCAAACCTCGCGCGCGGCGAGCGTGAACGCAAGCGCTATTCAAGTCGTGTACAATCGCCTCGATCGTAAGCCGGAGCGCGAAGTGTTCCCTGCATGCGAAGCGGATAATCTCGGCGTATTGGCGCGCGTGCCGCTCGCGAGCGGTCTTCTTAGCGGCAAATACAAGCCAGGTGCATCGTTCGCGGCTAACGACGTGCGGTCGCGCAGAGATCGCGAGCAACTTGAAGCGCAAATGCTTGAAGTCGAAGCGATCCGGCGGGATGAAGTGCCCGCGGGTACCGATATGGCCGCGTGGGCGCTCGCGTGGTGCTTGAAGCATCCGGCGGTTACGTCGGTTATACCGGGATGCAAAGACGTCGCGCAAGTGGAAGCGAACGCGGCAGCGGTAGCATTAGTCGAAGAGGGTCATCCGCAAGACGCATAGAGGAAGCGACCAAGAGGAGCGGCACATGAACGAGAAGATCGTACCGGTACATATTTTGACCGGATTTTTAGGCAGCGGCAAGACGACGTTGCTCAATAAGCTAGTGGCGGACGCTAAGGAGCGCGGGTTAAAGCTAGCCGTTCTGCTGAACGAAATAGGCGAAGTAAACGTCGAGGCCGAGCTGCTCGGGGGAGATGTGCCGATGGCGGAAATGCTCGGCGGCTGCATCTGCTGCCAGTTGCGCGGAGACGTCGCGATGGAGCTAGTGCGCATCGTTCAAGAGCATCGTCCCGACGTCGTATGGATCGAGTCGACGGGCATTGCCCAACCGCTTGATATTATGGACGGCGTAGCCGAGGCATCGCTGTACGCACGGGTAGCGTTAAGCGGCGTCGTTACGGTCGTCGACGCCCGTCATTTGCTGGATCGCTGGCGCATAGGAGCCGGGCGAACGCTAAGGCTCATGATCGAGCAAATCCGCGCCGCGAGCGTAATCGTCTTGAATAAGACGGACTTGATCGGGACCGAGGAACGGAACGAACTGCTGGTCGCACTTGCAGACTGGAACGCGAACGCGCGGATCTATTCCGCGGTCAGGTCGGAGTTGGACGCCGGATTGCTGTACAATGCCGGCAATCCACTACCCCCTGCGGCGCGAGAGCCTCACGCGTGCGGCGAGCATTGCGATCACTCCCATGATCACACCGAGCACCGCCACGAGCACTTGCACGATCATGTTAACGCGTTGACGTATTATTGGACGCGGTCGGTGGACAGCGAAGCCTTCGAAGCTTTTCTCGCGCGACTGCCGGAAGGGGTATACCGGGCGAAAGGGATCGTTACGTTCTCGGATACGACGGGACAGTTCCTGTTCCAATACGCGTATCGGGAGAGCGATTTCATGCGTATAACGCCGCAGAATACCGTTCACGACGTGGCGGTCTTCATCGGAGAAGGCTTCTCGGAAGCCGATTTGAGAGCGGAGCTGGACAAGCTATCCGGACTTTAACGTCGTTTTAATCATAGGGGATCAGCTTTCGTTGCAGCTTATACATGCCGCTATCGGTTAAATGCACGTTAACGTGCATTTCGGGCATTTGCTCATGCATGTATGTGATTTGACCGTTGTTGGTGAGCTGCTTCCATTGTTTGAAATGCTTGCGGTACAATACGTGTTCGATATTGAACAGATCGGCGCCGTTGCTCAAGCTATACCGGAAAGAAGCTACTATATCGCCGCGAACTTTCTCGTTCGCGGCTTTTTCGAGTTCTTTTTCGTCGGCCGTCTGCCACAGCTCCAACATTTCGGCCCGCATATCGACCTTGAAAATGACCTTGGGTTCGCTGCCGTTGTTCGCAACGATTTTGATCGTCGGTTGAGGTTTAGTGATCCTTAAAGTCGCAAGCGGTTTACCGTTCTTTTGCAGAATGAGGCGAGACGTTCGATTCCGATGGTTCATCCATTTCAGCCCTTGAACTTGAGTTAAGGAGTACCAATTTTTATATACATCGTTATGCAGCGCGTAAATTCCGTTCATCTCGAGCTTCGGATCGGGTTTGCGGTTCACTTCCCACGTGTCGGCCGATATCCCGAGCGACGGGAGGAGCACGGTGCATCCCGGATCCCTTAGTTTTGGGGACTATACCAGTAAATTCCTTATGCCCGCGGTTGCGAGCCGTGACGGTCTTCGTTATGCTGATAGAATGCAATCGCGATTAGGCATCCATACATAATAAGGAAAGCGACGGTGAGCGTCATGAAAGCGATGAGAGTTACGACAGAGGAAATGCTTCAGCAAGCGTTGGCTATACGAGTGGCCGTATTCGTGGACGAGCAAGGCGTACCGATGGAATTGGAAAAGGATGAATACGACGCGTCTCCCGAAGCTAGCAGACATCATTTGCTCAGCGCGGAGGGAGAGAACGTTGCAACCGGCCGGTGGAAAACGTACGAGCCCGGCGTAGCCAAAATGCAGCGAATCGCCGTGTTGAAGCCGCATCGAGGCAAAGGCTTTGGCTCGAAGTTACTGGAAGCGATGGAGCAGGATGCGAAGGCATGCGGCTATCATTCGTCGCTGCTGGACGCGCAATGCTCCGCCGAAGATTTCTACCGCAAGCTAGGCTATGAGACGGTATCGACGGAGCCGTTCTTGGACGCGGGTATCTTGCACGTCCGCATGCTCAAAAAGCTGTAACGATTATAGCAACCTTCCGTCGTTACGAAACGTTATAAAACATGACTCGGCAAGCAACGGCCGAAGATTCGTATTGGATAAGGAGCAAGCATGAACATCAAGATTCGACAAACCGCACTGGCTTTTCTCTTGCTTTTCTCGTTACCGGCTCCTACATACGCGGCGCCGAACGCCGGCGGCGACGGACAAGAGATCATTATTTTGAATCAAGGCACGAACGAAATCATTCACAACGGAGTCAAAGTGCTCGCGGCCCAACCGCATGCGGTGAAGAAGGGCGTTACGTACGTGGCGGCCAAGTCCATCATCAAAGAATTGTACGGTACGATCGCCTATGACGCGGCCACGAAGTATTACGTAATGCGAAGCGGCGCCACGGCGATCGGATTCGCGGTGAACCAGACGAACTATCGTCTGAATGGCGTGACGAAAGCCGGCTTAGGGGCGGCTTATATCGATAAGGGGACGTTAATGGTTCCTCTGAAGACGGTAGCGACGACGCTCGGCATCGACGTGAAAAACGTCCCGGAAGCCAAACGCGTAGAGTTAGTTTGGAGCATGAAGCCGATCGCTAAATTCAGCGTCTCCGATACGACGCCTTACGCGATGCAGACGGAAGTCGCGTACAAGGACGAGGCTTATCATCCGCGCGGCTACGAAATCATTGACGAGAAGTGGGAAAATCGTTACGAGACGTTCGAGCATGAAGGAAGTTACGCGATTACGCATTGGGTTCAGGACGTAAACGGCGTTTGGAGCGATCCTTATACGGTCGTCGTGAACGTGAAGCCGTCGAATAAACCGCCGGTCGCTTCGTTTACTACGACGAAGGATACTTATAAAATGGGCGAATATATCGGTTACTTCGACAATAGCACCGACGACGAGAACGGGATCGTCAGCCGCGTTTGGACGAATAACTTGAACGGCTTTTTCGAACCGGGACAGCAGACGATAACGCTCCGCGTAACGGACGTGCACGGCGAAACGAGCGAATACGCCAAGACGATAACGATTTTGGACGACACGCTGTACGAGAGAGGCCAATTCGATCTGCTATATGCCCCGATCGGCAGCAAATTCGCGATTAACGGGGCAGATGTGCTGAAGTATCGTTCGTTGAGCGCGATGTTCGACGATTCCGAGCAAATGACGCTCATTCGCGAAAATAGCCCGGAGACGTTTTCGGACGAAGGCATCTTCTACGAAGCGGACGATTTGTCGGGCAATGTCAGGTTCATGCTGCATAACCACAGCAAGATGTCCAAGCCGGTGAAAGCTTACATCATCGCGACCAACACAAGCAACGCACCCGCGACAGCGACGATGGGACCGATCGGAATCGGCGGACCTCATTCCTTCGTCTATGTTGCAGGGAAAGCGGCCGCAGGCAACTATTTGGCTTCCCGGTTGTCGTACAAGTCGTCTCTGACGACGATTCCGGCAGGGGAGAGCCGCCTTATATTCCCGGAAGTGAGCGATAAGATCATTAAGCCGGGCGACGTATACTCCCTATACGCCGACGCGAATTTCGACCGGAGCGTAAAGGTGCAAGTCGTAATCCTGGACGCAAGCAAAAATGTATTCGAAGAGTTGCCTAATTTACGCGTACTGAAGTCCGACGGCCATGTTCGCGGCACTTATGAGCATGCGAACCGGTACATCGAAGTGAACGAGCCGCTAGGCCAGATGAAGACCAGAATGCTATTCGGAGATGGCTATGTCGACCCGAGACTGTACGGGTTGGATCAGACGATCGGGTTTCCTTCCTACAATGAAGGAAATTACGGAGTGGTCTATACGATCAAGCTGAACAACGTGCAGCCGAACACGATGATCGCGATCAATCCGCGCGGCGGGTTTTACGCGGGGGCGTTTACGGTTAACGGCAAAGTGGTCTACACGACGAGCAACACGGTATTGTCGAACTACAACGAAGCATCCGTCCTATATCGGACGGGATTCCGGGTGGAGTCGGTGACGATTACGTTTACGCCGGCGTCGGGCAGCAATTTGCCGATCAATTTATTGTTTATGCCGTTTAGATAAGACGGTCGTTCGAATAGAAAGCCGTGAGCGGCGCGTTAATGCGCGGACTCACGGCTTTTTTGCGTCGATATGGAATCGCGAAAGAAGACTCCGTATACGCGTGCACGGATCGCGGGCTCTACCGGCTGAGCAGCATCGGAGGCAGACTGTCGCTAATGGCGGTGAAGCTCGGCATGCAGGTGACGGATATCGATACGAGCGGTTCGCAGCTATACATGGCGACGCTGTTCGATGGCGTGCAGCGCATAGAGAAGCCTTAGGCCTGCATCGGCAGAAGAACGCGAAAGACGCTCCCTTCCCCTAGTCGGCTATCCACGAGAATAGACCCGCCGTGCAGCAACGCTATCGCAAGGCTGATCGATAATCCGAGTCCCGCGCCGCCGGACGAACGCGCGCGGGACGTGTCGATGCGGTAAAACCGTTCGAACAAATGGGGGATATGCGACTCCGGAATACCGACTCCGTTGTCGGCGACCGACAATTCCACGTGATCTTCCATGCGGGCAATCTTGATCCGGATTATGCCGTTCTTCGCGTCGGTATGCTGCACGGCGTTCTGGAACAAGTTCAGAACGACTTGTTTGATCTTATCCGCATCAAGCATGAGCGGCGTCGACGGCGGCAAGCCGAGCTCGACTTGGCGATCATCCGCCAGCAGGCGGAGCTGAGGCTCCATCTCGCGGACGATCTGCGACAAGTCCGAATGCGCCAGTCGGATTTGCGGCGCGCGGTCCAGTCGGGCAAGCAGCAATAAATCATGCACGAGCTTATTGATTCTTTTCGATTCCCCGTACATGCTCTTCAAAGCGATCTCAAGCTGCGCCGGATCGGACGCGGCACCCCGAAGCAATACTTCCACGAACCCATGAATGGACGTTAACGGTGTACGCAATTCGTGCGAGGCGTCGGCGACGAACCGGCGCATCTGTTCCTTTGCTTCCTGCTCGGCGAGGAAAGACGTCTCAAGCCGCTCCAGCATGCGATTGAATGAATGCGATAGGCGGTCGATCTCTCGTTGGCCGTGATTTTCCGCAAGCCTCTCGTTCAATTTCCCCGAATCGATCTGCTCGACCGTTTGAACCATGCGGGAAAGCGGGACTAACGTTCTGCGTATGGCGGGCAGAAAAGTAAGCATTCCCGCGAGTAGCGCGAGCGTGGATAGGCCGATAAATAGAAGCAGTTGCCTGTTCAGCTCGGTCTTCATCGTTTTCGTGCTCGTGCTCACTTGGACGACGCCGATGTCGCGCGTGAACGAGCGGACCGCCTGCAGCACGACGAGTTGTTCGCCTTTATCGGGATCTTTAACGACATAAAATACCGGCTTCGCGTTGCGCGTCTGGAGCTTCGCCTCCGCAAGCTTGTCAGGATCCGGCTCAGGCACCGTCTCCGTTGACGGGTTCACTCCGGACACGACGGTCGTCGAACCTTCGGCGTTAATAAACGCGACGGCGGAAGCGGGGAAGAAGAGGAACGCTTGTGCGGGACCTCTGCGAACGGTAACGTTCACTCGTTCCCAAACTTCGCCGGGAACGGACTGGATTTGCCTTTGGATAGAGGAAGCTTTGTTCTGAAACATGAACCGTTCCATGAACACGTACTGAAATAAGCCGATGACGATAAGCAGTCCAGCGACGATAAGCAGCATGCGAGAAAGCAGCTGCGCGCGGAGCGAGTTCGGCAATAATACTCTGCGTGCCCATTTCGTAGACGTATGTAAGGCGCTCATGCCAGGTCCACCCGGTATCCGGCGCCTCTGATCGTTCGTATGATGCGATGATCGCGATCTCTGAGTTTATCGCGCAGCGAACGAATGTACACCTCCACGATATTTTCTTCCCCGCCGAAATCGTATCCCCACACTTGGTTGAGAATCGCGCTTTTGCTCAGCACGAGTCCATGATGGACGACTAGATGTTTAAGCAGCTCAAACTCGGTCGGCGACAAATCCAGTTGTTTGTTCTGATAGCTCAATTCTCTGCGCATCGAATCGATATGGAACGGTCCTAATTCGACCAGTTCAAGTAAGTAAGGGAATTGATTGCGGACTCTTGCCTGAATTCTCGCCAGCAGCTCGCTGAAGCTGAACGGCTTGGGCATATAATCGTCGGCTCCGGTCTCTAATCCTCTGACGCGGTCTTCCACGTCTTCTTTCGCTGTCAGCATAATGATCGCGACGGGTTTCATCCGCTTCAGCCTTCTGCATACCTCGAATCCGTCCATGCCTGGCATCATGACGTCCAAGATGACAACATGCGGAGAGAACGTTTCGGCAGCCGCTATCGCTTCGTTTCCGTTCATGGCGGTCATGACCGCGTAACCTTCGTTTTTCAGACCCAGTTCAATAAACTGTGAGATATTGATTTCGTCGTCCACGACGAGAACGTTAATTCCGTTTCCTTGCGACAAGGCCGACAACTCCTTCCGATAGGTACATCCGTCTACATTATGAGGGAACATGCTTAAGCTTGGCTGAGCGTTAGCTGAAAGAATGCTGAAAGAAAGCTGAAACCGTCATTCAGGAAACATTCAGCCGGCTTTCATGTTGAGCTAAGGTTGCCATTGCATAATGTGCGCATAACGAAGCAACCGCGTATCGATTAGCATGCCGGGCTTCATGAACCATCGGGAAGGATGAGTCGAACGAATGTCGAGCAAAAAATGGTGGATAGTCGGACTCGTGGTCGTCGTTGCGGCGGGCTCCGGGGGAGGTTACTGGTGGCTGAATAAACCGGACAAGCAGCTAGGTCCGAGTTACCAGACTACGCAAGTACGCAGAGGGACAATCGAAGTCAAAGTAAGCGGAACGGGAAGCATTCAAGCCGCGGCCAAAGAGACGCTTAAAGCAACGGCAGCCGGCAAAGTAGAGAAAGTGAACGTGAAATCCGGCGATAAGGTTAAAAAGGGCGACGTACTGATCACCTACGAGCAGGAAGACACGAGCACTCAAATTCGGAGCAAACAGATCGACCTGCAAAAGAAAAAGCTCGAGCTCGACGATATGCAAACGAAATACAAGCAAGCGGACGACGATTCGCGCGACAGCATGGTGCTGAATATCCAAAAGCAGCAGCTGGACATCGAGATGGCCGAAGCCGACTTGGCGGATTTGCAAAACGGAGACGCGATCGATCCGATCGTGGCGCCGATCGACGGCACGCTGTCCGATTTCGACGTGGCGGCCGGGGATTCGATCAGTCCGAACGGAGAGCTCGGTACGATCGTGAACCTCGATCAAATGGAAATCGTAGTCGGCGTTGACGAACTAGACATTCCGAAGGTGAAAGTGGACCAGGAAGCGCAAATTCTAGTTGATGCGTTGCCGGATCAGACGTATACCGGCAAAGTCGTCTCGATCGCGGACGAAGGAACGGCAAGCAACGGGGTAGCGTCGTTCGACGTGACGGTGCTGCTGTCGGACATTACGAACTTGAAGGTAGGCATGTCGGCGGAAGCGGACATTATGACGGCTAGCAAATCGAACGTTCTTTACTTGCCGATCGATGCCGTGCAATCCGCGCGCGGCAGCTACTATGTCATGGTGCCCGGAGAAGGAAGCGCGTCGACGTCCGGCCAAGGGACGCCAAACGGGCAAACGACCCAGGGGACGCAAGGCAGCCAAACAACGCAAGGTACAGGAACGCAAGGAACTGGAACACAAGGCACGGGAACCAAAGGTACAGGAACTCAAGGTACAGGAACTCAAGGTACAGGAACGCAAGGCACACGAGGCAATGGTACGCAAGGCACGGGAGCTCAAGGTACGGGAACGCAAGGTACACGCGGTCAGGGCACGGGTCGCGGCAACTTCGGAGGCGGTGCTGGCGGAGCTGGCGGCGGTCAATTCCAGAATATGACCGATGAACAGCGTGCCGCATTGCGCGATCAATTCCAGAATATGACTGATGAGCAACGCGCGGCTATGCGCGAGCAATTCACGGGCGGCGGAGCGGCACCGAATGGAACGACGGGAGCTAACGCAGGCGGTACTACGGTAACGACGACAAGCCGCGTCAACGTCGAAGTCGGCATTAACAACGAAGATTATATCGAAATCGTATCGGGATTGACCGAAGGACAGACGGTCGTGTTGCCTACCCCAGTCAGTACGAGCGGATCGAACATTCAACAGCAGGGCTTCGGCGCTTTCGGCGCAGGCGGGGTAATACCGGGCGGCGGCTTCGGCGGAGGCGGATTCACCGGCGGAGGCGGTAACTTCGGCGGCGGAGCAAGATCCGGAGGTACCGGCACCACGAGAAGCGGAGGCGGCGCGACCACGGGCGGTGGACGCTAATGAATACGACTTCCGAATCGTTAATCCGTATTAACCGCCTTAGCAAGCAATATCGAATGGGCACCGAAATGCTGAACGCGCTGGATGAAGTAACGATGCAAGTGAACAGAGGAGATTTCGTCGCGATTGTCGGTCCATCGGGTTCAGGCAAATCGACGCTTATGAACGTGATCGGATGCTTGGATTCACCTACATCCGGCGACTATTGGCTGGATGGGGAAGAAGTAAGCCGGTTGAAAGAGAATAAGCTCGCGGAAATCCGCAATCAGAAGATCGGCTTTATTTTCCAAGGGTTCAACTTGTTATCCCGGCTTACCGCGATCGAGAACGTCGAATTGCCGCTCATTTACCGAGGGGTCGGCGCGAAGCAACGCAAGGAACAGGCGCTCGAAGCGTTGGCCAAAGTCGGACTAGAAGATCGCGTTCACCATCGCCCCGTCGAGCTATCCGGCGGTCAGCAGCAACGCGTTGCCATCGCGCGGGCTTTGGCGGGCAATCCGCCGATCCTGCTAGCCGACGAACCGACCGGCGCGCTGGATACGAAGACGGGCAAAGAAGTCATGGGTTTCATTAAGGAACTCAACGGTCTCGGGCATACGATCGTTCTTATCACGCATGACCCGGCGATCTCGGAGCAAGCATCGCGCGTCGTCCGTATTCAGGACGGCCGGTTAAGCGAAGAAGGAGGTGCGCCGTTTGAACTTCCTTCAGGGCTTTAAAATGGCGATTAAGAGCATTTGGTCCAATAAGCTTCGATCGCTGCTGACGATGCTCGGCATCATAATCGGGGTGACGGCCGTCATCGCGCTCGTCGCCCTAGGTCAAGGGGCTACGAAATCGGTAACGGACCAGGTGCAAAGCCTCGGCACGAATTTGCTGACCGTCAACATTATCGGACGAGGCACCTCCAGCACGCTTAATGAGTCTGATGCGATGGGGTTGTCCGACGGAGTAGACGGAATCAAGTATATCGCTCCGGCAAGCACGCAGAACGCTTCGGTCAAAGAAGGCACGAAGAGCGTGAGCGTCAACGTCGTGGGGACGAACGCGGATTACTTGAACGTACGCGATTACAGCGTCTCGTCCGGTCGTTTTTTATCGCAGATCGACCTCGACGTAAGACAAAAGGTAGCGATTCTCGGAGCGACGACGGCCACGGATCTGTTCGGCTTCTCGAATCCGGTCGGGGAGTACGTTCTGATTAACGGGACGCGCTACAAAGTCGTCGGCTTGCTAGCGGAGAAAGGGAGTACGACGAACGGATCCAACGACGAAGTCGTAATGATTCCGCTCACGTCCGCGGAACGTCTATTCAAGTCCAAAGGCGTGCGCACCATCTACGTGCAGGTCGATTCGGAAGATCAAATCGATGCCGTGCAAGCGGGCTTGGAAACTAATCTGAGCGAGAAATTCCGCGGCAATACGGACAGCTATCGCGTCTTTAACCAGACCGACGTGTTATCGACTTTGACGTCCGTCAACGACACTTTGACGCTGGCATTGGCAGGCATTGCAGGCATATCGCTGCTCGTCGGGGGCATCGGGATCATGAATATTATGCTGGTGTCCGTAACCGAGCGGACGCGCGAGATCGGCATACGCAAGGCGATCGGCGCCAAGCGAAGAGATATTCTCATCCAGTTTTTGATCGAAGCGATGGTGCTAAGCGGCATGGGCGGTTTGCTCGGGATCGGGCTTGGCGTCGGCGCCGCGAGAGGCGCATCGGCCGCATTCAGTATGGACATCGAGTTCTCTCCTAACCTCATTCTAATCGCGTTCTTGTTCTCCGTCGGCATCGGAATCGTCTTCGGCTTGTTCCCAGCGAATAAAGCCGCGAAGCTGAAACCGATCGAAGCTTTACGCTTCGAATAGGCGAGATCGACACCATTCAGTCAGAAAGGAAGGAGGAGGCACATGGATGTCATACCCGCTTACGAGGCGTTGGTAACGCCGCACCTCGAGGATTTGCGTAAATATTGTTTCTATTTGACGAAATCCAAATGGGATGGAGAAGATCTGTATCAAGAGACTTTGTTGCGATCGCTCATCTTTTTCTCCCATACGGAGCCGTATGTAGACGTGAAGCCGTTCCTCGTCCGCGTTGCCCGCAATTTATGGATCGATCAATGCCGTAAGCAGCAAAGACGAAGAATGCTGCTCGCGCAGCCTACGAAAGTGACGTATACCGATAACGACTACGTCGAAGTGCGCAGCATGATCGAATGGCTGGCCGAACGGTTTCCGAGACGCAATATCGATATGTGGCTGTTGTTCCAGCACTTCGGCTACTCGATGCAAGAGATCGCGGAAGACATGGCTTGTACGGTATCGGCCGTCAAATCGGTATTGTTCCGGACGAGAGAGCTGCTTCGCAATCGCCATCGGCTGACGGACGGACGGAACGTGATCCGTCTGGAAGTCGAAAGATGGTCCAGAGCGATTATGCTGGATCGTCCGCAAGCGATTATATCGGAAAGATGACTAGGAGCGCCCGGCCGTTTAGGTTCGGGCGCTCATCTGTGCTATAATCTTTGCAGAATTCATCAATCCACATTCGAATAGCAAGGAGCACTCGGCACATGGCTTTTCATCCGCGATTCATTCTTATTTTATCCGCTGTAATGACCGTATTCGCATCGCTTACTTTTTTCATTGGATGGAACGCAACGCAGTGGATGGATGCGGCGCACCTGTCGTATGACGCAGGCTGGTTCTGGACTGTACTTTACGTGGTTGCATTCAGCTATATCCTGGGCCGAGTTCCGTTGCCTAAGGCGTTTCGTCCGCTGGGACGATTAATCAAAGTAATCGGTTCGTATTATATCTTTTTGTTCGAAATCGGCTTCATCTTGTGTTTGATCGCGGATATCGGCGGCGCTGCTACAAAGCTCGCGGGCGGCAACTTGGACGCCTATGCGGAAATCGCTGGTTACGTCGTAATCGCGATCGTCATAGGGATGTTTGCATTAGGGACGCGCAACGGGTTATCGCCGATCGTTCGCCGTTACGAGTTGGACATCGACAAGGAAGGCGGCATCGCGAGCACCTGGACGATCGTGGTCGCGTCGGATATCCATCTTGGGAACGTCATCGGCAATCGCCATCTGCGCAAGCTCGTGAAGCGCGTCGAGGCGATAAAGCCGGATCTCGTATTGCTGCCGGGCGACGTCATCGACGATTCGATCGAGCCGTTCCTTCGCAACGAGATGAGCAAGACGCTTGGGCTGCTTAAGGCTAGATACGGCGTCTATGCCGTGCTTGGCAACCATGAATATTATGGCGGCCATATTCCGCAGTATATCGAGGAAATGCGCAAGGTCGGCATTCGCGTTATGCAAGACGAGACGGTCGAGATCGCGGGTTCGCTCTATATCGTAGGTCGTAAGGACAAAACGGCGGAAGCAAGCGCCCTCGGTGGACGGCTCCCCGTATCCGGGTTGGTCGAGGGTCTAGATCTCGCGAAACCGGTCATTATGATGGACCATCAGCCGACCAAGTTCCAACAAGCCGCCGACGCCGGAGTGGACTTGATGCTAAGCGGACATACGCACCGCGGTCAATTCGCGCCGAACCATTGGATCACGAAAAGAATTTTCGAGCTCGATTGGGGCTATATGAGGAAAAACGCGATGCACGTAATCGTCTCCTCGGGCTTCGGGTTATGGGGTCCGCCCATTCGGATCGCCAGCCGCAGCGAAATCATCCATGTCACATTGAAGTTTAAATAAAACGCCATCTTAACTTGAATAGCCATTATTGAACCCCTCGGCCAAGCCGTGGGGTTTTTATTTTCACCTCAATTAGACGCATTAATTAAAGGGATATGCGGACATATATTGTGTCATATATAAATATATGATATACAATAAGGATATAACGCTGTAGCCAAATGGAGGATTGTTATGGAGAGAGAGTTAGCATTGGAAATCGTGCGAGTCACGGAGCTCGCGGCATTGGCTTCGGCACCCTGGATGGGCAGGGGGGATAAGATCAATGCGGACGGAGCGGCGACGAACGCGATGCGCCGGATGTTCGACTCGGTGGAAATTCGCGGGGAAGTAGTCATTGGAGAAGGAGAGATGGACGAAGCGCCGATGCTCTATATCGGCGAACGGCTTGGTAACGGCAACGGACCGGACGTCGACGTGGCGGTCGATCCGCTCGAAGGCACGGAAATCGTGGCGAGAGGGCTTAACAATGCAATGTCTGTTATCGCGGTTGCCAATAAGGGCAATTTATTGCATGCGCCGGACATGTACATGGAGAAGTTGGCGGTTGGACCCGCGCTAGTTGGCAAGCTGAAGCTGACCGATCCGATGGAGCACACGCTATTGCGCGCGGCGGAAATTTTGAACAAGCAGCCTTCCGAGCTTACCGTCATGATCTTGGATCGCATTCGTCATGAGTCATTGGTCAAAATATTGCGTAAGGTCGGCGTACGCATCAAGTTTTTGTCCGATGGAGATGTCGCGGGGGCGATGGCCCCTGCGTTCGGCGAGACGGGCATCGATTTGTACGTCGGTTCGGGCGGCGCGCCGGAGGGCGTGCTCGCGGCCGCGGCACTTAAGTGCCTTGGCGGAGAAATTCAAGGGCGCCTCATGCCGTCGGACGCTGGAGAGTACGCGCGGTGCATCCGGATGGGCATCGAGGATCCGTACAAAGTGTTAACGATGACGGATATGGTCGGCGAGGAAGACGTGATTTTCGCGGCTACCGGCGTCACGCCCGGCGAGTTTCTCGGGGGCGTACGATACGTGCCGGGGGATCGGGCCGAGACGCACTCGATCGTCATGCGCGCGAAAACGAAGACGATCCGTCGCATCACGGCGCTGCACTACTTGCCTAATAAGACGATATTGCATCAGTCCTCATAAGGTAGTTAAGAAGAAGCTCCGCCGAGGCGGGGCTTTTTTCGTTTTGGCGTGCCCAGAGGCACGCATCTTCTAGCCGGTGAAAGTCCGGTCGCGGGAGGGGCCAAGC